>JAJZPC010000016.1 GCA_021811385.1 Deltaproteobacteria bacterium | reverse complement strand
GGTTTTCTGCTGGCGCAATTCCGCCTGCAGCTTGCGGGATTCCTTGCCTTTTTTGGTCTGCTTTTCCGGGGCAGGAGCGCCTGGTTCCGGTTTGGGCGCGGCTGCGGTTTTCTGCGGGGGTGAGGCCGCTTCGGCATGGATCTTGTGGAGATAGTAGTCGATATTGCCGTCAAAGATGGTGCCGTGGCCGGACTTGATCTCCAGAACCTTGCCGACAAAGGAGTTGGCGAAATAGCGGTTGTGGGAAACCACGATGATGGAGCCGTCGTATTGGCGCATCGCCTCCTGCAAAACCTCCTGGGACTGGATGTCCAGATGGTTGGTGGGCTCGTCCAGGATGAGGAGGTTGGCCGGGGTGGCGATCATCTTGGCCAGGGCCACCCGGCTTTTCTCCCCGCCCGAGAGCACCCCCACCTTCTTGTCCACGTCATCGCCGCGAAAGAGGAAAGCGCCCAGCAGGGAACGGGTTTGGGTGACGCTCAGCTCGTTGCTCACATGGCTCAGGGTCTCCAGGATCGTGTAGCGGGGGTCGAGCTCCTGGGCCTGATGCTGGCCGAAGTAGGAGATGGCCACGTTGTGGCCGAAACGGATCGTGCCGTTGTCCGGGGCGATCAGGCCGGCCAGGATCTTCACCAGGGTGGACTTGCCCGCGCCGTTGACCCCGAGCACCGCGAGCTTCTCGCCGCGTTGCAGGCTAAAGGAGAGGTCGCGGAGAACATGCAGGGGGCCAAACTGTTTGTTCAGACCCTCGATCTCCAGCACGGTTCTGCCGGAAGGCGGGGAGGGCGGAAAGCGGAAGGAGATGGAGCTTTCGGTCTCGTCCAGTTCGATGATCTCGATCTTTTCCAGCTGTTTGAGGCGGCTCTGCACCTGGGTGGCCTTGGTGGCTTTCGAGCGGAACCGGTCCACGAATTTCATGGTTTGCTCGATCATGGCCTGCTGGTTTTCGTAGGCCGCCCGCTTGATGATCATCCGGTTTGCTTTATCCACCAGGTATTTCGAGTAATTGCCCTTGTAGATCGTGAGCTCGCCCAGGGATATTTCCCAGGTTACGGTGGTGAGGTTGTCGAGAAAAGCCCGGTCATGGGAGATCATCACCATGGCCCCCCGGTGATTCTGCAGAAACTCTTCGAGCCAGGTGAGCGACTCGATATCGAGATGGTTGGTCGGTTCGTCCAGGAGCAGGAGGTCCGGCTTGGCAAGGAGGATCTTGGCCAGCATCAAGCGCATGAGCCAGCCGCCGGAAAAGGAGATGCTGTCCTTGCCGAAATCGCTCTGGGAAAAACCCAACCCCAGCAGAATCCTTTCCACCTGGGACTCCATGGTGAAGATGTCGGATTGGTCCAGGCGGTGCTGCAAGTCTCCCTGGCGGTGAAGCAGGTCGGCGAAACCGGGATCCTCCGGCGGAATCCGGCCAAGATCATGGTTGACCTGATCGAGCTCCTTTTGCAGCGCCAGGGCCTCGGCAAAGGCGGTTTCCGCCTCCTGGAACAGGGTGCGGCCCGGAGGAAAGGCGGTGATCTCCTGGGGCAGGTAGCCGACGGAGACGTTCTTGGATCGCGCCAGGACGCCGTCATCCACATGCTTTACCCCGGCCATGATCTTGAGCAGGGTGGATTTGCCCGCGCCGTTCACCCCCACCAGGCCGATTTTTTCGCCGGGATGGACCCGGACCGAGACATTCTTGAACAGGTGTTTGGAGCCGAACTGGATGGAAAGCTGATTGATGGCAAGCATGGGTGTGTACTATCCGCTGAGATTGTCAATTGAGGGCAAGAACAATCGGACACCATAGCACATTACGCCGGGTATTTCTAATAGATGTTGCAAAAGACCGGCCGCGGTTTTCTCAACGCCGGGATTGCGCAAGGGAATTGTGTGATTATTCGCAATTACAACAGGTTGGCGGCAGGGGGAAAGAATCCTCAGATGGCATAGGCGCCACCGGCAACGCCGGTGAGCTCGCCGAGGTGGGTGGGCAGGACGATCAGGATGGTGGTGCCGGCGCCTTGCTCGCTGGTGACGGTGACCGTGCCCATGTGCTCGTTGATGATCTGCTTGACATAGGGCAAGCCGAGGCCGGTGCTCTGCCGGTTGATGTGTTGATAGGGGTCGAAGATGACCTCGAGCATTTCCTTGGAGATTCCCGGGCCGTCATCGGTAATTTTCACCTGGCAACCGGCGGAGGTCATTTCCGTGGCGATGATGATCCGGTTGTTCTTGGCGCAGGCATTCACCGCGTTGCGGAGCAGGTGGGCAAGGGCGATCTTGATCAGCGAACTGTTGCCGTGGAAAAAGAGCGGGATTTGGCTGAGGTCGGGGCTGAGGCTGACTTCCTTGGCCCGGGCCTCGTGTTGCAGGGATTCCACCGCCTCCGCGACAATGGGGTTGAGGTCCAGCGGCGCGAAGATCTTCCTCGATTCCGGCCGGACGGATTCGAATTTGCTCACCAGGTTTTCCAGCTTGCGGGCCTGGTCGAGGATATGGATCAGCTTCAGCCTTCCCTCCTCTTCGGCCGGATAGGCGTTGAGCAGGCGGCGAACCATGCCGCCGATGATGGTGATCGGGTTGCGCACCTCATGGGCGATGCGCAGGGCCATGGCCGCCTTGGTCCGCTCCGCGATGACCGCCTCGATCTCCTTGTTCAGGCGGAAAAGATCCTGGCTGTTTTTTTCGATCTTTTCGCGGTCCCGGACCATTCGTTCCATGATGGTTTCGATCCGATTGAAAAAGAGGGTTACCGAGGCGATGACAATGAAGGCCATGCTGTTGACCGACCCGCTGAACGGAGCCAGCAGCCGCCAGATATCTTCCCTGCCGGACAGGGTGAGGAGATGTTTGAGGATGTGGCCGCTGGAACGCGACAGGGCAAGGGCGAAAAGCGCGCCGCAGAACCAGAGGAGGAAGATGACCAGGGGACTTTCCCGGTCGATGCGGGCCAAGGCCAGGGCATGCTTGAGGCAGAGGCCGGAAAGAAGGATGAGGGCCACGGCGCCGCCGAAATCAAAGAGCCAGACCGGGAGCATGGAGATGGTGATCATGGCCGGTCCTGCCCGGAAGAGGAGAGCATTGCTTTTTCCTCCCTGAGCTGCTTGAGGCCCCGATAAAAAAGGAACATGGCGGGCACGGCGATGAGATGATCCAGCTTCAGGAGATAGTACAGCACCTCCTGCCAGCTCGTCAGGCGAAGCAGGGGGATATCTTCGCCGGGCGGCAGGAACAGGGCGTCTTCGATCTCCAGGTCAAGAACATGCCCCACCATGGTGGCGCCGCTCCAGAGCATGAGAAGCCAGGTTCCGGCGATGATGTATTGCCAGCCCTTGAGAGAAGCGAGGCGGGTCTGGCGGGCTTTGACGGCAAAAAAGAAGAGGGAGACAATCAGGAAAAAATGGGCAAGCTGGTGGATGTAGAGTCCGGAATAGGCGTGGGGTTGAAAGGCCAGGGCGTTATCCGGCAGAAGTCCGCCCAAGAGCAGCAGGAATACGGTGCACAATAATGGCGCCAAGAAAAAACCTCGGATGCTTGTTGTGTATGGAAAAAATCGGGTCAAAAGTTTGAGCACCCCGACTGTTCCGAGCAGCATACCATGATGCCCCGGTGGGGGGCATGGGAAAAAAGAGCCCATGGAAAAAATAAGGACAGGGGCGGGGTTACCGTTCAAGGATCAGGAACGTTCGTTCAACGAGGCCGGCTTTTTCGAAAGGCCCAGCTCCTGGGAAACCTGGGTGGCAATCTCTTCGATGGATTTGCCCGCTGTGGAAACAATGGGTATGTGGTGGTTGTGGAAGATGGTTTCCGCGGTCTGGATCTCTTCGGCGCAGGTGGAGCGTTTGGCATAGTTGCTGTCCGCGTACCGTTTTTCCCGAACACTGTGAAGCAGTTCCGGGGTGGTGGTCAGGCCGATGGCGCGTTTTCTGTTCCTGACTATTGCTTCCGGCAGGGTGTATTCCCGGAGATACTCGGCGGTGAGGGGGAAATTCGCCGATTTCATTCCCATCTGCGTTGCCAGGTACACGCTGACCGGGGTCTTGCCCGAGCGGGAAACCCCAAGGAGAATGACCTCCGCCTCGTCCAGTTCGTGGGTGTTGACGCCGTCGTCGTGTTCCAGGCAGAAGTGGATCGCCTCGACCCGTTTGGCCATGGTAAGGTTGTCGATATGCCGGGAAAAGCCGGGCACGCCCAGAGCCTTCGCCTCAAGACAGCCTTCCAGTCGGGTCATGAAAATTTCAAAGGCGTCAAAGAGTTCGACCTCGGGGGAGTCGAAAACAGCGCGGATATCCTTGGTCATGATGGTGCTGAAAATCAAGGGCCGACGGCCGGAGGATTTTTTCAGGATATAGTCCAGGATCTTTTTCGCTTCTTCCTTGTTGAGGACAAAGGGGAACTTTTCCTCGTGAAAATTGATTTCCGGAAATTGGCAGATCAGGGCCTGGCCCAGGTTGGTTGCCAGGATTCCGGTGCTGTCCGAGATATAATATACATCCTTAGATGACCACATGCCGCGTTGCTCCTTGTTGCCTGGGGGGGAAGGGGTGGCGGCTCAGGCCGACCTCCCGCCCAAAAACAGAATGAAATCCTCAAACCTTTTTTGCTCGAAGTGGCCGACCATCTCTTCCTTCATCAGGGTCAGGGCGTTGAGGGGGCGCCGGGCCCCGCCGTATGGGCGGTTGGTGGTCAGGGCGTCGTAGACGTCCGCAATGGTGGCGATTTTGGCGTTGTCGGAAATCTGGTCGCCTTTGAGCCCGTGGGGGTAGCCGTTGCCGTTGATTTGTTCGTGGTGGTGCATGATCACGTCGAGGGTGATTTCGGATGCGTGCTTGGCCATGAGCCAGTGGCCCTGGCCCGGGTGTTTTTTGATGATTTCGAATTCCTCGAAGTCGAGTTTCCCCGGCTTGTTCAGGATGGAGTCCACGATCTGGCTTTTTCCCACATCGTGCAGGATGCAGCCCAGGGCAAAATCGTGGAGTTCGGTGTTGTCTCCCTTGCGGATCATCAGCCAGAGGCCGATGCCGAAAACCGCGACGTTCACGCAGTGGGAAAAGGTGTAGTAGTCGTGGGAACCAAGGCGAAGCAAGTGGCGGATGGATTGGGTGTCCGTCAGGGTAAGATCGATGATGTTGCTGGTTACGTTTCTGGCGCGGGAGATGTTTTTGCCGCTGCGGGGATCCTCGAACACATCCCGGATGATGTTTTTAGCGCAGGAGTGCACAACCGAGGATTTTTGCTCAAGGGGGATATCCCTGTTTCTGATAATGGCATCCAGGGAGTCTTCCATGAAGTTCTCGAATTTCTTGGCTGACTCCTGGGTAATGTAGAGCGGACCGTGGCTCTTTCTGGCAAGGGTCTCCTTGATGTCGGCGATATTGGTGTTGGCCGCGATCAACAGGAGGGGTTTGTTGCTGTTGGGAGGCTTGGTGTAGATGTTGAAATCGATCTTCCTGTCTTCCGCCAGGAGATAATCGGTGACGATCCGGATAAATTTTCTGGATTCGGTGATCATTTCTCTACAGGTTCTCCGGAATTTTCATGGCGCGGTGCAGCCGACCGCTTAATCCGCCGGGGTGTCTTGGACTTCAAGCCGCCCAGCGCTCTGCCCCAGATAGGTTGAAAGCTTGGCGAAGCTGCAGCCATAAGCCTCGACAGCCCCTTGTTTTCCCTTCAGCTGGAAGGAAAATTTCTTGAAGAAAATCTCCGGCTCCAGGAGGTGTGCGGCTGCGTCGCCGCCCATGACAATGTCCAGATCATCCTGGCGGTTGGTCATGTTTTCCAGGCGAAACGCCACATTGACCACGTCCCCGACCACGGTGTAGTTGCCGTCCTGGGCAAGGTTTCCCATCATTGCCTCGCCGGTGTTGAGCGCCGCTCCGATCTGTAGTGACCAGGGAAGATCCGGAACCTTTTTCTTGAGGTTGCTGGTGAAGGTGTTGATGGCAATGGCGGTCTTCAGGGCTTGGTGGATGTTGTCCCCAAGGTTTGGCCCGGCCCACAGGGCCATCACCGCGTCGCCGATGAATTTGTCGACAATCCCGTTATGTTTCTGCACCAGCTTGCTGACCCCGCCGGTCCAATGTTGAAGAAGCTGGGAAACCCACTGGTCACCCATGGTTTCCGAAAGCTTGGTGAAGTCATGGATGTCGCAGATCAGGATGGTGATGATCTGCTTTTGGACAAAGGCAACGGTCATTTCATCGAGGTCCGGGCCGGGGACCGGCGATGGCCGGACAGGGATCGCATCCTGATGGAACAGGAGACGGGTGCTGCCGATGCCGATACAGTCGCCGTTTTGCAGGGTGGCGGGGGTATGGATTCTCCGGCCGTTGAGAAAGGTGCCGTTTGAGCTTCCCAGGTCCAGGAGATTGAAGCGGCCATTTTCTTCCCTTTGAATCATGGCGTGTTTCCGGGACACCCAGGAATAGGGAAGCGTGATATCGGTGCTGGTCACCCGGCCCAGGGTATAGGTGGTGTTGCCGTTGAGCAGCCAGCGGTGCTCGCCGGTGTCCTGAGCATCGAGAAGGGTGAGGGTCGCTGGTGTTTCCGATGGCATGGTCTTGGTCGTCAAAAGGGGATCCCGTTACCCGTGGCTCCGGATGAGGCTGATGATTTCCTCGGGTTCGGCAAAACGGCCGGCTGCCTGCTTGGAAAAAATCAGGCGGCCATCGGCAATGATCTCGTAGATGCCCGATGAGCCGGGAATGAGTTCAACCTCGGCAGCGAGTTGTTTTTTCAGTTCGGCTTCCAGCCTGGAAGCCCGTGGCAGATAGTTTCATTGGGTGCAGTAGGTGATGGTGATTTTCATGGGGTTTCCGTGTGAAAAAATGTTTTTAGGGGCTGGACAGTATCCCGGCCCGATCTTTATTTATACCACAACAGCGACTGATTATAACAGGATGGATTGTCCGATAAATTTGTTTTGATTGCAAGCGGAGAAATCGCCGACCAGGCAGCTGTCCAGGCCCGGAACCGCATGGGGATTATTGTCGGCGGGTCGGGTGGCCCAGCCATTTGAGCATGCCTCTGGCCGCCTGATACCCGGTGGTAAAGGCGCCTTGCAACAGATAGCCCCCGGTGGGCGCTTCCCAGTCCAGCATTTCCCCGGCCACGAATACTCCCGGCAGTTTTTGGAGCATGAGGTCCGCATTCACCTCCGAAAAGGTAACGCCTCCGGCGGAGGAGATTGCCTCGGCAAGCGGCCTGGTATTGATAACGGGGAGGGAAAGATTCTTGAGATGTCCGGCAAGCGTTGCCGGGTTTTTCAGATCTTCCGGCGGGCAGATTTCCCGGAGCAGCGAATAGGCCGGCCCGGTGAGGTGTAGTGTCTTGCGGAGAAAATTGGCGAGGCTTTCCTTGTCGCGGCGATGTTCAAGTCTTTCGCGAATCCGTTCCTGCGGGAGATCGCGTTTGAGATCGAGAAGAACGGCAACCGGCCTCTCTTTCTCCAACCGATCGCGGATTACGCCGCTCAAGGCATAGACCGGGCCGCCTTCCAAGCCGTGAGCGGTGATGATCACGTCGCCGGTGGCCTGTCGGTCGGAGCAGCGGAGCAAGATATTCTTGAGTGGCCGGCCGCTGAAACGGGTGCGGAAATGTTCGGACCACGCCACTTCGACCCCGCAGTTTGCCGGCCGGAACGGTTCAAGCCGGACGCCTCTGGCAGCGAGAAGCGGGGTCCAGCTTCCATCGGAACCGGTTTGGGGCCAGCTTGCTCCGCCCAGGGCAAGAAGCACGGCCCGGGCCGGAAATTCGAGGAGCTCGCCGTCTTCGGTAAGAAAAAGCGGGGCGCCTTTTTCGGAAAACCCCTGCCAGCGATGGCGGTAGTGGAATTCGACCCCGCGCCTGCCCAGACCATCGAGCCAGATTTTTAGAATCCCGGCGGCGGTGGCCTCCTTGGGAAAGACCCGGCCGCTGGTGCCGACAAAGGTTTCCACCCCAAGGCCACGCAGCCAGGCGCGCAGGTCGTCCGGGGAAAAACCGGCCAGGAGCTTTTTGAAGGTTTCGGCGTTGTTTCCGTAGCGGCCGGCAAAGGGTTCGGCGTGCTCCGAATGGGTGAGGTTCAGACCGCCGCGACCGGCAACCAGGAATTTTCGGCCGGCCGAACCCTTGGCATCGAAAATATCCACCGCAAGGCCTGCCTCGCTGAGCACGGTGGCGGCCATGAGTCCGGCGGGGCCGCCGCCGACCACCGCCACCCTGGATTCCTCTCTCATGGCGGGTTCACCCGGACCTCTTCCGGGAGGAAGATCTTTTCGCGGGGCAAGGGTCTTGGTTGTCCTGGGCGGTGGTGTCATCGGGTGGGAGTTCGTAGCCGATCCCGGCGCAGTGAGGGCATTCCTCGCAGGAGAGGAAGAATCTGCTCACCCCGGCGAAGAATTGTATCTGGCCGGAACCGCCACAGTAATCACAGATTTTTTTCATGGAAGGCACGGGTGGGAAGGGTATGTTTCGGCAACCGCCAAGAAACCGTTCAGGTTGCGCCATGGGGCGGGTTATTTCTTTTCTGTCCTGCCGGAGGGTTTTTTCTGCTCCAGCGCCTTGATCCGGTCCATGAGCGCTTCGCTCAGGGCTATTCTCCCCTCAAGCACGCACCCCGGACGGCCGGGAATGCAATCCTGCTTGAGCATGAGGCATTTGTCATCGTTGTAATCGTAGTTTTTGCAGGAAAAGCTCATGGCGTGAACCTGATGTGGGGGTGAAATTTTGCAACTACTCAGGTGGATAGGCCGAAGGCGGAAGGTTTTCGGGTATGCTTCGGTCTTCAGCCGTCAGTCTAAATCCCCAAACAGCTCCGTCAGCGTTTAAGGATGCCGTGTTTTTTCATCTTGTACTGGAGCAGGCTCTTGGTGATGCCGAGTGCGTCAGCCGCTTTTGTCTGGACATAATCCGCCTTGTCCAGGGCGGAGAGGACCATTTTCTTTTCAATGCCGTCAAGCACGTCGGGCAGGGGGGTGTTGGCCGGGATCGCCTGCTCCATGTCAAAGCCGTTCAGCCACTGCATGGGCGTTTTTCCGGGCATGGTCTCGGGTTGGACATCTTCCGGGCGGATCATGTTTCTGCTGCAGAGGATGGCGGCCCGTTCGATGGTGTTTTCCAGTTCCCGGATGTTGCCTTCCCAGGGGAGGGTCGTGAGAAACCGGACGGTTTCCGTGGCAATCTCCAAATTGGGCTTGTTGAGCTGCTTGGCGTACTTGTTGACAAAATGGGCGACCAGCAGGGGGATGTCGTCGGTGCGCTCCCGCAGCGGGGGGAGATGGATGTGCAGCACGTTGAGCCGGTAATAAAGATCCTCCCGGAAATGCCCTTTGTCCACCTCATCCTTGAGATCGCGGTTGGTGGCGGCGATGATCCGGACATCAACCCGCAGGGTCTGGCTGCCTCCGACCCGCTCAAAGCTTCGTTCCTGGAGAACGCGCAACAGTTTGGCCTGGAGCGGCATGGCCATCTCGCCGACCTCGTCGAGAAAGATGCTGCCGGTGTCGGCCAGTTCGAATCTCCCCTTGCGCAGGGCAATGGCCCCGGTGAAGGCGCCTTTTTCATGGCCGAAAAGTTCGCTTTCCAGGAGATTTTCCGGCAATCCCGCACAGTTGAGGGAGATGAACGGATTTTTCTCCCGGGGGCTGTTGCAGTGGATGGCCCTGGCCACCAGCTCCTTGCCGGTGCCGGACTCGCCGGTGATCAGAACCGAGGTGGAGGTGGGGGCCACTTTTTCGATGAGGTTGAAGATGGCCTGCATCTTCTGATTTTTGCCGACCATGCTGGCGAAAGAGGTGCGGGAGCGCATTTCCTCCCTCAGCCGCATGTTTTCGCGGAGCACGGCGTAATGCTCCAGGGCCTTGTTGGTGTTCAGCACCAGTTCATCGTTGTTGAAGGGCTTGGTGAGATAGTTGAAGGCCCCGGCCTTCATGGCCGCCACCGCCATTTCCACCTCGCCGAAGGCGGTGACCATGATCACGGGCAGATCCGGGTTGAGGGCCTTTGCCGCCTTGAGCAGCCCCAGCCCGTCAAGCCCCGGCATGCGCATGTCGGTAATCACCAGGTCGATGTCGGTTTCGCCCAGGATTTTGAGAGCCTCTTCGCCGTTTCCGGCGGTAAAGATCCCGAACCCTTCCTCGCGGAGCAGCTCGGAGAGAACTATCTGGTAGTTCGGCTCATCGTCAACAATCAGTACGGTGTTCATGTGGAGGCAGCCTTGCAGCGGTAAGATTTCTTTGGGAAACGGGCCGGGGCGGAAGCGGCATGCTATGCGGCATGCTCGGCGATTTCCTTGATATCGGCAATCAGGATGATATCGTCGTTGCCCATGATGGTGTAGCCGCAGATCCCGTTGATTTTCTGGAGTTTCTTGTATCCGTCGCCGAATTCCTTGGCCACGATCTTCTGATGCGACAGGATCCGGTCAACCAGGATGCCGATCCCGTGGGGCTTGCAGACCACAACAACTTTACTGCTCGGGTCAGCCAGGGTGGAGGAGGCTTCCGGGTAAAAGAAGGTGTTGAGTTCTACCAGCCGCAGGATTGCGCCATCATATGCGATGCAGTTGTTTTCCGCAAGAAGCGGGATGATGTTTTCCGTTTCGATGACCGTGGTGATCTCGTCGGAGGGGATGGCATAGGTCTCCTTGCCCGATTCGGCGAGCATGGCATCCTTGGTGACCAGGGTTTTGGTGAGCGGCACGGTGAGGGAAACGGTGGTGCCCTTGCCGATGGTGGAATCGAGCTGGATGGAGCCGTTGCATTCCCTGAGCCCGGACAGAACCACGTCCATGCCCACCCCGCGGCCCGAGACCTCGCTGACCTTCTCGGCCGAGCTGAACCCCGGCTTGAAAACAAGGTTTATCAGCTCCCTGTCGCTCAGCCGTTCCAACTCTTCGGAGGTCATGAATCCCTTGTTCAGGGCGACTTCCTTCATTTTTCGCGGATCGATGCCCAGGCCGTCGTCCTCTATAACAATGTAGACATTGTTCTCGTCGGCGCGCGCGTGCAGCCGGAGGGAGCCCTGCTCCGGCTTGCCGGATTTTTTTCTCCCCTCCGGCGTTTCGAGGCCGTGGTCCAGGGAATTGCGCAGGATGTGGACCAGTGGGTTTTCGATCTTTTCCAGGAGATCCTTGTCGATGACGGTCTCCTCACCGGTGATGGTGAAGTGCACCTCCTTGCAGAGCGAGGTGGACAGCTGGCGGACCACCTTGGGGAATCGCTGGAACAGGGATTTGACCGGCACCCTGCGGATGCTCATGATATTGGCGTGCAGTTTTTCAAGCTGTTCGTCAAGCGCATTGATGATGCCGTCGAATCTGGTCACGAGTCCGAAATCCGCCAGCTTTGTTTCGAGCTGTTTCTTGAGAAAATTGAGGGAATCGAGGCTGATGTAGAGCCCGCCCACGGAATTGGCGAAGTTGTCGAGCCGCGCCTGATCGATGCGGATGGTTTTTGTCTGCTCGGAGGTTTTTGTTTCCTTGATGTGGGCATCCAAAGCCCGTTTGTCCTGGATTGCCAGCGCCTTTTTCAGGTCATCTTCCTGAATGACCCCCTGCTCGATGAGCAGTTCTCCGATCTTCTTTTGCCGGCCCAAGGCTGCGGAGATCTGCGCTTCGCTGACAAGCTGCTGCTCCACCAGAATCTCGCCCAGCCGGGTGGAGCCGGGCTTGGCCTTGGCCTCGAAGCAGCCGATCACCGAGTTGAGCAGGTTGCGGCAGAGGGTGTTGTATTCGTCGCTGGCCACCATCAGGGCGTCGTCAAGGAAGTTTCGCATGGCACAGAGCTCGTCAAGCTCTCCGCTAATGGCGCTGTTGCCTTTCAGGGCTTCGCTCACCTGGGCAAGGGCATCGGCAAAGGTGAGCAGGAGCTCCTTGCCCACGGGTTTTTTGCCTTCGAGAAGTTCGAGGATCAGCCCGAACTGGGCCAGCTGGCCGGTGAAATCCTTGTCGCCCAGGAAATATTGGTTGTCCGGGGAAAAGGCGCTGCTCGGTCCTTTTTGCTGTTGTGCGGCAATAATCGACTGAAGGTCGATGTTGGCTTTCTCGATTTGATTCAGCAACCCCGGGATCAGAGGGTGGGCGTGGATGTTGTGGCCAAGATCCAGGAACTCATGGAGGAGGTGTTCCAGGGTGATGACACTCTGGATGGAGCCGGTTGCCGCAATGGGCTGAATCGCCTCAACCTGGGTGAGAAAACTTTTTTCCTCCGGGAGAAAGGCCACTTCGGCCGGGTTTTTCTGGGCCCGGTCGAGCATGGCTTGCAGGTATTCGATCCCCTTGAGCAGGGTATCGATGATCTTTTTGTTGATCAGAACCTCTCCCTTGCGGCAGGCATCCAGGAGATTTTCCAGGCGGTGGGAGAACTTGTTGATATTGGTCAGGCCGAAGAAGCCGGAATTGCCCTTGAGGCTGTGCACCGGGCGGAAGATCCTGTTGATGATCTCGGCATTGCCGGGATCTTCTTCCAGGGCGATGAAGTCCGCCTCGATTCCCTGGAGTGAATCGTTGGATTCATCGATAAAGCCTTGGAGTGCGTCAAGATCAACGTCGTACGGCATGTCAGTTTCCTTTTTCGCTGGCCAGCACTTTGAGAATCTCGTTGATGCGGTTCAGTTTTCTAGCGGCTGCATCCACGGCGTCAATGAGGTCCCGCATGTCCTTGAACGGCTTGAAGAAGATGTCGTTTGCTCCGTAGCGAAAGGCGTTGAGGGTGTTGTTGATCGTAATGTAGCCGGTGATCATGATCACCTGGATGGTGCCGTTGTAGTTCTTGATCTTGCGCAACAGGGAAAGCCCGTCCAGTTCCGGCATCATGATGTCGCTGATAACGATGTCGAAATGTTCGTCTTCGATCATTTCGTAGGATTTGACGGGGTCGTTGCAGGTCGTAACCTCATAGGGCGTGTCGGCAAAGGTTCTTGCCAGGGCCTTCAGGATGCTGGTTGAGTCATCGACGATGAGGAGTTTGTATTTTCTGGCCATGCGGTGCGTGTCCTTAACGGGATGTATTTCCAAGGGAAAGCTGCCTAAACAGGAGGCGGCCGGTGCGGTCTCCTCCCTCGTATCGTTTGCTGGAAATATTTCTGAAGAAGAGATAATGGTTTGTTAGAAAAAATGGGCAAACGATATGGATATCATAGGACCATTTGGGAAAACGGATCAAGCAAAAAGGAATGGCGTTGACGGAAGGGGACAGATCGGAATGGCAGGTTTTCGCCGGGAACGGCTGGGGGATTTACCAGATGATATCCTCCCAATGCTGCTCGGCCGCTGATTTTTTTGCCTGGTCAGCGATGTTTTTTTTCTCTTCCGCGGTGAGGTCGTCTGAAAGGACATTGTCGGGGTTGGCCGGGTCGACTATGCAGGTCGTTTCAAAGGCTTCCCCTATCGAATCAAGGACATGCAGGACATTGTGCGCCAAGGAGTCGGTGTCTCTTCCTGTCAGGGCGTTGATGACAAAAAAATCAAGATACAGCGACGGCCACTCAAGCTGATGTATGTGCCGCCAAATTTTGATGGCCTGGATTTCATGGAGGCGATGTGATTTCACGACGGTATCCACATGGAGATTCACGTCGGTTTGTCGCAGGGAATCGGACTTGAGCCAGTACAGGTCATGGGAGTTTTCATAGCCTGCTTGTCCCCGGCCTGGAATCAAGTCGAGGTTCACGCCATGGATGGACACGCCGATGGAAACATTTTGACGGCGGGGATTCCAGCCATGCAAGGCAGCCAGGGTAAACAGCTCGTCGTAGATTTTTTTTACACTTCCCGGCATCTCCGGTTTTAGGGAGATGAAGAGATCCATGTCGGTTACGCCGTGCACACCGGTTTGCTTTGCATAGGAACCGGAAGGCGACAGGGAGGCAAGCCATCCTCCTGCCCAGCGTTGTATCTTGGGGGCGATGCGGCCCGCTGCCTGTTCCGCCGGAGATTCCGGCCCGCGTGGGACTTCGTATTTCTTGAGGATCGAGAGGATGTATTCGTCGCCCGTCATGGGATTTCCCGTCTTTGTCCGTTATCCGCGTTGTTAAGATGCGAATTTTCTTGTCTTGATCACATGCCCCGGCCAGCGACAGGGAACGTATCTGTAGTACTGTCGGCTGGTCAGGAAGTCAATCCCGCTTTTTGCATACGAATGGACATGGCTTTTTATTTTTCGTAGGCATTGCCGCAAGAAACCGGGATTTTTCGCAAAAAAAAAGAGAGGCCGGGCGTGAAAAATAAATTTCGGCAGGGAATCCGGGTGCTTGTTACCCCCGGCACTCCGTTGGGCCATTGTTGCAAGAGGTCTTGCTGGTGTCTGCCTGTACGGCATTGATGGCCAGCCGGTGCTTGATCTCCTGCAGGATCCGGAGAGGGACGCGGATGGTTTTGGCGTTGCCGCCCAGGGGGGTGATCGAACGCTTGTCCCCATGGTAGTCCGTGCCGCCGCTGATGAGCAAATCGTGTCGCGTGGCAAGGGCGTGCAGGAAACGGCAGGCTTTCTTGGAGTGGGTGGGGTAGATGGCCTCAAGCCCGGCCAGCCCGTAATCCTTGAGCTGGGCGACAAGGGCGGGAATTTTTTCAAGGGTCGGATCAGAGTAAATCGGATGGGCGAGTACCGCCAGGCCGTTGGCCCCGGTGATTTTCCTGATTACTTCGTCCGCCTGGGGCTTGGCGTGTTCGACAAAGGCAGGGCAGCCCCGTTTGAGGTAGCGGCTGAAGGCATCCTGGGTGTTTTTGGCCCTTCCTTTTTGGGTAAGCAGCCGGGCGAAGTGGGGCCGGCCTATCTGGTCTCCGGCAATCCGGGTCAACTCCTCGCCGGTTATGGAGATGCCGAGGGTTTGGAGGCGTTCCAGTATCCCCTGGTTGCGGTCATGTCTGGCCTGTTGCAGTCTATCCAGAAAGGCGAGGAAACCCGGGTTCCCGTGGTCGATGCCGTAGCCGAGAATATGGAGGGAAACCCCATCGAGGGCGCTGCTGATCTCTATCCCCGTGATAACCTCAACCCCGGTGAGTGCGCCGTGGGCAAGGGCCTCGGGAAGCCCGGCGACGGTGTCGTGGTCGGTAAGGGCGATGGCCGCAAGCCCCCGGCGGGCGGCAAGGGCCAGCAGGGCGGCCGGGGAGAGCAGCCCGTCCGAGCAGGTTGAGTGGGTATGCAGATCGATGTACGGCGTCATTTTTCAGGGGTGCTTTTTTGCCCGTGTGCTTGATTTTTTGCGTGGAGTAATTTTGTTCGAATCTATATACTAGCATTACTGGTGCATTAATGCTGTATGGATGAGCCGCATCATTGCGCGCCTATCTCCCCGAGACCTTCAACCTGCCGATTACAGGAGTTTTTTTCATGGCTCAGATCGATGCTTTTTTTAAACTGATGAACGAACAGGGCGCCTCGGATCTGCATATGGTTTCCGGTCAGCAGCCGATCCTTCGTATTCGCGGCGAGATGGAACGGGTCAAGTACAAGGTTCTTGGCAACGATGAGCTCAAGGCCATGCTCTATGAGATTGTTTCCGAGGAAAAGGTAAAGGTTTTCGAGGAGACCGGGGATGTGGATTTCGGCTACGAAATTCCCGGGCTTGCCCGCTACCGCGGCAACCTTTTCATGCAGAAATACGGGATCGGCGCGGTATTCCGCGAGATTCCCAGCAATATCCTGGGTTGCGACCAGCTGGGGCTGCCCCAGGTTGTCGCCCAGCTCGCCACCCTGCCCAAGGGGATGGTTCTGGTCACCGGCCCCACGGGCAGCGGTAAATCCACCACCCTGGCGGCCATTGTCGATCAGGCCAACAAGCTGCGCAAAGACCATATTCTGACCATCGAAGACCCCATCGAGTTCGTGCACAAGAGCCAGAACTGCATCGTCAACCACCGGGAGGTGGGGCTGCATACCCAATCCTTCTCCGCCGCCCTGCGCGGCGCGCTCCGTGAAGATCCGGACATCATCATGGTCGGCGAAATGCGCGACCTGGAAACCATTGCCCTGGCCATGGAAGCGGCCATGACCGGCCATCTGGTTTTCGGCACCCTGCATACCCTGAACGCCAACAAAACCGTGGACAGGATCATCGAAATTTTCCCGTCCAACCAGCAGGCCCAGGTCCGTTCCACCCTGGCGGATGCCCTGAAGGCCGTGGTTTCCCAAACCCTGTTCAAGCGGGTGGATGTCAAAGGGCGCTGCGCCGCGCTGGAGATCCTGATCTGCACCCCGGCGGTGCGGAACCTGATCCGGGAAGGCAAGACCTACCAGATCCCCTCCGCCATGCAGACCGGGAAGAAATTCGGCATGCAGACCCTGGATGACGCGATCATGGACCTGATCAAGAAAGGCTGGATCTCCGGGGATGACGCCTACGTAAACTGCATTGACAAGAGCAAGTTTGTCCAGTTCCTCAAAAAACCGCCCACGGATTTTACCGACGCGTGACAGCGGGCAAGTGTTCGTGTTCTTGTCGCGTGTTGCAGAGCCGGCGCATATGGGTTCACCGCGCCTCCCGCAAACCGTCGCCCGTCCGATAGGGGCGGGCGGTTATGTTCTTGCCGTCGGACAGAAACAATATCGAGCCATGCCGGGCCGTGGAAAAGATGCAACCCCCTGCATCCTGATACTGCGCCGGGGGAAACGGCTCCTTCTTTCCTGTCGACACCACTGAGTAGCGTGCCCCCACCGCCGCCATGAAGCGTGGGCTGCCCGAAGACCTCAGGCCATGGTGGGGCAGCAGGAGGACATCGGCTTTGAGCAGTTCCGCCTTCTCCAGGATGGGTTCTTCGTAGTCCTTTTCGATATCCCCGGGAAAGAGAAAGGTGTTGCCGCCGTTGTTCAGGCGCAGAACCAGTCCCCGATTGTTCGGGTTTTCCGGGATTTCCTTTCCGCTCGCACGCTGCTCCGTATTTCCGGCCAGGGCCAGATTGGCCAGACAGGTGATGCTGAAGCCGTTATTCCCCCCGTTGACAAGCACTTCCCCTGCCTTGGCAATCCGTACCTGGCAGCCGGCCTGCGCCGCTTCATGGAGAAAAGCGGCAAATCCCGGCTCCTGGTCGTTGCTTTCACTGAGCCAGAGGATCTTTGGCTGAAACCTTTTGAGGATCCAGGGCAGGCCGTTAAAATGATCGGCATGGGCGTGGGTGAGGATGATCTGTTCCACTCGCCTGATCTGCTTGTGCCATAAAAACGGCGCAATCACCCGTTCTCCCACGTTGAAAAGTCCGGTGGGCGGGCCGCCGCCGTCGATGAGGGTGACGCGGCCGCCGGGTTGTTCGACGACCGTGGCGCTGCCGTTTCCCACGGCTAAAAAAGAGATCTGTGTCGAGTTGTCATGCCATTTCGGCAGCGGGGTGTAGCCGGAAAGCAGCAGGGAAAATATGGCAAGCAAGGCCAGGTTTGGAAGCGTTCGCCGGTGGTGGAAGATGAGAAGAAGTATCGCGTAGGAAAGGAGCAGCAGGGGAATGGGCGGGGTGGGAAGCCAGAGAGAGGAAAACGGCACTCCGGCCAGCACAGCGGTCAGCGTATGGGAAATCCGGATGCCAAATGTGCCTGTTTTTAAAAGGAAAATCGCAAATTCAGGAGCAAGCGGCTGGCTGAGGATTGCCAGCAACCCAAGGGGCAGGGTCCAGAAGCAAAGAAAAGGCGTGACCAGCAGGGTGGTGATGGGGCCTGCCAGGGAGATTCTGTTGAAGTGGTACAGGGCAAGGGGGGCGGTGGCAAGAAAGGCGGCGATTGAGATGAAAAGCCCCGAGATGAGAAGGTAGCGCAGGGTTTGCCAGGGAGTCCGGTTGTCCTTTTTGGGGCGCCGGGCCGCGAGGTGCGGCATGGCGAGGATTATGGCCGCGGTGGCGGCAAAGGAGAGCTGAAAGGACGCGGTGTGGATGCTGAGCGGGTTCGGCAGGAGGATGCAGAAAGCGGCAATGGCGAGATTGTTCAGACTTGACCACTGGCGATCCAGAAGGATGGCGGCCATGAAGACCCCGGTCATGATCAGGGCCCGCGCCACCGGAGGCTGAAAACCGGCAAAACCGGTGTAAAGAAAGAGCACGGGAAACGAGAGACCCAGGGCAATCTTGTCGGCGGGCAGGCGGAGCAGCAGCCAGGGGACGCGGTTGACCAGAAAGCGGAATAAAAGCGTGGTCAGGAAGGCCACGACAACGAGATGGCTGCCGGAGATGGCAAGGATGTGCATGATGCCGGTCGCCCGGTACATCTCCGAGACTTCCGGCGAGAGGGAGCTGCTGTCGCCGATGAGGAGAGCCTGGTACAGCGCGGCGTCGCTTGGGGCAAGGCGGGCATGGAGAAAGGCCTCGAACTGCTGGCGGAACCTCTCGAGAAAATAAGGGTCCGGCAGGGACAGGCGGCTACTGGTGCGAGGGGAGATGGGCTGGATGAAGATGGGGGTGGCAACCCACCCTTTGACCATGATCTCCTCGGCGGCCAGATACCCGGCATAGTCAAATATGCCTGGGGTTGCCAGTTTTTCCGGCAGGGAAAGCCGGGCGCGCACCAGATAGTCCTTGCCGGGAACAACTCCCTTGAGCTGGGGCGCGTTGACGGTGAGCGTGACGCGGCCGGTTGTTGCAAGGGGGGCTTGGGCCGAAGGGAGAAGGATGCTGTCCGTCTCAAGAATAAGATGGGTTTTTCCATTCTTGAAAACAGGCTTGCGGATCAATTTGCCGGTCAGGCTGACATCCTGTTTTTCGGGGATGCGGTGGGCGAGATGATGGGGTGGCAATCCGGGTGAGAGGAAGGAAGTTGTGTACAGCAGGCCGCAGAAAAAGAACAGGGGAAGCAGCAGGGCCAGGAGCCAGGCCCGTGCCTGCGGCCACCGGAGCAGAGTGAAGGTGGCCATGACCGCAAACAAGCAGGCTGCCGGCCAAAGAGGGGCGGTTGCCGGCAGCCAGTCGGCTCCCGCGGTCATGGCCCCGGCGGCAAAGGCCAGGAGTACCGGAAGGAGAGGGTTGCGGTCTGTCTCGGGCAGCATGTGCTTTGTCTACGACTTCCCGCTGGAAAAGGTTCAGTAAGCGGCGGCTGACCTGATTGTTTGGGGGGTGACGATATGCGGCGGTAACGTGAAGAACGGGCCGGAGTTTTTAGTCCAGAAAATGCTTGAGCTTTTCCCGTCTGCTCGAATGCCGCAAACGATTGAGCGCTTTTTTCTCGATCTGCCGGATCCGCTCCCGTGAGACGTTGAACCGCTTGCCGATTTCTTCAAGGGTGTATTCCGCGTCCTCGCCTATGCCAAAGCGCAACCGGATGATTTTTTCTTCGCGGGTGCTCAGGGTGTTGAGGATGCTGGTGACCCGGTCGGAGAGCTGCTGGTTCTGCACCGCCTCGTAAGGGGAAACCGATTCCTGGTTTTCCAGGAAGTCCCCCAGGGTGGAGTCGTCATCGCCCACCGGGGTTTCCAGGGAGATGGGTTCCCTGGAGGCCTCCAGGATGGCGAGGATCTTGTCCATCGGCAACCCGGTTTTCTCGGAAATTTCGATGGGGGTCGGTTCTCGTCCCAGCTCCTTGAGGAGCGAGTAAAACGCCTTGAAGAACTGGCTCCTGAGCTCCAGAAAATGCACCGGCAGCCGGATGGTTCTGGTCTTGTCCAGAATGGCCCGGGTAATCGCCTGTCGGATCCACCAGCTGGCATAGGTGCTGAATTTGTTGCCCTTGGTGTAGTCAAAACGGAAAACGGCCCGCATCAGGCCGAGGTTGCCTTCCTGGATGAGGTCGGCCAGGGTGAGGCCCTGGTGCATGTACCGTTTGGCGATGCTGACCACCAGGCGGAGATTGGCCTTGATCATTGCATCCTTGGCGACCTCGATGGAGCGGTGGAACATCTCCAGCTTGCAGTGCATTTCCTGGAGCTTTTTGTTGCCGGGATGCGCCTGGCAGGCCTTGGCGATCGCACGCATCATGAAATTGAGGTGCTGTTTTTTGGGCTTCAGGGTCGGATCGCGTTTTTCCCACAGGTCAATGCGTTCAACCAGCTGGCGCAGTTCCTCGGTCCCATGCTGGTTCTGGCGAACCGCACGGATTATTCCGTCAAAGCCCTCGCGGATGGTCTTGCTGTATTTTTCTTCCTCCTGGGGGGTGAGCAGCTCGAACTTGCCCATTTCCCGGAGATAGGTGGTGGTCGTTTCTTCCGGCTCCGGACTATCCTCCTTGGAAACAAGGGCGGCTGCGTCCATGAGCTTGTCGTCGTCATCGTCCAGGGGGACGTCTTCGAGCTGGTTGTCCCCGCCACCTTCCCAGCTTTTGCCGTCGAGGGTTTTTTTCTTGCCGGATTTCTCCTGGCTGACTATTTCTATATTGTTCTCGTTGAGAAAGTCGAAAATGCCGTCGATGGCATCAGCGTCCTTGCCCTCCGGAATCAGGTCGTTCAGGAAGCTGAGGGTTACGCATCCTTCATCCTTTCCGGCTTCGAGTAATCTGGCTTTTATATCGGCAGGCACGGGCTAACCTCTCCTGGTTTCAAAGTTTTCTTTCTGTTGCAGGTGAATACTGATATTTTTGTAACCGGGGCAGAAAACTTGACACTATACAAATAGTATCAGATGATGGCAAGAGAAAGTGAACAAAAAAATAATTATTAGTTTTTTTTGTGACCTTCCTGAATTTATTAAAAAAATGTTGACACTGGGCGGATTACTCAATACTATTCCGCATCGCATACGAAAAAATCAAGCAAGTATCCTTAGCCTCGACAAAACTTAGTTAAGGTCAAGATACTCCGAGAATATATATCAGCCTCTAACCCCCAATTCTCGAAAAACCTGTCCAAAATTTCACATTTCGCTCTCTGTAAAATTTTCGCATCTTCGAAAATTGTCAGGTATTCACATCGATTGATCGCGATGGTTGTCCTGATATCTTCGTGATTCCGCCGAAACATTTCAAGTTGTTCATTTCAGATTTTTTCTGTTGTGATGGTGATGGGCACGGAGATCGTGTTTTTCACGTCTTTTGGTCACGTTGGGTCTGATTTTCTATATTGCCGGGGTCAGCCGCGGTTCACACACAAACTATATAACTTTATAAGATTGCTAGCCGTACACGGGAGATGGAGAAAGGGATTGCATGAACTTATCTGAACTTAAATTGATGAAAATCACCGAGCTGACCAAGCTCGCCAAGGACTATCGTATTGAAGAATACAGCGCCATGCGCAAGCAGGAGCTGATTTTTGCCATCCTGCAGGCCGCCGGCGGGCAAGCCGAGAAAAACGGCGAGAACTGGGGGAGCGGCGTGCTCGAGGTGTTGCCCGATGGCTTTGGTTTTCTTCGGGCCCCGTACTACAATTACCTGCCCGGGCCCGACGATATCTATGTCTCTCCTTCCCAGATCCGGCGGCTCAATCTCCGCACCGGTGATACCATTGAAGGTCCGGTCCGCACTCCCAAGGAGGGCGAGCGCTACTTCGCCCTGCTCAAGGTTGACAGCGTCAACTTTGATCCGCCGGAAAAGGCCCGGGATAAAACCCTGTTTTCCAATCTCACGCCGTTGCATCCCCAGCAGCGCATAAACCTTGAGCGGGAACCGGACAACTACTCCATGCGGATCATGGATATCATGTCTCCCATCGGCAAGGGCCAGCGCGGCTTGATCGTCGCTCCGCCCCGAACCGGCAAGACCGTGTTGATCAAGGATATCGCCAACAGCATCACCAAGAACCATAAGGAAATCATCCTTATCGTTCTGCTCATCGACGAGCGGCCCGAGGAGGTCACCGACATGGCGCGAGGCGTCAATGCCGAGGTGATCAGCTCCACCTTTGACGAGCCCCCCCAGCGGCATATCCAGGTGGCCGAGATGGTGCTCGATAAAGCCCGGCGTCTGGTGGAGCACAAAAAGGACGTGGTGATTTTGCTGGACAGTATTACCCGTCTGGCCAGGGCCTACAACACGGTAGTGCCGCCCAGCGGCAAGATTCTTTCCGGCGGTGTTGACTCCAACGCCCTGCACCGGCCGAAGCGATTTTTCGGCGCGGCGCGGAATATCGAAGAGGGCGGCAGTCTGACTATTCTTGCCTCCGCCCTGATCGAGACCGGCAGCCGGATGGATGAGGTCATCTTCGAAGAGTTCAAGGGGACCGGCAACATGGAGCTGGTGCTCGACCGCAAGATCGCGGACCGGAGAATTTTTCCCGCCATCGACATGGCCAAATCCGGAACCAGAAAGGAAGAGCTGTTGCTCACGGCCGAAGAGCTGAACAAGGTCTGGATTTTGCGCAAGCTTCTTTCCTCGATGAATCCCATCGACGCCATGGAGTTTTTTCTGAACAAGATGAAGGGCACCCGCTCCAATGCGGAATTCTTTGACATGATGAAGGGCGGTTGATTTTATTGTTCTTCATTTCCTGGCTTGCAAAAAAAAGAATATAAAGATATAATCCACTGTTTTTTTCGCCTCTGGCAGGAAAATGTGCCCGTCAGGGTTGTGTAATGGATTTTTTGTTAATTTAATGGAGGGTCTTTCCATGAAAGAAGGTGTGCATCCCGAATATCATAAAATCAATGCCGTTTGTGCCTGTGGCAATGCGGTTGAACTTGGCTCTGTTCTCCCTGAGATAAAAGTGGAAATCTGCTCGGCCTGCCATCCGTTTTTCACCGGAAAGCAGAAATTGATCGACTCTGCCGGCCGGATCGACAAGTTCAACAAGAAATACGGCAAGCAAACCGCTAAGTAAAAAAACACGTTTTTTGGTGTTGATAACGCCTTTGGACCATCCCTGTTAGGGGCGATGGCTCAGGGGCGTTCCTTTTTTGACGGAATGCCTATGTTTGCCCAACTTGAAAATGTTGCAGAACGCAAGCTTGCCCTTGAGGCTAAGCTTTCAGACCCACGGTTGGCAGGTGATCAGGCCGAATTTCGCCGGGTTGCCAAGGAACATGCCCATCTGGCGAAACTCGACGAGCTGTACAATAACTACACGAAGGTGGGCAGGGAAATCGCGGATAATCGTCTTCTGCTTCAGGAGGAAGACGACAACGAGCTGCGGGAGCTTGTTCGGGCCGACCTTGCCGAGCTGGAAATCCGTCAGGAGGAGTTGATTAAGGAGCTGCGGGTTGCCCTGCTCCCCAAGGATCCCAATGATGACAAGAATACCCTTCTTGAGATCAGGGCCGGAACCGGCGGCGACGAGGCCGCTCTGTTTGTCAGTGATTTGTTCCGGATGTACAGCCGGTATGCCGAGCAGCAGGGGTGGAAGGTTGAGGTGATGACCAGCAATCCCACCGGGATCGGGGGGTTCAAGGAAATCATCGCCCTGATCAGCGGCGAGCACGTCTACAGCAGATTGAAATATGAATCCGGGGCCCATCGCGTGCAGCGTGTCCCCGAGACCGAAACCCAGGGGCGCATCCATACCTCCGCCGTTACCGTGGCGGTAATGCCCGAGGCGGAAGAGGTTGAGCTTGATATCAGCCCCAATGACCTGCGGTTCGATGTCTACCGTTCCACCGGCTCGGGCGGCCAGAGCGTCAATACCACGGATTCGGCGGTGCGGGTCACCCATCTGCCCACCGGACTGGTGGTGACCTGCCAGGATGAAAAATCCCAGCACAAGAACAAGGCCAAGGCCTTGCAGGTTCTGCGGGCCCGGCTCCTCGACAAGATGCAGCGCGAACAGGACGAGAAGATGTCCGCGGACCGCAAGAGCCAGGTGGGCAGCGGCGACCGGAGCGAGCGGATACGAACCTATAATTTCCCCCAGGGGAGGGTCAGCGATCATCGGATCAATCTCACCCTGTATCAGCTCGATGAGATCCTCATGGGAAAGCTCGACGACATCATCGAACCCCTCATTGTCCATTTTCAGACCGAAGCCCTGCAACTCATGCAATAACGTGTGGCCTGTGGATGCGGTCTCCCGCTTTTCCTGAGGCCTGAAGAGCCGCCCATGATTCTCAAGCAGGTATATCGTGAGAGCGTTCAACGCCTTGCCGATGCGGGCGTTGCCGAGGCGGAAATCGAAGCCGCGCTTTTGCTGGGGCATGTCCTGGGCTATTCCCGGGCACAGCTTTTCCTTGCCCTGGAGCAGGAAATCCCGCCGCGGCATCTTTCCCTTTTCAATACCCTCCTTTCCCGGCGTCTCACCAGGGAGCCGTTGGCCTACATCCTCGGCGAGCAGGAATTCTGGTCGTTGCCCTTCGCGGTTTCCCCCAAGGTTCTCATCCCCCGCCCCGAAACCGAGGAGCTTCTTGAGAAAATTTTCGCCACGGTGCGTCAGGATGGTCTGCCGCCCGGCCCAACACTGGATCTGGGGGTCGGCAGCGGCGCGATCACCGTTGTGCTGGCCCGCGAACTTTCCGATCGGTTGGTGTTTGGGGTGGATCTTTCCCTGGAAGCCCTTGAGGTTGCCAGGGAAAACATCCGGCTCCATCAGGTGCGGCAGAGGGTTTTTTTAGTAAACGGCGATTGGCTGACCCCTATACGGCCGGAGAGAAGGTTTGCCCTGGTTGTCTCCAATCCGCCTTACATCGCAGCAACAACAATGGACGCCCTGCAGCCGGAGGTGCGGGATTTTGAGCCCCATTCCGCTCTGTTCGGCGGTGTTGACGGTCTTGCCGATATCCGCGCTTTGGCATCGCAGGTTCACGGGGTATTGTTGAGCGGCGGCATGTTCTTTATGGAGATCGGAGCGGACCAACGGGAGGCGGTGCTGAAAATCTTTTCTTCCTTTCCGGAATATGATAGGTTGCAGGTCCATTTTGATCTGGCCGGTTTGCCGCGTATCTTCCAGGCCCGCCGCTGCTGAGCCGCAATGCCGTATTTTTCCCTGCGATTTTTTTATAAGTGAGAACCCCATGGATAAGATAGTTATTGAAGGCGGATATCCCCTGCATGGTGAAATTGCGGTGAGCGGCGCCAAAAACGCGGCCCTGCCGCTGATGGCCGCCTGTCTGTTGAGCTCTGAGCCGATAACCTTGCGCAATATGCCGGATCTCCGGGATACCCGGACCTTTCTCGCCTTGCTTGAGTCTTTCGGGGTTAGGTGGCGGAAGGACGGCACGGTGCTGGTGCTTGACGCCTCGACGATCACCAATTGCGAGGCATCCTACGAGATGGTGAAGACCATGCGGGCCTCGGTGTTGGTGCTGGGACCGCTTCTGGCCCGGCACGGCACGGCCCGGGTTTCCCTGCCCGGCGGTTGCGCCATCGGCGCCCGGCCCATCAATTTTCACCTCCAAGGGTTGGAAAAACTCGGCTCCTCATATGAATTGAGCCAGGGGTATGTTGATGCCAAGGTCAAGGGGCGGTTGCAGGGAGGCACTGTCTGTTTTGATATCCCTTCCGTTACCGGCACCGAGAATATCCTCATGGCCGCGACCCTGGCCGAGGGTGTTACCGTAATCAAGAATGCGGCCCGTGAGCCGGAAATCGGCAATCTTGTCGATCTGCTTGTTGCCATGGGCGCGCGGATCAAGGGCAAGGATTCCGACACCCTGGTGGTCGAGGGAGTAAGGAAACTGCACGGGGCCGAACAGGAGGTCATCCCGGATCGGATCGAGGCTGGAACCTACCTCATTGCCGTCGGCGCCGTTGGCGGCGAAGCCACGGTGACGCATTGCAACCCGCAGCATCTGCCGGCCTTGCTGGAAAAATTGCGGGCCGCCGGACTTTCCATCGAGGAGGGCAAGGACCGCATCCATGTCGCCCGCAAGGGACCGCTCCAGAGCGTGGATGTCAAGACCATGCCGTATCCTGGTTTTCCCACGGATCTGCAGGCACAGATCATGGCGCTGATGACCTTGAGCTCCGGCCTGAGCGTGATTGCCGAAACCATCTTCGAGAATCGCTTTATGCATGTGGCCGAATTGCACCGCATGGGAGCGGATATCAAGGTGGACGGCCACAGCGCCATCGTCACCGGCACCGGCCGGTTGAGCGGCGCGCCGGTGATGGCCACGGATCTGCGGGCCAGCGCCTCCCTGGTGATCGCGGCCCTTGCCGCCGAGGGGGAAACCCATATCTCCCGGGTCTATCATCTCGACCGGGGCTATGACGACCTGGTTGGCAAGCTTACCCGGGCCGGGGCTCGGATCAGGCGCGAAAAAGAGTAAACGTGCAGCAGCACCGCATCTGCTTTGTCATCGGCCAGCTCATGTGCAATAGCACACGTCGCGGGCCTCTTTCGCGCATCTGCGGCACTGCTGCGCGTTTTCATTTTAGAGATCGAGCCATGTTTTTTTCCTGGGAACCGCTTACCCCGGGAGGATGATGCTCACCGTGGTGCCTTGTCCTTCCTTGCTTGCGATTTTTATCGTGCCCCCGTGTTCGTCAATGATCTTGTAGACCATGGCCAGCCCCAGGCCGGTGCCTTCCGGCTTGGTGGTGAAATACGGGTCCATGACCCGCTCCAGAATATCCGCCGCGATCCCGCTGCCAGTGTCCCGCACAGTTATTTCCACGGTGCCGGGCAGATCCCCCTCACGCACCGACACCTCTAGTTGCCCCCCGTGCTCCATGGCTTGCAGGCTGTTGAGATAGAGATTCAGCAAAACCTGGTTGAGCCGGTCCTTGTCCAACCGCATCTGTTTGCGCCTCTGGGCAACCTCGTGGTGGACGGCAACACCCAGCTCCCTGGCGTCACTCTGAATAAGTTTAAGGGATGCCTCGATGAATGGTTCGATCTCAACCTCGGCCATACTCAGGGGGAGGGGGCGGGCGTAGGTGAGCAGCTCGGTGATGCTGCGGTTGAGCCGTTCCACTTCGTTGATCAACAGCCTGGCCGCCTCCCCCTCCTCGCTTTCCGCCGGAAAGCGGGAGCCAAGCAGAGTGGCGAACCCCTTGATGGAACTCAGCGGATTTCTTACCTCATGGGCAACGCCGGCGGCCATCTTTCCCAAGGCGACAAGGCGGTCATGCCGCCGGACCTGGGCTTCGAGTTTTTTGATCTCCGTGACATCGTACATGAGCACCACCCTGCCGATGGTGTTGCCTTGGGTATCGGTGATGGGCACGGAGGTGACGCGCAGGTGGTTGGGCGTTGGAGAATCCGGGGGCAGGAAGATCTCCCGGTCGATCACCTCGCCCGCATGTTCTCCGGAAGGGATGAGTTGCTCGATCTCCGGCAGGACTGTGGCTTGCGGGTGGCCAACGGTCTGTGCCGGGGTTTTTCCGGTGAATCTTGCTGCGGTGCTGTTGAAGGTCTGGATATGCCCCTCGGCATTGGTGGCGATGATGCCCACGGGCAACCGGGAAATAAGCAGGTCGGTAAAGGCCCGCATGTTCATGAGGGTTTTCTGGGAGGAACGGTAGCTTTGCGCGGTGAGCAGGGCGATCCAGCCGCCGATGGCCACCAGCAGCATGGCGATGGACATGTACAGCATGTGGTACCGGTCCTGCTGGATAATCTTGTCCTGTTCCGCCATGTCAAGGCCGACGACAATGGAGAGATTCTCTCCGGGCAGCCAGGCCTCCTGGCCCGGGAAAGATTGACAGGGCGGGCCATCGCCCGGACCTTTCCCGACAGGCGGCGTCGCTCTTCCCGGTTGTTGCATGGCCTGCATGTGTTGTTTGAAAAAACGCCCGCGACCGCGCATGAACGGTTTGAACGGCGCGACAATCTCAAAGACCTTTTGTTTCGTTTTCGGGTCGCTGATGATCTGGTATTTGCCAAGGGGAGTCAGTTCCGGGTCGATGAGCAGGGGATGATCGAGATTGGCGCCCACCAGGGCCGGAGTGCTGTGCGCCATGATTTTTCCCGTGCTGTCGGCAACCGCGATATAAAGGATGCTGGATTCACCGGCGGCCTGTTCGATCAGGTGCTGGAACTGCTGGGGATTGGCGCCGCCCATCATCATCGAGGCCCTGGTGCCCGCGCCGATAAAACGGACTATCGCCTGCCCCTTGTTGAAAAGACTTTCGGTCA
The DNA here is from genome assembly GCA_021811385.1 of Deltaproteobacteria bacterium. Taxonomy (GTDB): domain Bacteria; phylum Desulfobacterota; class Desulfobulbia; order Desulfobulbales; family Desulfurivibrionaceae; genus Thiovibrio. Next base: position 13,418 of record JAJZPC010000016.1, on the reverse strand, counting down.
AGATCCGCTTTTCCCGCTGCAGGTTGTTGACTGCAAAGAAAAAAACAATGGCAATGAGCATCCCGATGGCGGTGGCCAGAATCCAGGGGGAGGCATAGGCAAAGGGAGAGGTGACGATCTTCGTTTCTTTTTTCATGATGCCTTGTCCTGGGAGGAAATCTTCTTGCGCACGGAGAGTATGCCTATTTTTATAAAACCACGATTATGATGCACAAGCAATTGTTGTTCCGCTTCTCTTTCCGCCGGGGAAATGGTGTTGTCACGGCATGGGGTCATGTCTTGAGTTTCCCAGGGGCTTCAAGTTGGGTAAAAAATAACCAATACGCCGTCCGGGGCATGGATAAAAAATATCCAGTCCGCATTCTTTGTTCTGATTTTGTGCAGGAAGATTTTTGTTGTTTTGTGAAAAATGTTTTTATTTCAGTACGTTGTGTGCTTCCGGTGTTTGTTGGCATGGTTGTTGTAACAGCAAGATGACAAGAGAAACCGTTACAATCCATTCCATTCAACACCATATGTTCAGGAGGTACAGACAATGAAAAAGACATTACTTGCCGTTGCCGCGATAGCTACGCTTGGTCTGGCCGGGTATCAGCTCGCCGAGGCGCAACCCTGGGGAGGCGGACCGGGCATGGGGCCCGGTTGTGCCATGATGGGCATGGGGCAAGGCCAGGGGCAGGCCAGCGAAGAGACCATCAAGGCCAGGGAGAAATTTTTTAACGAGAACACGGAGCTGCGCAAAAAGATGTTTTCCAAGAAAACCGAACTGGACGCGGTCATGAGCGGGGAAAAGCCGGATGAGAAAAAAGCGGCAAAACTCTCCGAAGAGTTGTTTGACCTCCGTGGCCAGATGCACAAGAAGGCTCAGGAGGCGGGTTTGGCCAAGGCCGGTTTCGGTCCTGGTCTTTGTGGCGGGCCTGGCGGCATGGGCATGGGCGCAGGCCCCCAGCGGCGCTCCTGTCGCTGGTAGTTCCGTCAGGTGTTTTTTTGATCTTGGGTGGGCTTCCTCGTCGGAGCCCACCTTTTTTTTGCCGTAAATCTTGCTTGGTGAGCGCAAAGTCGGAGCGAGGGTCAGTTGATTTTTTTGTTCAGCCGCTCCAGGTGATTCTCCGCTTCACGGATCATGTCGTTGAGCAGGGCCAGCCTGGCGGATTCGACCTGTTCGTAGGGAAGTTCAAGCAAGAGAGCGATGTCGGAGATTTCGATCCCTGCCCCGAAATGCTCTTCCGCAATGATGATTTTGAGAAAATCCTCCCTGACAAAGTTCCTTATGTCCTGGCTGACCTCCACCAAGGTGTCGCAGGCATGATCATATGTCCGGCCTTGGGACAGCTCTTCCCGCATTTTTTTCACTGCCTGTTCGTATTCCCTGTGCATGTTGGCGGTAAATTGGCCATACTGTTTCATAGTGGTGGCGGACATGGTCTTCTCGCTATTTTTTTGCACTGAGGCTGTATCTGCGATGTTGGGTTTCCTCGGCAACGATGATATTGTAAGTGCGTATCATAAAAGGGTTAGGGGTAAACCGCAAAGGAAATGAGGATCTTAATCAAGTAATAATATTTTTTAGAATGAGGCTTTCGTGCAGATACTGGTGGCAAAAAATATCTCCAATGTCCGAGTAGGCATGCTTCCTCTTTTTATCCTGAGCTTCCTGCTTTTTTCGTCCCTCGCCTGGGGCGAAGCGCTTATCGATGCCGACGGTTTTCTCGTCGTGCGTGCTTCTCCCCCTCGCGGAGCCGGAGCAAATCCTGGCACCGGGCCTGATGAGGCGTTGTTGCAAACCGCCTATGCCGGAGGGGAAACCTTGCGTTATACGGTCAGCTGGCTTGGGATAAAGGCGGGAGAGCTCGTCATGCAGGTCAATAAAATCGGCGACGGCCATGAAACCTTTGCCATCGAGGTTACCGCCAGGAGTGCCGGGCTGCTGGCGGTATTCTATCCGGTGGAGGACAAGTTCCGTACCATCGTGCAAGGGCGGATGCGCTTGCCGAGCCGTCATGAAATGCAGCAAAAGGAGGGGCGTCGCATAAACAGCAAGCTCACCCTGTATGACCAGGAGAGGTTTCGGGTCTCCTATCGTAAAAATGACGAGCCAGCCGATGTGTATCAGCTCGATGGTCCCATGCATAACGAGTTTTCCTCGTTTTTCTTCATGCGAGCCTTGTCGTTTACCGGGGATGCCCCGATGATCGTCCCGACCTTTGCCGATAAAAAGCGGCACGAGGTGGTCGTTGGCGTGGAAGGAAAGGAAGAGCAGGAAAGCGTGCTGGGCAAGAAAAATATCATCAAGGTCCAGCCGCATCTAAAGTTCAAGGGGCTCTATGAAAAGATCGGGGATCCCTTGGTCTGGCTTACCGACGATGCCTGGCGAATCCCCACCAAGATCAAGGCGAAGATCGTCATCGGCTCCCTGACGGCGGAATTGGTCGAATACACAGGGCCTGCCGGGCATTTCATCATCAAAGACACTCCTGCAGAATTGCCTCCACAATCTCCGGCGGATACGCACTAAGCCGCCACAGCCTTGCCTGCGTCCTGGTGTTCTCCGCCAGGGCGGGGATATCCTTGCGCGACAGGCCCAGATCCGACAGCGAGGTGGGGGCGGCTATTTTTTTCAGCCAGTTGCTGAGCTGTCGGATGCCCTCCCGGGCAAGGAGGTGCTGGTCCGCGTCGCGCACCCCGAAAACCTGCGCGGCAAAAAGAGCGTGTCTGGCCGGGTTGTTCCGTGCCGCGAAAGCCATGGCCCCCGGCAGGATGGCTGCAAGGCCTGCGCCATGGGGGATATTGTGCAGACCGCTGAGGGAGTGTTCGATCAGGTGGAAGGGGAATCTGACCCGGCCCAGCCCCGTGGAGCTGATGCCGTTGAGGGCCAGGCTGCTTGCCCAGAGGAGTTCGGCCCGGCTCCGGTAATCCAAGGGGTTGGCCAAGGCTGCCTCGCAGGCGGTCATCACCGTTTTCATGAGCCCGGCGCTGTAATGATCCTGCAACGGGGCAAAGGATTCTTCCCGGTCCAGGTAGAACTCAAGCAGATGGCTGAAGGCGTCCACTGCCCCGAAGGCGGTTGTGGCCGGTGGAACGCTGAAGGTGACGGTGGGGTCCAGGATGGCGATTGCCGGGAAGAGATGCCGGTTGCCGATGCCGATCTTCTGTCCGGTTGCCTCGTTGGTGAGCACCATGCCGTTGTTCGTTTCCGATCCCGATCCGGCAACGGTGGGCAGGGCGATAACCGGCAGGGCGGTCTTGATGCTTTTTTTCCCCTTGAAAAATCCCCACACATCGTGACTTGCCAGGGCTCCGGCGGCAATGGCCTTGGCGCTGTCGATGACGCTGCCGCCCCCCAAGGCGACAACAACCCCAGTCCCGTTTTTTTGCGCAAGGGCAATCCCTTGGCGGACGTGGCTCAAGATTGGGTTCGGCTGCGCGCCCGCATGCTCGACAACCTCGATTCCGGCTTGGTGCAAGGAGTGAAGGACCGTCTGGTAAACCCCCAGTTTTTTCAGGTTCTCCCTGCCGGAGACCAGTAAGGCCTTGGCGCCAAGGGATGCAGTTTGCCCGCCGGTTTGCGCAAGGGATTTCGGGCCGAAAATGATCTTGGTCGGATTGTGAAAAACAAAATCGCGCACGGGATCAGCCTGGTCCGCAGCCGGCCACGGCGTTGGTCAAACGGACAAAATCCTCGATGGTCAGTCGTTCCGCCCGGGTTTCCGGGTTGATCCCCGATTGGCTGAGCAGGGTGGAAATCCGTTCCCTGGATAGGCCGTTGATCATCCCTGCGCTCAAGGAGTTGCGCAGTGTCTTGCGTCGTTGGCCAAAGGCGGCGTTGACGATGCTCCGGAGCAGTTTCCGGTCATGACCGGGGAGCTGCGCCACCCGCGCCGGCACCGGGCGGAAGGTAATCCGCACCACCACGGAGTCAACCTTGGGCCGGGGATGGAACTGGCCTGGCCCCACCTGCATGATGGTTTCCACCGATGCGCAGCCGGCGAGCAGGACGGAGAGCACCCCGTATTCCTTGGACCCCACCGGGGCGGTAATCCGCTGGCCCACCTCTTTTTGCAGCATGAGCACGGCCCAATCCAGGGATTCGTGGCTCTCGACGAGTTTGAAAAGAAGCAGGTTGGAGATGGAGTAGGGAAGATTGGCCAGGATCTTCAGGGGGCCGTTGGTCTGGGCGGCCAGCGCGGAAAAGTCGGCCTTGAGAAGATCCTGGTGGATGAGGGTGACGTTGTCGGGCAGATCCCGGCATTCCTGGTGGTAGGCGATGATCCCGGCATCAAGCTCCAGGCCGATCACCTGTCTGACCCGCTCGGCCAGGGGCAGGGTCAGGGAGCCCAAGCCCACGCCAAGTTCCAGAACAGCGTCGTCCGGGGTAACCCCTGACAACTCGACAATACGTTCCGCGGTCTGCCGGTGGACCAGGAAATTCTGGCCCAGCTTTTTGCTGGGGGCCAGCTGGCGCTCGGTGAGGATTTTTTTTATGGGAAGATCGTTGCTCATTTGGTCTCATTTAAGAATATGTTTTTCCTGTCTCTTTTTGCGGAGAGCGCGGAAAAACTTGAAGGCGAGAATATATCCGGCACAGGTAAAGGGGATTGCCAGCAGGACTCCGCCGACAAGCATGACCGCAACCGCATCGAGCCCCATCTGCCAGATGGAGGCGAGGGTATCTTTGATGTTCGTGTCGGAAGCAAGCAGGTTCAGCAGAGCCTGTATCCGCTCCCAGGAGAGATTCCCCGGCAGGAGCCAGTCTCCCAACCGCCAGCAGAAATAATACTGCGGCAGCCAGGTAAGGGGATTGCTGATGGCCGTGGCCGCGATCAGGGCGGAAAAAAAATTTCCCTTCAGGAGCCAGACGAAGAGAATGATGAGCGCGGTGTGCAGGGGGATGGTCGGAGTAACGCCGACAAAGAGACCAATGGCCACCCCCAGGGCCAGGGAATGCGGGTCACCCTGCAGGCGGAGAAATCTCAGGTAATAGTATCTTGCGGCGCGGTTGGGCTTCATGGCTGGGCGCGGACCGCGGGCGAAGGTGGCGGGTTTTTTGCGAAAACAAAATCCGGATGCAGAAACGGCGAGCGGGAATAGGCATCGGTGTCAAACGAGGTCGTGGATTTTTCGGCAAAATGATAATAGCCTGCCAGGGCGATCATCGCGGCATTATCCGTGCAGAGCTCAAGGGAGGGCATGAAGATCCGGATCTTCCGCTGGGCGCCGAGTTTTTGCAGGGCAGCGCGTAACCGGGAGTTGGCCGCCACCCCTCCGGCCAGGGCAACGGTGGAGATCCCGTGCATCTGCGCGGCCTTGAGCACCTTTTCGCACAGCACCTCCACAACGGCCTCCTGAAAGGAAGCGCAGACATCGGGAATGTTGAATGGTTCGTTCTTCTGCTGGTGCTGGTGGACATAGTTGGCCACCGAGGTTTTCAGGCCGCTGAAGCTGAAGTCAAGGCTTTCCGCTCCAAGCCAGGCGCGGGGGAAGGGGATGGCCGCAGGGTTCCCTTGCTCGGCCAAACGGCTGATAATCGGCCCGCCCGGATATTCAAGGCCGAGGATTTTGCCCACCTTGTCAAAGGCCTCGCCCGCCGCATCATCACGGGTTCTGCCCAGGGGCTGGATGGTGGTGTGGCTCCGGACCAGGAAGATGCTGGAGTGTCCTCCCGAGGCAACCAGGGCGATGTAGGGGAATTCCGGTTGTTCCTTTTCCAGAAAGGGGGAGAGGAGGTGTCCGACAATGTGGTCAACCCCCACATAGGGGATGGACTTCACCGCGGAAATGGCCTTGGCAAAGGAAAGGCCGATGAGCAGCGAGCCGACAAGGCCCGGGCCCTGGGTGACGGCCAGGCCGTCAAGATCGTCCAGGACGACGCCTGCTTGTGTAAGGGCCGCCTCCACCACCGGATAGATGTTTTCCAGATGTTTTCGGGAGGCGAGCTCCGGAACCACCCCGCCGTAGGGGCTATGCACGGCCACTTGGGAGTTGATGACATTGCTCAGCAGGATGTTGCCGTCGCGCAGAACCGCCGCAGCTGTTTCATCGCAGGAGCTTTCAATGCCGAGGATGAGCATGAGCGGTTTTTCCCAGGGTGAAATTTAAAGGGGGAGTGCATAAATGACGATTGACGAATGCGTTCAGGCGTCGTAGTGTTACGTCCCTCACTATGTAGCAGGAAAGCCGAAAAAAATCAAAGATTGATGCAGGCGGCGTCGACGATTTCCTCCGGAGATCCGGGGCAGGGCGCCGGGGGAAGAATTTTTTCCTTCCTTGCCGCTCATTTTTAAAGATACTCCACATGACGAGCATGAAAACCAAGCACGAACGCGATGCGGCAAAGCAACCGGCAACTCCTGGCTCTCCGCCTGAGGCTGCTCTTCCCGGTCAATCCCAGGGAGAGCGGTTGACGGACATGTTTGCCCGTTCCATCAGTTATCTGCGGATTTCCCTCACCGACCACTGCAATCTCCGCTGCCAGTACTGCACGCCGCAGGAAGGGCGGATCAAGCTGGCAAACGAGGAGCTGTTGCGTTACGAGGAGATCCTCAGGGTGGTGCGTGTTGCCGTTTCGCTCGGCATCGAAAAGGTCCGGTTGACCGGCGGCGAACCCTTGGTGCGGCGGGATGTGCTCACCTTTATCAAGGCGCTCGCGGAAATACCCGGGCTTACGGACATCCGGCTTACCACCAACGGCGTTTTGCTGGCCGATTATGCCGAAGAGTTGCAGAAGGCCGGGATCAGCAAGCTGAATATCAGTCTTGACACCCTGCGCCCGGAGCGTTTCCGGCAGATCACCGGGGTGGACGCCTTTGCCCGGGTCTGGGCCGGAATCTGCAGGGCACGGGAGCTTGGTTTTTCCCCGATCAAGCTGAATATCGTCGCCCTCAATGGGGTAAACGACGACGAATTCATCGACTTTGCCCGGATGACGCTTACCGAGCCGTTGCAGATCCGTTTCATCGAGTTCATGCCCATCGGCGATTCCGCCCTATGGAATAAAGAAAAGTACATCAGCTCCCAGGGGATCATGGAGCTTCTCAAGCCCTTGGGGACGCTTGAACCGGTGGAGGCGAAGCGGATGGACGGCCCCGCCCGGATATACCGGTTTGCCGGGGCTGCCGGCACGGTCGGGTTCATCAGTCCCATCAGTCACCACTTCTGCGACCGGTGTAACCGCTTGCGGCTCACTTCGGAAGGCAGACTGCGTTCCTGCCTCTTGTCCGATCAGGAAACCGATCTGAGGGAGAGGCTGCGCAGCGGGGCAACCGACGCGGAGATCAGGGAGCTTATCATCGCCGCGATTCTCAGCAAGCCGAAGGGGCATACCATTTCGGTGGAGAGCGGGGGAAGCTGCCACGGGCAGATGTCGCGGATAGGCGGGTAGAGGAGAGGGGGCAAGGCGCAACGGATTGCGTTACTCTCCCACCCTGGGATAGGATCCCAGCCACTCGAAATACGAGCAGATTTCCTTCAGCCGCTCACAGCCATCCTTGACAATCTCATCCTCCAGATGGCCAAGCATGTCGATGAAGAACAGATAGCGGCCCGGTTCGTCCTTGACCGGACGCGATTCGATCCGGGTGAGGTTGATGGAGCGCTGGGCCAGGATGCTCAAGGCGTCGTTGAGGGCGCCCGGCCGGTCCAGGAGGCTGACCAGGAGCGAGGTTTTGTCCTTGCCGCTTCTGGAGGGAGATTCCTTGCCGATGAGCAGAAAACGGGTGGTGTTGCCCCGGTAATCCTCGATGCCCTTGACCACGGTCTGCAAGTGGTAGGTGGTGATGGCCAGCGAGCTGGCAATGGCCGCGACGCTCGGGTTCTCCGCGGCCATTTTCGCGGCGGCGCTGGTGCTGGAGACCTCCTGAATCGTGACGTTGGGGAGATGCTTCTTCAGCCATTGTCGGCATTGGGCAATGGGCTGCGGATGGGAAACCACCAGCTTGATGTCATCCATATTGCCTGATTTATTGACCAGGTTCTGGATGATGCCCAGATTCAATTCCCCGCAGATCTTGACATTGTATTTGATGAAGGAGTCCAGGGTCGAGGTGACCGCGCCCTCGATGGAGTTTTCCACCGGCACAATGCCGTATTCGGTTCTGCCCCGCTCAACCTCGTCAAAAATGTCTTCAATGCTTTCCAGGGGAAGATACTTGGCGGCGTGTCCGAAGTATTTCACTCCGGCCAGATGGGAAAAGGTCGCTTCGGGCCCCAGGTAGGCCACCTCCACATGTTTTTGCGAGAGCCGGCAGGTGGTGATGATCTCGTGGAAGATGCTGACAAGGGGTTCCTCGGGAAACGCGCTGTTGTTTTCGGCAAGCAACCGTTCGAAGATCTGCCGTTCGCGCAAGGGATCCCATTTGGCTTTGTTGTTTTGATCCTTGAGTTCGCCGATCTTCTTGGCGCAGAGCAGTCGTTTTTTGAGAAGCTCCAAAAACTGACTGTCTATGGCGTCGATCTGTTGCCGGACATCGGCAAGGGTGAGGTCTTTTGTATTTTTCATCATAATATTGTTTGGGCTTGATGGCCGTATTTCTATACTGTGGTTGCTGTATGCCCACCTTCCGGGCAAGACTTTTGCGGACTCAGGCGATTTCCCTTTGCTACAGAGACTTTCTTAATCGCATCCCGGGAAAAATAAAAGGGAAAAGTTCTCTCGGTGTCCCGGGGGCTGTCTGCCCGAGGAAAGTCCCCTGGGGAGGGCATTAACTGTTTGCTTCTCCGGGTGGATAATGTATAAACATCATAGTAAATAATCATGCCTTTGCTGTAGCGGTAAGGCCGGATTATGCCAGGCAGAGTTTGAGAAAAAACGCCCAATCGTTTCCCAGGCCGGATCATGAAAGTAAAAAATTGCATGCAGAAAGATCTGATTATCGTCGGCAAGGACGCATTGTTGCAAGAGGCCGGGGCGTTGATGAAAAAACATTCCATCCGCCATCTGCCGGTGGTGGAGGATGAACAGCTGGTCGGCTTTATCACGGAAAGCGATTTGCGGCAGTATTCCTTCCCTTCCCAGGAGAAGGATATCCATGTGCATGAGGTGATGGTGCTCAATCCCATTACCGTCAATCTCAACGCCAGCATTGAAAAGGCTGCCCGTCTCATTCACGACTACAAGATCGGCGGCTTGCCGGTCCTTGACAAAAAGAAACTGGTGGGGATCATCACCGCCATTGATCTGCTCTCGGCTTTCATTAATATGATGGGGTTGTTGCGGGACTCCTCGCGGCTGGATGTTCTGGTCGGCAAGGTCGGAGGAGTCGAGGATGTTACGAGAATCATTAAGGCGCACGGGTGTGAGATAATCAGCGTGGCAACGGAAAGCCATTCCTCCCGGCGGAAATTGTATTGTTTCAGGCTGGAGAAGGGGGAGTTGGACAAAGCGATCGACGCCCTCGAAGATGCCGGACATAAGGTTGTCTCGGTGGTGGATTGATTTCCGGCCATTGTCTGATTATTCCCGGGAAGGAGCGGGGTTCATGAGCGAATTCAAGGTTCAAAAAACATACGAAGAAATCAATGCCAAGATCAAGGCGGGGCAGGCTGTGGTGGTCACCGCCGAAGAGATGGTCGGCATTGTCAAAAAACATGGCCCGGTTGAAGCAGCCCGGAAGGTCGATGTGGTCACCACCGGCACCTTCTCGCCCATGTGTTCCTCCGGGGCGTTCATCAATTTCGGCCACTCCAATCCCACCACCAAGGCGCTCAAGGTGTGGATGAACAATGTCCCCGCCTATGCCGGGCTTGCGGCGGTGGATGTGTATATCGGCGCGACGGAGCCGACCGAGGATGATCCGTTGAATAAGGTCTTCCCCGGTGAATTTCTCTATGGCGGCGGCCATGTGCTTGAGGATCTGGTGGCCGGCAAGAAGGTGCTGCTCAAGGCAGTTGGCTATGGCACCGACTGTTATCCCAATAAAAATGTGGAAAAAGAGGTGACCCTGGCCGATCTGCCATACGCCCTCCTGGTGAATCCCCGCAACTGCTACCAGAATTACAATTGCGCCATCAATCTTTCCGATCGCACCGTATATTGTTACATGGGAACCCTGAAACCCCAGGTGCGGAATGCGACCTATTGCAGCGCCGGTGAGTTGAGTCCGTTGTTGAATGATCCCTATTATAAGACCATCGGTTTGGGCACCAGGATCTTCCTGGGGGGCGGAGTCGGGTATGTGACCTGGCAGGGCAGCCAGCATAACCCGAAAGCCCTGCGGTCGGAAAACGGCACCACCAGAAGAGCGGCCGGCACCTTGATGGTGCAGGGGGATTTGAAACAGATGTCTTCCCGCTGGCTCAAGGGCGTGAGCATGCAGGGTTACGGGAGTTCCCTGGCCGTGGGCATCGGGATACCGATCCCCATTCTGAATGAGGAGATGGCCGCCTATACCGGGGTTTCCGATGCGGAGATCTTCACCCAGATCGTTGACTATTCCTATGACTATTCCCATGGCGTGGCGCGTAACTATGGCGAGGTCAGCTATGCCCAGCTCAAAAGCGGCCAGATCGAGGTGAATGGCAAGATGGTGCCCACGGCGCCGCTCTCCAGCGTGGTCCGGGCACGGGAAATCGCCGAGACTCTCAAAGAGTGGATAACCGCCGGCAAGTTTTTACTTGAAAAACCCATCCAGACCTTGCCCTCTGAATAAGTGCGCCAGGGTGGAGATCTCCTTATCCCAAAAGTACGGAAAGCTGCAAAAAATATTATCCCGACACAAACAGGTTGCCATCGCCTTTTCCGGAGGGGTGGACAGCTCCTTTCTCCTGTATGCGGCCTGCGTTGCCATAGGCTCTTCGGCGGTTCACGCCTTTCATGCCAAGTCCGAACTCCTGCCCCCCACGGAGGCTGGGCGGGTTGAGCGCACCGTCAACGAACGTGGCTGCCGCTTCCATCCCGTGGAGATCGATCCGCTCGGTTGGCCGGAATTCGTGGCCAATGCTCCCGATCGTTGTTACCTCTGCAAGAAAAATATCTACCAAACATTTTTGACGGACCATTCTTTCCCCACAGGCGCGCTGTTGTTTGATGGCACCAACCGCGACGATCTCGGACAGGAGCGGCCAGGGTTGCAGGCGGTCGCTGAACTGAGGGTGCAGACCCCCTTGGCTGACATCGGTTTTACCAAACAGGAAATCCGTTTGCTCAGCAGGGATTTTGCCCTGTCGACATGGAATGTCCATGCCTCCTCCTGTCTGGCTACCCGAATAGCGCACAATGAGCCCATTACCAGGGAGAAAATTGTGCTGGTTTCCCGGTGCGAGGCGTTGCTGCAAGAACATGGGTTCATGGGGGTTCGGGTACGCCTTTCCCAGAAAACCGCAAGCATTGCCGTTCAGCAAAAGGACTTGCCCGTTGTGCAAAAAAAGCATGTGTTTTCAGCTATTAACGATGGATTCATGTCGTTGGGAGTGAGCAAGGTTATTGTTGATTCGCAAGGGAGATATGAGCCGTTGGGGTAATTCTAGGCAGTCTGATGGATGAAAAATTTGCACCGGTATCGCATTTTTTTCTTATTTCATCGCATTTTTTCTTTGACAGACGCTTTTTTTTGTTTGACAATCACATCACATAAGTTTAAATCGCCCCTAAGGCAACTTCATTACGGTGCTTGTAGAAGGCAGAGAATCTCTAAATTCACGAGGAGGAAGGAGAGGAATGAACAAAAGTGAATTAGTCGAGAACATGGCAAAGGCTGGCGGTATCAGCAAGGCTGCAGCAGAGAAGACCCTTGGCGGCATGCTGGCCGCGGTTACCGCCGCCTTGAAGAAAGGCGACAAGGTAACCTTGGTAGGGTTTGGCACATTTTCCGTGACCAAGAGGGCTGCCCGTCAGGGTCGCAATCCTCAGACCGGAAAGGCCATCACCATCAAGGCCCGCAAAGTTGCTCGCTTTAAGCCCGGCAGCAAGCTTGCTGAAGCAGTAAAGTAATTCATCAATCGCTGTAACAGTATTGCAAAGAAGGCAGGCACTCCTTGAGAGAGGATGTCTGCCTTCTTTTTTGTTGACGCCCGGGGAAACTCTGGGTACATATGCTCCACAATTCTTCTACCGGAATCAGCGGAGGGAGTTGAGGATAGATTTATAATGTCGGGATGTGGCTCAGCCTGGTAGAGCACGTGCTTCGGGAGCACGGGGTCGGAGGTTCGAATCCTCTCATCCCGACCAGTAATAGCAACGGCTTGCGGATTATTCCGTAAGCCGTTTTTTTTGTCGTTTTTGTGCGGGCAGAATCATCCGGATCGTATGGTTTTCACCTCGCAGTCAATTCCGCCCCGGGCAAGGGTGATGCTGAGATTCTCCCCCGGCTGCACCCTTGCGCTGTCTCGAACAATATCTCCGTTTTTCTGCTGCACAATACTGTAGCCACGGCCAAGAACCGCCAGGGGGCTGATGGCATGGAGCAGGCCGGCATTTTTGCCCAGGGCCGCGCGCTTGCGTTCCTGTTGGCCAAGCATGGCCTGGACCAAACGTCTGTGCAGTTCTTGGACCCATTGCTGCTGATAATCCAGACGCTGTTGGGGATTGTGACGGGCCAGGATCTGACTGAGCCGGGCAAGGGCGAGCTGGCGTTGATGGATGGCGCTTGAAAAGGCGAATTGCAGAGCGGCCAGCGCATGGTCGGTGGTCAGGCGGAACTGGTCGAGCAGCGAGGTGGGGTCGCCCAGTATTTTCCGGTGGCCCTCGATGGCGCGGCGGAAGAATACCAGTCTGTCCTGCACGGTTTTTGTCAGCCGGGTGGCGAGATTGTGCAGTTGGGCGTGGAGCTGGGCGCGGCTGGGGATAAGCATTTCTGCTGCACCGGTCGGGGTCGGCGCCCGGAGGTCCGCGACCAGATCGGCAATGGTGAAGTCAACTTCATGGCCGATTGCCGAGACAATGGGGATGCTTGAGTCGGCAATGGCCCGGGCGAGCTTTTCCTCGTTGAAGGTCCACAGGTCTTCCAGGGAGCCGCCGCCCCGGCAGAGAACGATCACGTCATTCTGCCCCCTTTCGTTGCAGAGGGCGATGGCCTCGATGATATCTTCCATGGCTCCGCTCCCCTGCACCCGGACCGGGATGATCTCCACGGGAACGGCAGCGCATCTTTTTTGGGCCATGGTGAGAAAATCATGCACCGCCGCCCCGCTGGGCGAGGTGATAAGGGCTATTTTTTCCGGCAGCAGCGGCAATGGCTGTTTTCTCTCCTCGGCAAAGAGACCTTCGGCTGCCAGTTTGCGTTTGAGAAGATCGAAGGCAAGCTGCAATGCTCCCGCGCCCTTTGAGGCAAGGACGTCCACGATGAGCTGGTATTCGCCCCGGGCTTCATACAGGGAAATCCTCCCCCGGCAGACCACCTCCATGCCGTCTTCCGGGGTACAGGCGAGATAGCGCTGCTGGGTTTTGAAAAGCACCGCCTTGAGCTGGGCGGATTCATCCTTGAGGG
>JAJZPC010000094.1 GCA_021811385.1 Deltaproteobacteria bacterium | reverse complement strand
CGGCAGTCAAAGATGATGGGCGGGGTCAGGGTGGGGTGGAAGCGGCGCACCTCGGTGGCGGCCGCATGGATATCAGCGGCCGGTTCGAAGCGGGTGAAAAGGGTCCAGAGAAATTCCTGGAGATTCTCCGTGGCCGCCTTGGCGTCGTCAACCAGCACCACCACCTGCCAGTCGGCCAGCGCCGGGCAGTGGGCCAGACGGGCCGGGAGATCCTGCTCTGCGCCATACCCCTCCCCCTGCACCACCAGGGTGCCGGGGAGAAAGACCTCTGTCCGGTCGCAGCCCTGGGGCAGTTCGCCGTGGAAGGACTCGGGCAGGATGCGGCGGGGTTCCTTGCCAAGCCCCATCATCATCGCCTTGGAGCCGTTGTTCACCGAGGGTCCGGTGTAATCCAGGGTGTCCTGGGAGACATTGGCAAAGACGAAGAGATCGGTCTGCCAGTTGATCCGCTCCAGCACGTGGATCCACAGTTTTTTGAAGTCAGTCACCTCGATCTCGCCGTCGGTGAGGATCAGGAATTTGGTCAGCGAGAGCTGTCCTTCGCCCAGGATGCGCAGGCCCGAGGCAAAGGCCTCGCGGGGATAGCGGTTGGTGACCTTGGCCGCAGCCAGGCAGTGGAAGCCGGTCTCGCCGAAGGTCTTGAGCTGGCGCACCCCGTTCATCACCAGGGGGAAGAGCGGGGAGAGCAGATCCTGGAGATAATCGCCGATGTAAAAATCCTCCTGCCGGGGGCGGCCCACCACGGTGGCCGGATAGATGGCGTCTCGGCGATGGTAGAGCCGCTCGACATGGAAAACCGGGTAGTCGTGGGTGAGCGAGTTGTAGCCGTAATGGTCGCCAAAGGGGCCTTCCGGCCGCCGCATGTGGGGGGGGACAAAGCCCTTGGCCGCGAATTCGGCATGGGCGACCAGATTGTGGCCGCCTGCCGGATCGCGGGTTATGGGCAGCTTTTCGCCGAGCAACAGGGAGGCCAGCATCAGCTCCGGGATGTTTTCCGGCAAGGGGGCGATGGCGGCCAGCATCAGGGCCGGCGGGCCCCCGATGAACAGGGTCATGGGCAGAGCTTCGTTGCGGCGCTCCGCGGCATGGTAATGGTAGCCGCCGCCCTTGTGGATCTGCCAGTGGATGCCGGTGGTGCGGTCATCAAAGCGCTGGATGCGGTACATGCCCAGGTTGTGGCCTTTGCCCTCCGGGTGCTCGGTGTAGACCAGGGGCAGGGTGACAAAGGCGCCGCCGTCCGTGGCCCAGGAGGTGAGCAGGGGCAGCTCGCCGAGCCGGGCCGGGCTCTGGCAGACCTCCAGGATGGGGGCCTTGTCCGCCGGGACTTTTTTCAACCCCACCTTGGCGGCCTGACCCAGCAGGGAACGCATCTCCCAGATCTTGCTTAGGTTTGGAGGCATCAGGGTTTCCGCCGCCCGGACCAGGTCGGCCACGAACTGTTGGGGGCGCTTGCCAAAGGCCAGCTCAAGCCTGCGGGCAGTGCCGAAGAGGTTGGTGACCACCGGAAAGCTGCTGCCCTTGACATTGGTGAACAGCAGGGCAGGGCCGCCCTGGGCGATCACCCTCCGGTGGATCTCGGCAATCTCCAGATTCGGGTCAACCGGGGTGGAAACCTCGAGCAGGGAGTTTTCCCTCCGCAGGATTTCGAGGAACGCCCGGAGATCTCTGATAATATTCTGGCTCACCTTTGCGCTCTCCTTGATGGTATGCTATTTTGTGAGTATAGATAACGGGTTTGATTTTTGCCCCGGATGCTGTCGCGGGTAGTTTTTTGCAGCGCCTCAATCCTTGAGAAACAGGCGGTGGTATTCCTTTTCGCTACAATGCTTATGCATCAGGCGGGAAAGAAAATCAAGGAGCGAGGTGATTTCCTCTTCCTCCAGGCGGGGGATGAGGGTTTGCAGAAAGGGTGGTTCGGCGAATCGTTGCAAAAATGCGGTCAGGGAACGCTCGTCGGTTTCCCGGTTCAGACCAAAGCAGAGGTCTTGTGCTTTCAGGGGAGCGGGGGGTGTTTTTTGGCTGTTCATACGGGTTTCCGGTAATTTTGGGTTTTACGATGAGCACTTTTAAAAGCAATGACGGAAAAATATCAGAGCAGTGGATTACCCTGGAAAACGGGACGCAATCCACCGAGTCTCATGAGTTGATCCGGATGGCCCTTGACCGGCTGCGGGACAAAAGGGAGCTTGTTTCCCTGGTGCACGCGGGCTATCAGTCTCCCAAAACGGTCATTGTCAACTATGACGATCGGATGCTCGAGATCGACAAGCCTCTGGACTGGCCCGGCACCCAAGAGGCCATCCATATCCTGTTCAAGGACGAGGCCATGGTCTGGAACAAGGTGCGGGTTCAGGTGACGCGCACCACCGAGGCCAGCATCTTCACCGAGTTTCCCTCCACCCTGTTCCGCCTTCAGCGCCGGTCCAACTACCGGGTGGGCGTGCCCAACGGCAGCACGGTCATGTTCATGCATAAAAACGAAATGCGCCAGGGGTTTCAGGTTCTTGATGTCAGCGCCAACGGCATCTTCGTCTGCACCGACAGGTTTGCCCCCCTTGAGCCCGGGGATGTCCTTCTCGATCTGGCCGTCTTTTTCCCCGGGGCCGGAACCGGGTTGAGCGCCGGCACCTATATGAACATCAGCAAGGCAAAGGTAATGCGGGCAACCCGGGGAGACAATAGAAAATATTGCTACGGCATCCTTTTTGACCTGACCAAGGGCGAAGAGGAAACGCTGCTCCAGTATGTGCGTCTGCGGGAGCGGGAGCTGTTGCGCAAAGGGATGTTTTGATTTTTTTTGCACTCCCTGCCGAGCCCGGCTAAACAATGCGCCACATGACCTTGCGGGAGCGGGGTCCGTCAAACTCGCAGAAGAAGATTTTCTGCCAGGTGCCAAGCTGCAACCGGCCATTTTCAATAAAGACCGTTACCGAGCTGCCGACGAGCGAGGCCATGACGTGGGCCGGAGAGTTGCCTTCCTGGTGCTGGTAAGGGAGCTGCGGCACGATTTTTTGCAGGGCGGCAAGGATATCGGTTTGCACGTCGGGGTCCGCCCCTTCGTTGATGGTCAGCCCCGCAGTGGTATGCGGGTTGTACACAACGCAGACGCCATCCACAATGGTGCTTGCGGTGACACCCTTTTGCACCTGGGCGGTGATGTCGGAAAACTGCATGGTTCTCGAGGTGGAAACGGCAAAGGTTCCTGCGGGCATGGAATGGTCTCCTGGGCGAAGTTCTGCAAGAAAACTGTACGGTTATGACTATAATAGATTGCGGAACGTGTCAAATTGATTATAGAACGGATTGGGTAAAAATATGGAAGGGGGTTATGGTAGAGAACGTTTTTAAAAATCTTCGCTGGCTCGGCCATGACGCTTTTCTGTTGCGGGCCGGGGGCAAGAATATCTATTTCGATCCCTTCAAGCTGGGCACGGGTTTGCCGTCCGCCGATATCATCTGTGTTTCCCATGAACATTACGACCACTGCTCGCCCGCTGATGTGCGGATGATTCAGCAGCCATCCACCCTTATTGTTGCCGAAGCAAAGGCTGCGGCGCAACTGAAGGGGAAGATCATGATCCTGACCCCGGGCGAGCGGCGGGAGGTGGAGGGTATCGTCATCGAGGCCGTCCCCGCATACAACACCAACAAGCTGTTTCATCCCCAGTCCAACCGCTGGCTTGGGTTTATCCTCACCGTTGACGGCGTGCGGGTGTATCATGCCGGGGATACCGATTATATCCCGGAGATGAAAGATATCCGGGCGGATATCGCCTTGCTGCCTGTTTCCGGCACCTATGTGATGACCGCCGAGGAAGCGGCGCAGGCGGCCATTGCCGTCGGGGCCAAGATTGCGGTGCCCATGCATTATGGCGCCGTGGTCGGAACAACCGATGATGCGGATCGTTTTGCCGCAACGCTTGCCGGCAGGGTACGGGTGGAAATCCTTGGCCGCGGATAAATCCCAATATTTCCCGGTCTGTCTGAAGATCGCCGGGCGGCGATGCCTGGTCATCGGCGGCGGCCGGGTTGGCGAGCGCAAGGTGCAAGGGCTGCTGGCCCATGGCGCTTTGGTCACGGTGATCAGTCCCGAGTTGAGCGATGCGCTTGCCGCCCTGCTGCGGGCCGGGACGATTGACTGGCTGGATCGCCTGTATCAGGACGGGGATCTGGCCGGGGCTTTTCTGGTCATTGCCGCCACCGATGACCCTGCGGTGCAGGAGCGGATTCACGCGGAGGCCGAAGCGCGCAACATCCTGCTCAATGTGGCGGATGTGCCGAAATGGTGTAATTTTATTCTCCCGGCCACGGCGCGGCGGGGAGACCTGTCCATTTCCGTTTCCACCGCCGGAAAAAGTCCGGCCCTGGCCAGCACGTTGCGTCAGGCGCTGGAGGCCCAGTTTGGCCCGGAATATGGGGCCTTGGTGGATATCCTCGGGGCTTTGCGGGACACTGTTTTGGCCGAGGGCAGGCCGCATGCGGAAAATAAGCTGATTTTTGCCCGGTTGGCCGACCCCGAGATGGCGGTCTGGATCAGGGATGGCCTCTGGCAAAAGCTTGCCCATCATATCCAGGAAGTTCTGGGCCCCGATGTTCCCCTTGATTGCCTGGAAACGGCCCGGCGGGCATATCGGCAAGGTTGAAAGGTCACGGGTCCGTAATGGAAAAATGAAGAGTTACCAAGTAATAACGGTTGAAATCGCGCCTTTTTTGCGATTTCAACAATCTTGACGGAGCGACGCGATGACCCTGTTGTTTCAGCTCACCCTGTATCTGTACCTTCTGGCCACCGCAGTGTATGTGGTCCACTTTCTCTCCCAGCACAAACAGGTGCGGGCTGCGGCCCGGGGGATTCTTCTTGCCGGCGGTATCCTGCATACCGTGTATTTTGTTGCCCGGTATGTCGCCGCGGGACATACTCCGCTGACCAGCAACCATGAAGCGGTTTCCTTTTTCGCCTGGTCCATGACCTGGGCTTTTTTGTCTTTCTGGTGGCGGTATCGGGTGAAAAATTTCGGCGTCTTTGTTTCGCCGCTCATTTCCCTGCTGATGCTCATCGCCGCCTTTTCCTCCCAGGAGATGGCGCCCTTGCCTCCGGCCCTTAGGAGCAACTGGCTGCCGGTACATGCCAGTCTCGCCATCATGGCCAATGGTTTCATGGCCATGGCTTTCTGCGGCGGGGTGATGTACCTGCTCCAGGAGCGGGAGATCAAGAAGAAGAAGTTCGGAATATTTTACAGCCGTCTGCCCTCCCTGGAGGCGCTTGACAACCTCAATCAGCATTGCCTGGCCTTGGGTTTTCTGTTGTTGACCCTGGGGATCATCACCGGCTCCGTCTGGGCAAAGCAGGCTTGGGGGGCATATTGGCAGTGGGATCCCAAGGAAACCTGGTCGCTGATCACCTGGCTCATCTATGCGGCCATCCTGCACCAGCGGCTCACCGTGGGCTGGCGGCGCAGACGGGCGGCGATCATGGCCATTGCCGGTTTTGGGGCGGTTCTTTTCACCCTCTGGGGGGTGACCTATCTGTTGGGGGGCGTGCACTCCTATGTTGGCTGAGAGTATTGTCATTATCGGCGTGAATCATAAGACCGCCCCGGTAGCGGTGCGGGAGAAGCTGGCTTTTTCCGGGGATTGCGCCGGGCCGCTTCTGACGTTGATGAATATCGAGGGATGCAGGGAGTGCTGCTTTCTGTCAACCTGCAACCGGGTCGAGGTTATCTTCGTGGCCGGCGACCCGGCTGCGGCGGCGGTGGCGGTGCGCGGTTTTCTCTTTGCCAAGAGCGGTCTTGCCGACGCCGAAGCCCAGCAGTACAGCTATATCTATCAGGGCAGGAATGCGGTTGAGCACCTCTACCATGTGGCGGCCAGCCTCGATTCCATGGTGGTGGGCGAGCCGCAGATCCTGGGGCAGCTGAAGCAGGCCTACCGCGAAGCGACGGAACAGAAAACCACCGGCGTCATCCTGAACCGGCTGCTGCACAAATCATTTTCCGTGGCCAAAAGGGTGCGCACCGAGACCAATATCGGCGGCAGCGCGGTCTCCATCAGCTACGCGGCAGTCCAGCTGGCCAAGAAGATCTTCGGCAGCCTGCGGGACAAGTCCGTGCTTTTGGTGGGGGCCGGGGAAATGGCCGAGCTGGCGGCCGAGCATCTGGTCAAGCAGGGGATCGGCCGGGTGGTAGTGGCCAACCGGACCCTGGAACGGGCGGCCAAGCTGGCCCGGCAGTTTAACGGCACCGCCGTGGGCTTGGCCGAGTTGACCACCCAGCTGGCGGAGGTCGATATCCTGATCAGCTCCACCGGGGCCACCGACCTGATTCTCCGCAAGGATGAGGTGAAGCCTCTCATGCGGCAGCGGAAAAACAGGCCGCTCTTTCTTATCGATATCGCGGTGCCGCGCGACCTTGACCCCGAACTCAATGACCTGGACAATGTCTACCTCTATGATATCGACGACCTGAAAAACGTGGTCGATGTGAACAAGGCGGAGCGGGAAAAAGAGGCGCTGCGGGCGGAGGGCATTGTCGCCGAGGAGGTGGTCAAGTTCGGACAGTGGCTGGAGGGTATGGAAATCGCCCCCACCATCACCGCCATACGGCAAAAGGCCAACGGTATCCGCGAGGCCGAGGTGGCCAAAACCTTGAGTGTGCTGAAATCCCTTTCGGAAAACGAGCGGCGTTCGGTGGAGATGCTCGCCAACGCCATAGTGAACAAATTGCTCCATGATCCCATGGTTTTTTTGAAAAACAGCGCATCTCAGGACAATCCACAGCTCAAGCTGGCTTTTGTCCGGCAGTTGTTCGGCCTGGACAAGGAATCTCCGGAACAGTAACCGCCAAGCCGTGGTCAGCCCTCCCAAAAAAAATAAAAGCCTTGTGTGCCTGATTTGTATCGTGAAGGAGTCGCTGAATGGCTTATTCCCTTCATTATGAAACCTGAATTCAGACGCATAATCGCCCTCATGCTCATTTCCGTGGCCATCATCGGCCTGGCGATGCCGCTTGGGGAGGATATTCTGTGCGCCGGGGAACAGCCGGACGCAAAGAGTGTATAGAACTTCGTTATGCCACATCAAAAAGGAGAAAAATACATGGCTGATCCTAATGGGTGTTTTTCTTGCTCTTCCGTTGAGCGAACAAAGCATTTGAGGCATGCCCGAAAGCTCGAATACTTTACCATTGGCTGGAATGTGGTGGAAGCAGGTGTAGCTATCGGAGCCGGATGGTTTGCGGGCAGCATCGCATTGGTAGGCTTCGGCGTCGATTCTCTCATTGAAAGTCTCTCCGGTTCAGTTCTCCTCTGGAGGCTATCCTCTCCCGCACACGACGAGAGCCGCGAAAAGATTGCCCTCAAGCTTGTGGGTATGAGCTTTCTTATCCTTGCCGCATATGTCGCCTTCGATGCCATCAAGTCCATTCTTGCTCATGAGCCGCCGCAAGTCAGCCTGGTCGGCATCGGTTTATCTGTCGTCTCACTCATCATTATGCCTCTCCTCGCTCGCGCAAAACGCCTGTCGGCCGCGAATCTGGGAAGCCGCGCCATGAAGGCGGATTCGCGTCAGACTGATCTCTGTGCGTATCTTTCGGCCATCCTTCTTGGAGGTCTTGCGCTCAACGCACTTTTTGGCTGGTGGTGGGCTGACCCCGTGGCGGCACTAATCATGGTGCCGATCATCGCACGAGAGGGTTTTGAAGGTTTGCGTGGAGAGACTTGCGAAGACTGCCATTAAAAAGCAGACGCCGAGAAGCGCGGCGGCGCTGCTTATGCGGAGCGTTACCAGATGATCCCCAACTCACCCCCTTCTTTCAAGTTTTCCAGGGTCGGCCTGACGATAGTAGCCGCCAGCGTCGTCCTGTTTTCCGTGTTGACCGCCATCACCTTCCGGAATTTAAACCGCGAACAGCAGCTCATGAAGCATTTTCTGCTCCAGGAGGGGCTGACCCTTATCCGCGCCTTCGAGGCGGGCGCCCGTACTTCCATGATGCTGCGTTGGCAGGAAGAAG
>JAJZPC010000093.1 GCA_021811385.1 Deltaproteobacteria bacterium | reverse complement strand
TCGACGATGATCGCGCCCAAGCCCTGAGCAGCCAAGCGGCAATCCGGGCGGCAAAAGCTCAGATAGCCGCGACCGAAGCCGCGATTGCCACGGCACAATCCCAGGAGGTTGAAGCGCGCTCGGTTGTCGAGGCGACACGGGCCACGATCGAACGACTCCAGGCAGACATTGACGACAGTGCGTTGAAGGCGACCCGCGACGGCCGCGTGCAGTACCGCATTGCCCAGCCCGGCGAGGTGGTTGCCGGTGGGGGCAAGATCCTCAACCTGCTCGACCTGAGCGATGTGTATATGACCTTCTTTTTGCCATCCGCCATTGCGGGCCGGGTCGCGATCGGCTCCGAGGCGCGGTTGGTGCTCGATGCCGCCCCGGATTACATCATCCCGGCGACGGTTTCCTTTGTCGCCGATGTGGCCCAGTTTACCCCCAAGACCGTGGAAACCGCCAGCGAACGGCAGAAGCTGATGTTCCGGGTCAAGGCGCACATCGCTCCGGATCTGCTCAAGAAACATATCCGGCAGGTCAAGACCGGCCTGCCGGGCATGGCCCATGTCCGGCTCGATCCGCGGATTGCGTGGCCGCCCGCCCTGCAGGTGAGGCTCCCGCAATGAGCGAGGCCGAGTCGCCTCCCCCGTCGCTTGCGGCAGAAACACCCCCGGTCGCATCGTTAACCGAGGTCAGCTTGCACTACGGCAAGACCCTGGCCTTGGACACGGTCACCCTTGATCTGCCGGCTGGACAAATGGTCGGCTTGATCGGCCCGGACGGGGTAGGAAAATCTACGCTCTTCTCGTTGATCGCCGGCGCCCGCATCATCCAGAGCGGCCGGATCGAGGTGCTGGCCGGCGACATGGCTGAGGCGCACCACCGGAAGATTGTCTGCCCGCGCATTGCCTATATGCCTCAGGGACTGGGCAAAAATCTTTACCCAACCCTGTCGGTATTCGAAAACATCGATTTCTTCGGCCGGCTCTTCTCCCAAGAGAGCAGCGAACGAGAGCGCCGCATCGCCGACCTGCTCGTCAGCACCGGCCTGGCTCCTTTCCGGGACCGTCCGGCAGGCAAGCTTTCCGGCGGGATGAAGCAAAAACTCGGCCTCTGCTGTGCGCTCATCCACGATCCCGATCTCTTGATCCTCGATGAACCCACCACCGGGGTTGATCCGCTCTCGCGCCGACAGTTCTGGGAGTTGATCGGCCGCATTCGAGCCGGGCAACCCGGGATGAGCGTGCTGGTGGCCACCGCTTATATGGAAGAGGCCGCCCGCTTCGACTGGTTGGTGGCCATGGATGGCGGGCGGGTGCTGACTTGTGGCACCCCCCGGCAACTGCTTGAGCGCACCGCCAGCGAGACCCTGGAGGGGGCCTTCATTGCCCTGCTGCCAGAAGAAAAGCGCGCCGGCCACCAAGCGATCCGCATCCCGCCACGCGAAACCGATGGCGAGGAAATCGCCATCGAGGCGAAGAATCTGACCATGCGTTTCGGCGACTTCACGGCGGTGGACCGGGTGAGCTTCTGCATCGCCCGCGGAGAGATCTTCGGCTTTCTCGGGTCCAACGGCTGCGGCAAGACCACGACCATGAAGATGCTCACCGGGTTGCTGACGGCAAGCGAGGGGGAGGCGTGGCTCTTCGGCCAGACGATAAACCCCAAGGATCTTGAAACCCGGCGCCGCGTCGGCTATATGACCCAGTCCTTTTCGCTCTATTCCGAGCTGAGCGTGGAGCAGAACCTCACCTTGCACGCCCGACTTTTCAGCGTCCCCGTCGAACAAATTCCGGACCGGGTGAGCGAAATGGCCCGCCGCTTCGGCCTGACAGGAATCATGGCGGCGCTGCCCGACAGTCTCCCCTTGGGGCAACGGCAACGCCTCTCCCTGGCGGTGGCGATGATCCATCGGCCGGAGATGCTGATCCTCGATGAACCCACCTCAGGGGTGGACCCGATCGCCCGGGATGGGTTCTGGCAAATGTTGCTCGACCTCGCCCGCCGTGACCGGGTCACCATCTTCATTTCCACCCATTTCATGAACGAAGCCGAACGGTGCGACCGCATCTCGCTGATGCATGCCGGCCAGGTGCTGGTCAGCGATACGCCCGCCACGATCATGCAAAACTGCGGAACAGCAACCCTGGAAGAGGCATTTATCGGCTACCTGGAAGACACCGTCCCCGAAAGCAAGAGTCCGGAGCTGTCAGCAGACACGGCAATGCTCCCTCCCCCACCGCCACCCCACGACAGGAGCGTCCCGAGCAAAAAAACAGGCTTCGATCTTCGCCGTCTGTTCAGCTACAGCCGGCGTGAAGGGCTGGAGCTCCAGCGGGATCCGATTCGGGCCACCCTGGCGCTGCTCGGCAGTGTCATCCTCATGCTGATCATGGGCTACGGGATCACCCTGGATGTGGAGGGTCTTTCCTTTGCCGTGCTCGACCGCGATCAAACCGCGACTAGCCGCGACTATGCGCTCAATCTTGCCGGTTCCCGTTATTATTTCATCGAACATGCACCCATTACCGATTACGCCGATCTGGACCGACGCATGCGGGCAGGCGAGATCAGCCTGGCCCTGGAAATACCGTCGGGCTTTGCCCGCGATCTGGGGCGCGGAACCCCGGTGGCGATAGGGGCCTGGATCGACGGCGCCATGCCGCAACGAGCCGAAACCATTCAGGGCTATGTGCGCGGAATGCATGCCCATTGGCTGGCCGAGGTGGCGGCGCGCAAGCTTGGCCAGTCTCGCTCCACCGGTCTGATCAAGATCGAAACCCGGTTTCGCTACAACCCCGAAGTTAAGAGCCTGATCGCAATGGTGCCGGCGGTGATTCCCCTCTTGCTCCTGATGATTCCGGCGATGCTCACGGCGCTCAGTGTGGTGCGGGAAAAAGAGCTGGGCTCCATCGTCAACCTCTATGTCACGCCGGTTACCCGGCTTGAGTTTCTGCTCGGCAAACAACTGCCCTACATCGGCCTGGCAATGGTGAACTTTTTGCTTATGTCCTTGCTTGCGGTGACCGTTTTCGGCGTGCCGATGAAGGGGAGCTTTTTGGCCCTCTCCGTTGCGGCCCTGCTCTATGTCACTTCGGCCACCGCCATGGGCTTGTTGTTTTCCACCTTTGTGCGCAGCCAGATTGCGGCCATCTTCGGCACGGCCGTGCTCACCATCCTGCCCGCCGTACAGTTCTCCGGCATGACCGACCCGGTCTCCTCACTGGAAGGGATGGGCAGGATGATCGGTACCATCTACCCCACCACGTATTTCCTGATCATTGCCCGCGGAACATTTTCCAAGGGACTTGGTTTTGCGGACCTTCAGGCCTCCTTCCTGCCGCTTATCCTGGCCGTACCATTGCTGACCGGGCTCTGCGTGCTGTTGTTGCGCAAACAGGAGCGTTGAATATGCGGCTCGACAACATTCGACAATTGGGCATCAAGGAACTGCGCAGCCTGGTCCGTGATCCGATAATGCAAGCGCTGATCGTCTTTGCTTTCACGATTTCGGTTTATTCGGGAGCCACGGCAATGCCGGAAACCCTCAACAAGGCACCGATCGGCATCGTTGACGAAGATCAGTCGCCGCTGTCGGCGCGTATCGTTGACTCCTTTTATCCGCCGCATTTTCTGCCGCCGGTGCTGATTACCCCGGCCGAGATGGACAGCCGGATGGATGCCGGTCTTGATACTTTTGCACTGAACATTCCCCCGGAGTTTCAGTCTGATCTGCTGGCAGGGCGACAACCAACGATTCAGCTGAATGTGGATGCGACCCGCATGACTCAAGCCTTTAGCGGCAGCGGCTATATCCAGACCATGATCAGCAGCGAGGTAGCCGAATTCGTTCAGCGGTATCGCGGGACAGCAGCGCCGCCGGTGGAGCTCGAACTGAGGGCGCGCTTCAACCCCTCATTGACCCAAACATGGTTCGGTGCTGTGATGGAGGTAATCAACAACGTCACTATGCTGTCCATCGTGCTCACCGGCGCAGCGCTCATCCGAGAGCGGGAGCATGGCACCATCGAACATCTGCTGGTCATGCCGGTGACGCCCTTTGAGATCATGGCGAGCAAGGTCTGGTCCATGGGGCTGGTGGTCCTTGTCTCCTGTGCTTTTTCCCTGGTCTTTGTGGTCCAGGGCCTCCTTTCGGTGCCCATTGAAGGTTCGCTCGTCCTCTTTCTGCTCGGCACCGCCCTGCACCTGTTCGCCACCACCTCCATGGGGATTTTTCTGGGCACCATCGCCCGCTCGATGCCGCAGTTCGGGCTGCTTTTGATGCTTTTGCTGTTACCGCTACAGATGCTCTCCGGCGGGGTCACACCACGCGAAAGCATGCCTGACTTTATTCAAGTCGTAATGCAGATCGCGCCCACCACCCACTTTGTCTCGTTGGCCCAGGCGATTCTCTATCGAGGGGCAGGTCTGGATGTGGTGTGGTCGCAATTCATTATCCTCGTCTTGATAGGCACGGTTTTTTTTGGTATTATACTGATCCGTTTCCGCAAAACCATCGGGATGATGGGGTGAGATGGGTTGTGCATCCACAGGATAAAATGATTCGATTGATAGGGGTCACCCGAGGATCGTGGTGAGCCTAGAAATCCAACTCGACCTGTCGGCCTCTGAGTTGCTCGACGGGTGATGCTTGACCTGGAATACAACTCCCAGCTTGGCCAATCGGGCGGATATTTTTTCCTGGGTAACCGCCTCAACGTACCATTTCACAACCTTGTCCGCCTCGGCTGCGGCTTCGTGTTCTGCGGAGCAGAGAACGAAGGTGGAACATCCATTCGGAAGAGCTCTCTGATCGATCTCGACAAGGCAGACTTGTTTCCATTGATGCTGAAACGAGACATAACCACATCGGCGCCTGTTGCCCTCCGTGCCATCGTAGCTTTCTTTTTGAGAAAGCCGTTTCTTTCCCTTATATTTCGGTTTTTGCCAAACGAGTGTGAATCGGCATGCAATAATGACCCACTAAAGGGGAAAATCGGCGTTCAAAATTGACCCACCTCAGCCCCTGCTCCATACTCTCTGAAATTAACCAGAGGGAGGAGAATTAAAAGGAGATGCTGAACGTGGAGAGGAACCAAAAAATAAAGGTGTTATTCAGATGAAGCCAATTGAAACAAGATATAAGGGGTATCGTTTTCGCTCACGCCTAGAAGCACGATGGGCCGTCTTCTTCGACGCATTAGGTATTAAGTGGGAATATGAATTCCAGGGCTATGAATTCAGTAATGGCGTTCGCTATCTACCCGATTTTTACTTGCCCACATTTAATGGTGGCATGCATTGCGAAGTCAAACCGGATGATGGAGATTTCACTAAAGCATATCTGTTTTGCGAGGAGTCAGGTCAAAGCATCTGGTTTTGCGAGGGAACACCCAAATTCCGCATCTACAAATACCTTGTTTTAATGAATACCCCTTCAGCTTTTGGAAAGGATGGGAAACCCCTTGGACCATATGTCAAAGAGCCATATGACTTTTATGGGATTCCAAACTTTAGCTGCGCAAGAGGAGAAGACAGGATGTTTTATGATCCTGAGGATTTTTCTATATACATAGAAGACAACGATTATATACAGGCTGTCACGGCTGCATGTTCCGCTCAATTCGAATTCTAAGAGTGGGCCATTTCCGTATCAACTCATTTTTTTGTGATACTTATGTGAAAAGACCGAAGGTCTTGTTGCCCTGCGCCGCCGGCCGGGGAAGGTGGCAGAAGGAAGCGGCCGCTCGTGGCCCTCGGGGCCGCGTGTAGGTCGCCGCTGGTTGGAGGGCAGGGGGAAAAGCTCGAAGAGGAAAACGGCTCTTAGGGCATCTCAAGCCCCTTTTGCCCTTGGGTCGCATTCCCCTTTCAAAAGCAAAAAAAGGCCGGAAAGGCGAACCTGTGCCGGCCTTGCAAGCGCGCATAGCGCGAGACTCGCATTAATGCCCTCCGTTAACCTTACTCCTATGGCCAATTCGTAGCACCAGGATAACCATCTGGTCGTTCTGGATATCACAAACCACCCGCCAATTTTCCACGCGGTAGCGCCAAAGCCCGCCGAGCGTTCCTCTCAGTGCCTTTCCCTTACTGCAAGGATTCTCCAGGGCGGCAATATTGTCCATGTACTCGACAATCTGTCGGGCGATTTGCTTGTCGAGCTTCCGCAACTGCTCTTTGGCCGTATCAACGTATTTAATTCCCCAGGCCAAGTTCTTCCCTCACTTCAGCGGCGGAATGTACGGCTTCTTGCCCCTTACGGACGCGCTCAAGCACCTCCCTAGCGAGATAGTAGTCCTCCATATCCTCGATGCCATGCTCGATAATTTCCCGGAGGTAATAAGCCTTGGTGCGTCCTGTGTGAGACGCGAGGAAATCCAGTCTTTGCTCTATTTCTGTATTGAGTCGGATTGATGTAGCCATAGTTTTTCCCCAATGTAATATTTGTATTCAATGTATCAGCAGGAAAGAATAAAAGCAAGATTCAAAACAAAGGGAGCCGGGGGAAGGTGGCAGAAGGAAGCGGCCTCCACGTTCAAATCACGGCCTTCACCCTGGTCTTGGCCAGCGCGCATAGTGCACGGGTTTTCACCAGCGAAGATTGACTATTTTGCCTGACACTGCTTGTTCGAGGCCGATAATCCGCCGCAGTCGCCCCTCCCACATGGTTAAAGCCTGTCTTTTCTCTTTGTCGTAATCATGACGGTTGTAGACAGCCAGCACACCCTGCAGCTTGTGCCCCAGTACGCGTTCGGCGATTACATCCGAAATGCCCAGCTCGGCCAGCCTGGTTCGCAGTGTCCGGCGCAGATCGTGAGGAGTGAAGGGCTTTTCGATCCCGATTTCCTGCCAGTGACGCAAAACCCCCTTTGCCAGGCTACGGGTAGTTATGGGGCCGTCTTTAAGGTGAGAGCTTTTGAACATAAAGGCGCTTCCATCGGAAAGAAGCCGGGCTTGCTCCATGACCTCAAAAGTCATTGAGCAGAGCGGCACGGTATGCGCTTCCTTGTTCTTCATCCGATCAGCCGGGATGTTCCAGGTGTTGCCGTCAATTTCATCCCAGGTCATGCCACAGACTTCGCCCGGGCGTTGGCCAGTCAGTAGGATCATTTTCAAGGCCAGCTTTGAGGCGCGGTAGATGTCCATGTCCATATTATCCAAAGCTAAGGCATCCCAGAGCAATTTGATTTCATTATCAGCAAGAACGCGGCTCCGGCCCTTTTCTGGTGCCTTCCTGATCCTGGTGCAGGGAGAGTCTTCTATGACTCCCCGCTCGGCCGCGAAGTTGAAAAGGCGAGTGAGGGCTCCATGGACTCGGTTAGCCGTGATCGGTGCCCGTTCTTTGATTCGGTCGAGCAGCTGCACGATATCCCGTCGCTTGATGTCCGCCACTTTTCGGTTCCCCCAGAAGGGTAGGACATCTTTTTGCAGGAGGCGTTTTGTCTGCGGACCCGACTTTTTGTGGTGCAGCTCCTTTTCCCATATTTCGTTCACCAGATCTTTGAAGTTCAAAGCGGCATCGGCAATAGCCCTGGCTTCTTTCAGAGTCCGAGGACCGCCATTTTTTGCGCTTCTTTTCATCTGGTGCCGCGTGGCGGCAACCTTTTCTTGCGTCCAGCCTTCACTGGCCCAGCCAAGAGCTTCTTCGATTTGATGTCTATCGACCTTGTAGTAGATAGAGTAATAGCGATCCGGGAGAATACCGTGCTTCCGGGTTGGATGCTCTCGATACCGCACTCCAGGCGAGGAGGTTTTGAACCACTTTGCCATGATTTACCCTCCAAATTTGTCCAGCCTATGTCCAGCTTTTTATGCTGGCGGGCAATGAAATTTCATGCAATTGCCTGAAAAGCAAAATATGGCTTTTTGCTCGTAAAGTCAATGAGTTTTGTGGACATTTTGGAAGGATTTGAAAGGGTGTGAAAAGGTCTGAAAAGTGTTCCAGTATGAATGGGGTTCAAGGGGCCGGAGGTTCGAATCCTCTCATCCCGACCAGTAATAGCAACGGCTTGCGGGTAATTTCGCAAGCCGTTTTTTTGTTGTGCGCCCGGCAG
>JAJZPC010000092.1 GCA_021811385.1 Deltaproteobacteria bacterium | reverse complement strand
TTGCCTTAAAACATACGAAGAGTTCATTAAAGTCAGATGTTGACCGGAGGAAGTTTGTATGTCTCGTTCTGGAATATGGGAGAGGTAAGGATTGGGCGGAGTTTTGTCTGTGACAGGGACATAGACGCCGCCGTGCGAAATGACCCAACTCCTGACAGCAAGATCTTTGTTGAGAGCCGTTACCGCAGTATTTTTTGCCAGTGCTATAATTTGCTTGTTTTGATCATTCCAGTAAAAGAGGGCGGCTATCGCCACTAAAAAAGTCCAGGCAACTAGTGCAATAAACAATAAACGGCGATAGGTTGAAATGATTGCTGGCTCTTCCATCTCAAATCCTAGATTGCAAGGTGCAAATACAACTCTCGGTTATGTGCTGAAAAACAATTCATTAGCAGGTTGATGTCGGTCGGAAGTAGTTGACACTCTCATCATGCAATCTTTTAAAATATAAAAGCGAATGTAAACATCCCCAAATCAGTGCCATCCAGAAATAGAGGTTTCCGAGTGATTTTTGCAGATTCTTTTTGCCATGACTTGCTCCTCACTGTTTCGTTAAAATTAACAGATTGGAGCGGAGATCTTTCGCTTGAACCCCTGTCCAGTTTTTCCGGACCAGCTCTGGTTATAGCCGTCTTGCTGGTGGGCCTTCTTGAAGGTCTTGTTTTTGTACATGGCCAGATCTGCCCGGCGCAGCAAATCGTCAATGGAACAGGGAGCCAGATGCTCGTAGCGGCCCACCCCGACACTGAGAGACAACTGGTATTGTCGGTTTGTTATCCTGTTGGTTTTTTTGACGGTTTTGCTCAGACGGCCGAGAATGATTTCCTCGTTGCCTAGCGCCGAGTTGTCCGTGCAGAGGATGACAAATTCGTCCCCACCAATTCTGCCGACAACATCGGCCAGACGAAAGGTGTCGCGGAGCAGGATCGCGGTTTCGACCAAGGCCTGATCTCCCACGGAGTGCCCCAGAGTGTCGTTGATCCATTTCATTTTGTCAAGATCGACATAGATCAGCAGGAGGTCGGTTTTGTCGCGTGCGCTGCGCTTAATCAGTTGGTCGGCCAGGGTCATGAAGCCCCGGCGGTTGTAAAGGCCAGTGAGCTCGTCGGTCAGGGCGGATTCCCGCAGCTTTTCTTCCATTTTCCGGTCTTCGGAGATATCGGCGAAGGCGACCACGGCACCCAGGTTTTCATAGTCTTCATGAATCGGGGTGGCGGTGTAGCGGACCGGAAAACTAGCCCCGTTTTTTCGCCAGAAGGTTTCGGTGCCCTTGAGGAGGGGGCCTCCCTTGCAGCATGCGCAGATCGGACATTCTTCACAGGGGTACAGCTCTCCATCCTGCCTGTGAAGGTGGATTGTTTCATGCAGGGTGCTGCCCAATAATTCATGCTGTTCATAGCCAAGCATGGTAAGAGCTGCCGGGTTGACAAAGGTGACGCGGTTTTGACTGTCAAGGCCAAAGATTCCCTCGCCAATGGCGTTGAGGATGCGCTTCTGCTGGCGGTGCAACAGTTCAAGCTCCAAGGTCCGCTCCTTAATCTTCTTTCCCAAATTGCAATAGAGATCAAGATATCTGGCGGTGGCATACTCGTTCTCTTCTTTGGTCAGCAGAAGCTCGTTGCCGAGTTGGCGGACCTGTGTTTCAAGTTCCTGAATGCGCTGGTCAATATCCGAGCCGCTGTTGCTCATGCAGTTAGATATCCTTTCCGCTCATCTTTTTTCAGTTCTTCCAAGACCAGCTCAACAATGGCGTGCAATGCGTGCCACTGCAGACCAAGATCCATGACATACTGCTGCAATATCTCTCGATCGGGAAGCGGCATGGCAACATAGCCATATCCCTGCTCAAGCATGAGATAATCGGAGATGAAGATGGTTTTGACAAACAGGCGGTACTCTTCCCGGGCTCCACCAGGGTTATGATGAAAGCCTATGCCATCGATGAGTTCCGCAGGAAAATTCCAGTTCTCGGCCAGACTCTTGCCAACCAAACCATGGTCATAGCCAAAGAGAGAAACCTCACCATCGGACAGGGACTGGGGTGTGTCCTTCAAACTCTGTAGCATCTGGATAAAATCCTTATGCAAAAGTTGGTCTTCGACAATAACCCCGATGTCATGCATCAGCCCGGCGGCATAGGCCTTATTTCCCTTCTCGCCGAATTCATGGCGGTAAATAGTCTTGGCAAGAAGGGCTACAGCCAGATTATGCCGCCATAACTGCAAACGGGAATATCCAAAGACGGGTGTGCCGTTATGGTAGATTTCACTCATTTTCTGGGTGAGAACGATTTCCTTGAGCGTGTCAAAACCTATCCAGATCAAGGCCTGCTGGATGTCGTCGATGGTTTGGGCTGTGGCGTAGTTAGATGAATTGGCAACCCGAAGAATCTTGGCCGTCAGCGGCGGGTCAAGCTCAATGAGCCGGATGAGATCAGAGGAGATGGCGGCAGGATTGCTGATAAGAGACAATATCCCGCCCACCGTCTCTTTAATGGATGCAATACTCGATATTTCAACGAGATTCAGTAACATTGACAGGGAAACATCAAGTTTTGTCGTGACAGCCACAAGAGCCAACCTTATCTGTGAAAATTGTATGACCTTCCCATGCCAATTAAACCAGTTGAGGTTTGGTGATTTCGGTTTGTTGACGCCGGGAACCTGCTGGTAAAAATTCTTCCGGTGTCAAATTGGTGGAACCTCAGTTTACCTCCGCAGTTTTACAAGGGCGTATCATCACCTGCTCTGCCAGAAACATATCTTGCTAACAAAGGAGGAAATGCTCTTTTGCCCCTCCTTTTGATGGGGAGCGACAAAAGAGCATTTTGCTGTAAAATATCCTTCCGGGCACCCGTTAGGGCGCCGGATTATTCAGGGGCAGCACCATATCTGGGCGCACGGGACTGCGAAATTCATCTTCCCGTACCAGATACATGGAGCAGTTCGCCTCTTTTGCTATCACTCTTGCGGCATCGCGGACAACCTCCAGCCCTCGCCGGAAGGGATGGCTCATGATGAGCAGATCATAGTCTCCCTTGGCAAGTTCCCTCACTATTTCATCGGTCACTCGCCCGGTGGCGGACTTGACTTCGCAGTCCAGGGAACAACGGGTGCGAAAGGTGGCTATGCTGTCCATTTCGCTGACCAGTTCATCATCCCGGACATACTCCAGAAAATCCGCGCGCGAGTCGCTGCCTGACAGCCAGTCGTGCCCTGTATAGTCATTCCAGGTGGTATCCAGAACGAACAGGGCCGTAAGCTGGGCCTGTTTTTCGGCGGCGAAGGTGATCGCCTTGTCCATGGTTCGCTTCGATGGGTCTAAGGCCAGTAGTATTTTCATTTAGGGGAGGGTTCCTTTTTCGTGTTGGAGCACCATAATCTCATCCTTGCCTTTTTTTACCTTGTCTTCGGGCTTGGCGCTTACGGACAAGATCTTTCCATTGGTGACAGCCTTGTATTTTTTAGGTTCTGGCTTGCCCTTCAGTTCAAGGGAATACAACAAATCTCCCTTGGCCACCTCGTCCCCGGCCTGGACCGCGACGGCGACGACCTTCCCGGCAGCAGGCGCTTTAATGCTGACACTGGGAATGATATAGGCCATGTAGAAGAGAATCGAAGCCACGAGCAGACCCACAAAAAACATGCCGGCCATATCTTCATGACGATCGGTTTTAAAGACGGTCATCTTGGTATTTTTCTTTGGTTCAGACATGAAATCTCTCCTTAAAAGTTAGCTTCTTTTGCGACAAAGAGCAAAACCACCACCAGGGCCAGGACATACTTGAAGGCTCCGGCCATCAAACCAACCTTGAGCGGCGCACCGCCAGCGGCCCTGAGCTCACGGATATCGATGTAGGCGCCCTGACCGACCAGGCCTAATCCGAAGATCCAGCTCATTACCTGACGCATGAGATGAATGGTCTCGGACCCTTCCGCGCCCAGCATTCCCAGAGAGGAAAGAGCGGTCATGCCAAAGAAGCCGAAGATGAAGATAGGGAATTTATCTCTTATGATTCTCACCAGGGAAGTTTGTTCGGTTTGGGCCTCGGCGCGCCAGTACCACATGGTGATGAAGAAGACCACAAAAGGAATGGAAATTACGCGAACCACGTTCCAGATTTCGCCATAGGCCACGGCGGTGCCCGGAGCAATATTGGGATTGTAGGCCAGGCAGGTGGCCAATACCTGGCCGGAATTGAGAATGCCCGTGCCGACCCAGGCGCCGAACTGGTAGTCGGTGAGGTTCAGCATATGGCCGATGGCCGGGGAAATGAACATGGTAAAGATGCCGAAGCCGAGAATCGTGGCAATGGCCAAGGCCACATCCGCCGGCTTGGCGCGTACGGCAGGGGTTGTGGCCACGGCCGCGGAAACGCCGCACACCCCACAGGACGCCGCCATGACTCCGATCAGGGAACGATCCATTTTTTGGCGCCCTCCGTACCAGAGGACAAAAAGAATGGTGCCGAAGACAAAGGAAAAGATCAGGGTAATGGCTATGCCGCCAACCTTGAACAACCCCTGGATGGTGTACAGCGAACCCAGCATCATGACGCCTGATTTAATGAACAGGCGGGTGGTGCGGAAGCCTTCCGCCGCCCAGTCGGGAATCTTTCCGGACCAGAGGACATTTCGATACAGCATGCCGGTGAGGATGGCCAAAAGGATGTAGTTCAGGCTCAGCACCTTAACCAGCCAGCCTTTCTGGCCCATGACCACCGCTTCCGCCATCCATGGTTCCACATAGATGCGCAGGATGTAGAGGGTAAACACCATAAACGCGAGACCGGGAATGATGGCCATTACCTTGGCCATGCCATGTTTCTCTTCCATAATTCCTCCTTTACTTTATGACGAGAACATGACAGGTCGCATGCTCCACAATTTTTGATGAGACGCTGCCGAGAAAAAACCTTGTGGCGCCGTGCCTGCCGTGCGAACCGACAACGATCATGTCGGCTCCGATTACCTTTGCCGCATCCAGGATTTCTTCCGCCGGATGACCATGCTTGATCACGATCCCGGCCTTGAGCCCCTTTGCCGCCAGTTGGTTGGTCACTTTTTTCATCGCGCCTTCCGCCTCGGAAAAAAGAGAATCCGTTATCAGCGTGCATTCGCTGTCGGACACCTCAGTAAGGCATAGGTCTGGAGCGACAGTCATAATGGTGAGTTCCGCTCCCAGCTTCTCCGCCATTCGACTCGCCTCATGCAATGCCTTGTCCGCTTGAGCGGACCCATCATGGGCAACCAGAATCCTCATTATAGATCTCCTTTTTGTTATGAATTCATCTCTCGCTCTTCCCTGACGAGCGTGGTTGAGTACACACGACCTATAAGCAAGAACAGTGCCGGGCTCCAATAATCAGGGATGAAAATTTAAAATGCTGTAAAAACAATTAGTTGCAAGCGTGCGACCCTGTCGGTCTTGCCGCGAAAACGGGCAATACACCCATAAAGTGCATCCTTTTGTATGCAGTGAATCCTGTCGTTGACACTTGACGTGAACGGAGATATTATATGGACTATGGCGACGACACGTCATGGAAAAACCTTCTGATCATCACAGGGGATGGCAAATGGAACTTGGCAGGAAATCCAAGGAAATACTGGCAAACATCAAGCCGCCAGGGGCGCAGAGTAAGTTTCTGATAGGCCTGGCAGGCATCCTTTTTCTCTTCTGTTTTCTCTGGTCCGCCATTATTTATACGCACCAGAAAAAAAGGTTGCAGGAGGAGGCTCTGCACAATGCGGATCTGGTCATGGAGGCGGTGGAGGCCTACCGCAGCTATGTTCAGCAG
The DNA here is from genome assembly GCA_021811385.1 of Deltaproteobacteria bacterium. GTDB lineage: Bacteria > Desulfobacterota > Desulfobulbia > Desulfobulbales > Desulfurivibrionaceae > Thiovibrio. The sequence goes on along the minus strand of JAJZPC010000092.1, from coordinate 2,387 downwards.
ACTTTGCGGCCAAGGATGTATGAATTGCTTGGCCAGGACCAATTTGTCCTCGAGGCCATGTCCACCTCTTACATAAGCCGTGTGGTCATGGAGCAATTCAAGAAGGGCATGCCTGATATTTCCTATCGTCGGGTCGCCATTGGTGCCAAGAACCCTGAGTTCGAGGCGGACCAGTGGGAACGGGAGTTGATCCGCTTCTTCAACAAACACCCCCAGACCGAATCCTGGCAGGGAATACGCCAAGTTGGCGGAGAGCAATATTTTATGAAATTCAGCCCGGTTCGCTACCAAGAATCGTGTCTGCACTGCCACGGCAGGCCGGAGAACGCGCCGGGAAGCATTATTGAAATCTACGGCAGGACAGCGGGGTTTTTCAAGAGGACGGATCAGGTAAGCGGCGTGGTCAGTGTCGGCATTCCCGTGGGAGAAGAGTTGCGCCGCATCGGTGAATTCGCCCTTTCCGTATTCAGCACCGTGTTCCTGTCTTTTTTCGTCCTGTACGCCATCATCGCCTTTTTCTTCAACCGGCTTATCATCCAGAACATCCGTGGTTTGCTGGGTATCTTCCGGATGAATCTCACCGACCAAAAAGGCGAACAGCTCTACCAGCAGGCCTGGAACCTGGATGAGATCGGGGAGCTGAATGCCACTGCCGCCCGCATTTCCAGGCACTTGGAGGAAAACCGCCTGCAACTCATCGATTACGCCGAAAACCTTGAGGGCAGGGTTGAGGAAAGAACCAAGGCGTTGCAAGAGTCCGAGGACCAGCTTCAACGGCAGATGCAGGAGCGGAACCAGGAACTCAAGACCTTGAACGTCATTGCAGAACACATCACTCAGTCTGTGGATCTCAGCACTATTCTTCCCAAGGTTTTACGACAAACCCTGGAGGTGATCCCGGCACAAGGCGCGGGGATTTATCTGCTCCGGCTTGACCGTCAGGGGCTTTCCCTGCAGTGTCAGGATAACGCCCCGGAACTTGCCGAGTTCCTTTCCTGTGATATGATTCCCCATCAGATTTTTCCGGATACGGACGCCAAGCCCGTTCCCTCGTCGATCTGTGAAACAGCCTGCGGAGAACTGAATTTATTCGCCTCCGATTTCGCCTGGGGAAAATGTCTCAATATCCCGCTCTGCTGCCGGAACAGGATTCTCGGGATCATGACCATCACCGGCTATGATGTGGGCGAGATTGACCCCAGGCACCGGGAGCTTCTCTTCTCTATCGGCCGTCAGGTCGGCGTGACCATTGAGAGCTTGCAGAACATGACCCGCCTCCTGCAGAGCAAAGAACTTCTTCAGTCGGTGTTCGATGCCATCGCCGACCTGGTCGTGCTTGTTTCTCCGGATGGATTTCTCCGCATGGTGAACAAGGCTTTTCTGGTCAAATATGGTTTCTGCCCGGAAACGGTCCTTAACCATCACCTCGGCGAACTGGCCGCGACGCAGCCGGTCCCCTTCGCGCTTTTTAGCCATATCGCCCAGGTTAAGCTGCTGGAACCTGTTTCCGATTTTATCCAACTCCCCAACGGTCAGCTTTTTGATATCCATTTTTATCCGGCTTTTGATGATCTCGGCGAGCTGAAAAATATTGTTTGTTATGCCAAGGATGTCACCCAGAAAAAACAGATGGAACACCGGATGCAGCAGTCGGAAAAGCTTGTTGCTCTCGGGCAGCTGGCAGCCGGAGTCGCACATGAAATCAACAATCCCCTGGGGATTATCCTCTGTTACACAGATTTACTGAAAGAGGATTTGGGCAATTTGCCGGAAAAGGTCGAAGACTTGAGCATCATCGAAAAGCATGTAAAAAACTGCCAGCGCATCGTCCATGACCTGCTCAGCTTCGCCCGCAACCAAGAGACAACCCGGGCACCCGGTGCTCTCAACACCGCTATCGAACAGGTGCTCTCTATGGTTTCCAGTCAACTGGCCAAGCAGAGCATAACCGTGGTGCAGAAGCTGGATCCCGACATCCCGCTTATTGAAATAGATACGGAAAAGCTGAAACAGGTTTTCATGAACCTCTTTATGAACGCTGCCCAGGCTATAGGCGAAAACGGGGAGATCGGGATTGAATCCCGCTGTCTGCGGGACAAGGGACAGGTGGAGATCGTCGTCCGCGATACCGGTCCGGGCATTGCCCGGGAGATCCAGGACAAGATATTCGAGCCGTTCTTTACCACCAAGGGACCGAGGGACGGCACCGGCCTTGGGTTGTCGCTCAGTTATGGGATCATCCGTGACCATGGCGGGGAGATCTATGTCCAGAGCACGCCGGGCAAGGGCGCGGCCTTTACCATTATTCTGCCGTTCCAGAGGATATAAAAAAAAGGGGCTTGACTAGCTGAGAATACAATAATGTATTCTAATCCCAGTCATGCCAA
>JAJZPC010000091.1 GCA_021811385.1 Deltaproteobacteria bacterium | reverse complement strand
TGCGCCGCTGCCGAAGGTGAGGGCCAAACTGGCCACCGTGGGAGCGTGTCAGAGTCGGGCGCAGTGATCGATATTATTCGTTCCGATCGCTGTCCGCATGAATTTTTGCATCAGATAGTTTTCTTCGTTGCTGGCCCGGGCGCAACTGAAACCGGAAATGGAATCCGGCCCGTACATGGCCTTGAGGTCGAAGAAACGCTTGGCCACCATGTTCAGGGCATCTTCCCAGCTCGTCTCCACCAGTTGGGAGCCCCGGCGCACCAGGGGTTTGGTCAGCCGCTCCTTGTGCTGGACGAAATTATGCGCGAACCTGCCCTTGACGCAGAGCGCCCCGTAATTGGGCGCCAGGTCAGGATCCGCGGTGACTTCCATCAGGGTATTGCCCTTGACCTTGAGGATGATCTGGCAGCCTGCCCCGCAATACGGACAGGTGGAGCGAACCTCGCGGATCTCTTCGTTGATCACCGGCACCAGGGAGTCTTTCTTGTTCAGGGCGCCCGTGGAGCAATTGTCCACGCAGGCGCCGCAGTTGACGCAGTTCTCTTTGAACCTGAACCGCAAACCAACCGGCCGTCCCTTGTCATCGACATCGTCGGCGCTGATTTCCAGGGCATTGTATTCGCAACTGTTCTGGCAACGCTTGCAGTAGATGCACTTGTTCAAGTCCACCAGAATCATGGGATGGCTGATCTTTTCCGTGTAGATCGGCTTTATCGCCATCCCGGTCCGGGTCGGATCAAGGCCAAAATCCGTGGCCAGTTTTTTCAGATCGCAGCGGTCATAGGCGCGGCAGCCGCAGGAGAGGCAGCGCTTGGCCTCGGTGATCGCCATTTGCTCGGAAAAGCCGAGTTTGATCTCGCTGAAATCCTGGGTGGCTATCTGGGGCGGCCGGGTGGGCATCTTTTCGCGCAGCTTGATGTTGATCCCCTCGAAATTACGGAGATCCACATCGTCGAAGCCCTTGCCCCGGCTGAAGTTGAAGCGGCTCTCGGCCACGGTCTTGGTGATGCCCATGACCTGGGCGTGGATGTTCTCCGCCGCCCGCCGGGCCGCGACCACGGCCTGGATCACCGAACGCGGGCCGCTGGTCACGTCGCCGGCCGCGTAGATGCCGGGATGGTTGGTCAGCGAGGTTCGGGGATTGGCCTTGACGTTGTATTTCGGGGTCAGTTCCAGAGAGGCTTCCAGTTCGCCGCCGTCGAACCTCTCGTGGCAGGCGCTCAAGCCCTGGGCGACAATAACGGTGTCGGCCTTGATATTCACCGTGGAATTGGGGATCGCCTCTGGATAACGGATGCCTTTATCGTCGGGCTCGCCGAGCTTGGTCCGGATCAACTGCACGCTGATGCCGTTGTCGGTATCGCTGAAATTCACCGGCGCGGCCATGAGCAGAAACTGCACACCCTCTTTTTCCGCCACCCGGATATTGCGCTGGTTGGCCGGCATCTCGGTCTGGGCCCGGGGATAGATGATGGTGACCTGACCGACTTCCTTGCGCAGCAAAGAGCGGGCAACCTCCATGGCCACGTTGTTGCCGCCGAACACCACGGCGGAACGGCCATAGTTGGTTCCCTTGCCCTCGGACATATCCCGCAGGAATTTCGTGGCCGGGATCACCTTGGGCAGGGCGCAGCCCGGAACATCGAGACGCTCGTCCACCGGGGTGCCGGTGGCGATGAGAATGGCCTCGTAGCCTTGGTCCTTGAGGGATTGCAGGGTGAAATCCTCGCCCCATTTCTGGCTCAGGCGAACATTGATCCCCATGCGCAGAATGGTGCTGATCTCGTAATCCAGCACATCCTGGGGAATCTTGTAGTCGGGAATGCCGTAGCGCAGCATGCCGCCGAGCTTGGGAGCGGATTCGAACACCGTGACATCGTGGCCCTTGCGCGCCAGGTAATACGCGCCGGTCAGGCCGGAAGGCCCGCCGCCGATAACGGCGATCTTCTTGCCGGTGGCAGGGTCGCGGGGAATGCGCAGGTCGATCTTATGCGCCATGCACCAGTCGGCGACAAAACGCTTGAGATGGTTGATGGACACCGGCTCATCCACGAGAATCCGGCGGCAGCGGGTTTCGCAGAACCTGGGGCACACCCTGCCTACGGAAAAGGGAAAGGGGTTGCGCTCCATGACCAGACGCAGGGCCTCTTCGTACTGGCCTTTGGCCACATGGGCGATATAGCCCTGTACGTTGATCTGCCCGGGACAGGTGAGGTTGCAGGGCGCCTTGCAGTCGCCGAAATGGGTCTCCATCAGGAGGGTCATGCGCTCGTTGCGCTTGGCCTGCAGCTCCTTGGAGTCGGTGGTGATCCGCATCCCTTCGCTTACCGGTGTTACACAGGACCGCACCGGCTCCTCCACCCCTTCCACGCTGACCACGCAGATTCCGCACGGAATGTCCGAGGTCGCCTTGTTCACGTGGCAGAGGGTCGGGATATGGATATCCGCCCGTTTTGCCGCTTCCAGGATGGTGATCCCTTCTTCGGCAACAATTTCATACCCGTTGATTGTGATATTCATAGAAGATAGGTTCAAGGCTAAAGGTTCAAGGCCAAAGGCTAAGGCGCCGGACACAAGATTTTATCCTTGTTCCTTTAACCTTGCTCCTTGCGCCTATTTTTTAAGCCGCTGGTTTCCATTCCTTGAGGAAGGCGGGCAGATGCCCGGCTTCACGGGGGCCGATGGTTATGGTCCAACCGGCCAGCTCTTCCTCAAGCTCGCCCTTCATGGAGGCAAGGTAGCCGGGGATAATGAGCTCCCGGTGCTTGACCTTGGACTCGATCCCGGATTTCTTCATGAAGGCCGCGATCATATCCGCGCCGAACTTGCCGGCCGCCCAGGCGGTGAGAACGGAAAGCCCTTCCGTATCCTTGATCAGCAGCCAGGAAGGCACCTTGCTCCCCTCGATCTCGCCGGAAACGATGAAGTAGGTAAGGGAGAAGTTGCAGGTAATGAGCACCGGGGAATCCTCGGTGGGGCCATTGATGTTGTACACGTCTTCCTGCACCACCATGGGCCGCTGCGGATCGGTGAAGATGTTCAGCCTCTCCAGCAGGAGCGGGAAGAGGATATCGCCCTGCAGGTCGGAAAGCACGACAATACCGGCATATTTGGCAATGAGTACCGAGGCGACCATGGCCTCCATCAGCGGATCCGCTGAGATCTCGCAGGGAAAGGTGATGGTGGGAAAGCCCAGGGGCTTGAACTTGGAGCGGATGGCGGAACGCCGCCCCACAACGCTGTCTTCCAGGGCGGCGCGGATTGTGCGGGCGCCGGAATCGAGCATCAGATCCTTGAGGCCAGCGGCCAGCAGTTTTTCGGAAACAGCCACGGTGTCGTCGAGGTTTGTTCCCCTGGCAACCAGCGGGCAACCGGTCTCCTTGGCCACTGCGGCCATGGCCTCGGCATTGTCGGCGGTGGCCGCGTAGAGCAGAGGCTTACGCTCCCCGCAGGCCGCAGCGGCAGCCTTGAGATTGTCACCCTTGTCGCTCATCAAGATGATCCCGGCATCAAGGGCGGTGTCCAGCACCTTCTTGGTCAGGGCGGTAAAGACAGCACTGTCGCCCTTGCTATCCTTGATCGCGATGAGGTCAGCCTTGAGCAGAACCCCTACCCGCTCGTAGCGGAGGTTCTTGAACCGGTTGATCCGGCCATCGACATCGGCCTCGTTCATCTCGGTGGTGACCAGCACCGCGATACCGGTGGGATTCTCGAAACGTTTTTCATGGCGGAACAGGCAGGTCTCGCCGCCGGTGGCATAGGCGCTGTCGCCTGCGCCGATTTTAACAGTCCGGATCGGAGGGGCGGATGCTTCGCCGATCTGCTCCTTGACCTCATCGCTCACATACGGACATTCGCCGATTTCCGTCTGCCCGGCCGCCACCTTCATGGCAAAGGCAAGACAGGTCGGGATGCCGCACTCCCCACAGTTCTTCTTGGGAAGCATCTTGAGGATTTGAATACCTGTTAAAGCCATCTGTCTGTTCCTCCGTTATAAGGCAAGCCGTAAGCGCTGCGCTCTAAGCTTGAATAATAATCTTGAATCGTCATGCTGAAAGCTGTTGGCTGACAGCTAACAACTTACAAATCAAACAATCGCTTCCATCTCAAGAGCCGGATGCCCGACCTTCTTCATGAAGGCGAGGATTTCCTCCTCGGTGGTGCCGTTCTCCTCGGTGGCGATCATGTCGTAAAACTCCGGCATGCCGATTTCCTTGCAACGCTCGATGAGTTTGTCCTTGATTTCTTCCTTCATCATCTTGGGCAGCCAGACCATGCGCTTGAGGCCGCCCTCGGCGACAAAGAGTTTGGGGCTGGTCATGAAATGCTTGGAAACCCCGATGAAACCAGGGGTCTGCGCACCACCGCCAGCCATGCCGGCCAAGGAAGTGAACTTCATCCCGGAAGGGGTCATGCCGCTGTAGTCGCGGTTTACCACCATGATCCCGTTGCACTGGGGCAGCATGGCGGCAATGGCTTCGAAACAGCCGCACGCGGTCATCGGGCTGTTCATCAGGGAGTACAAGGCAAGATCGGTTACAGCCCCGCGGGAGGTCTGATCGACGAAATCGTTGATCCCCTTGAAGCGGCCGAGCTTCTCATCCAGGCAGTCGCCTTTCTGGATCGGCTGGTTGGGGCCGGTGGGGTTGATCTGGTAGGAGGCCTTGCCGTCCAGCCAGTTGTAGGCGCCGCACATGCCGATCCGCTCCGGGGTGATAACGCAGACATGGCTCGGGGCAAAGGATTGGCACAGGGTGCAGGAGTAGAAGACCTCCTCGGTCTCGTCGGTCATGGAGCCCAGACGCTCATCGCGCTCGGCATAGACCTTACGGGCCAGCTCCTGAACCTCTTCCACCTTGTCCAACTCGGTGTAGATCTTGACCTGGATCTTATCGACAATGGCGCCGAACTCCTGATGCAGTTTGCCGTGCAGCACCTTGCCGATGTGGGAGAAGGAAAAGCCCTTTTCCACCGCGGCCTTGCCGATCCGGAGCCACATGATGTTCCGCTGGCCCATGTGCATGATGCCTTGGATGTAGTTGATCAGGTGATGGAACTGACGCTCAAGGATGGGCTCGAAGTCCGACTGCATGCCGCGCCCGGCAACCTCGACCAGGATGCCGAGGGGCACATTCTGGCCCACCTGGAGATCCTTGATGTCCGGCCCTTCGACGGTGACCTTGCCGTCCTCCACCTCGGACATATCCTTGGACACCAGCACCTCAACCCCCGAGGTCCGGCCGCCGCCGCATTCCATGAACAGATCGTCCTTGCGGATACGCTCGCCCTCAAAGGCCGGGCCGAATGACAAGGGGATATCGATCTTGGTGACGTTGACCTTCAGCCCCCGCACCTCGATGGCCTTCTGGACGATCTCCTCGTGGGGCACGCGGCTGACCACGTGCTCGTAGGTGCAAATCCCGGTGGGCAGCACCTCGGGGATATCGTAGTCGGAGATGGTGGGAAAGCCCCAGTTGATGGCGCCGGCCGCATTGGCGTACCACTCGTCGGAAACCGGGCCGAATGCCATGACAAAGGCAAAGGTCCGGTCCTTGTTGTAGATCAGGTTGCCCTTGTAATCGCCGGGCTTGATGCCGCCGAAGGCCATGGCCACGCGGCAGGCAAAGCCGATGGCGAAGACCGCCGAGGTGTAGCTCTTGCCAAAGGGCACCAGACGGGTGTTCCAGCCGACCTGCACCTTGTTTTCAATCAGGCGCTCGGCCATGTTCTTGCCGTTGGACTGGTCGTGCATGAAGATATAAAGATTTTTCTCCTGGAGTTCCAGGGCGATTTTCGAAGCGATCTCGTTGTCGTCCGGGGTGCCCATGATCGCGGCAAAACCCGGCGCGGTGCCGTCCACGAACTCAACGCCGCGCTTCCGGAAAATGACGTCGTCGGCAGCGCCCAGCCAGATATTGTTCTCCAGCGGATCCTCGGTTTTGGTGTAGAAATCCGGGGTCTCGAGATACCGGATGGCCTCGTACATCTCCTCGGCGAAAAAGGTGGCCATGCCCGCATCAAGGGCCGGGGCAAGGTACGGCAGCCAGATGTTCTCGCTTACCTGTTCGGGCAGCAGAGTGCGGCATTCCTTGAAGATATCCTTCATGTCGCCCAGATTCTGCACCTTGGCGCCCAGCATACTGTAAATAATCGGCAGGAAATAGGCGGTGTTCGGAAAATGCACCTCCTGCTCTGGCCCGTACTTCTTGAGGACCTCCTCGAACTTCGCTTCCGCCATATCAACAATCTTGTGAGCCCCGCGGATGGCGGCTGAACAGATGATCTTAGACATTTTGTAATCTCCTCTTTAACCCTGTGAGGCTTTTCAGCATTACAGTCGATAAATGCACAATTTCAGATATTTAGCCCATGAGTCCGTTGATCAGCGACTTGGTCAGAGCTACCGCCCTCGGATGCCGCATGATCATCAATTCGCCGCCCGCCATCAGCATGCAGGAAGCGGTGATGGCCTCCATGAGAATACCCCGGGTCTCCTGGTCGCCGATCATCTCGTCGGAGGGCAACCGGCATTCCTTGGCCTTCCAGACCTCGCGGCCCAGGTTGCAGATAAAGGGCACCTGCAGCTTCTCGTCCTTCTGGGTCAGGGCGGCAAGACGAATCCGCTCCATGACCGAGTAGGTGTACTCGATGCCGTAGCCCAGCGCGCCGATGGAGGGGTCGATCAACACGGAATCCAGGGAGACCCCGAGGTTCTCAAGGAGAATGTTGAGCTGCTTGGCCAGGTTCACGTCAATGGGCGAGGCAGCGACCATGGGATACTGGAAGGCCATGGCCGTGGCGCCGATGGCCCGGTAGTTGCTGTCGGAAAGCGGAGCCAGACACACCTTCTTGTCGCCGATCAGTGAAGTGATCTCCCGCAGGGTTTCCGTGTCCTTTTCGCCGTTGCCGCAACCCCAGACAATAACCGGCACCTCGATGCTTTTCACCACCTCGGCCGCGGCTTTTGCCGCTTCGCCCGCGGGCCGGTTCAGGCCGTTGGGGTCGGTGCTGACCATGGAGATGCAGATGGCGTCGGCGCCGTATTCCTTGACGCATTTCTGGGCCCAGGCCACGGGATTGTCCAACACATCCTGATAATGACGGGCCAGGGAATCCGGCCATTCATCGGGCTTCACGTCAAGCACGTCAAAGGCGATCTTGGGGCTGTTGCCCATGGTTCCTTCAAAGAGATGGAACGACAGGGTGTTTGAACCGCCCACCTTGATGCCGCTTGGCCCGTCGCCCAGAGCCGTCTCGCGGATGGCGCCGGTGTATGCCTGCTTGTAGGAGGCTTCGGGAACCTTGGCAGCCCGTTCGCTCAGGGGCGTTTCTTCGCAGGCGAGTTCCGCCGCGCCAACCGCAGCAGCGGAAGCTGCCGGGGCAGTCTTCTTCGCCTCGGGCGCGGCGGGTTTCTTGGCCGCTTCCGCAGCCTTGTCAGCGGCGGTTTTCTTGGCGGCTTCCGCCTTTTTCGCCTCGTCGGCGGCCGCAGCCTCGGCTGCCTTTTTCGCCGCTTCGGCAGTCTTCGCCTCTGCCGCAGCCTTGTCAGCCGCTGCCTTCTTGGCTGCTTCCGCCTTCTTGGCCTCATCCGCGGCCGCAGCCTCGGCGGCTTTCTTGGCCGCGCTCTCGTCCGGTGCCGGCGCAGGTGCAGCCGGGGCTGCCGGAGCTGCCTGCGCAACTGGGGCTGGAGCCGGAGAAGCAGGAACGGCGAGCAACGGCTCGCGCTTGAGAATAGCCTCTGCCCCGGCAAATTTCACCAGCGCATCAAATTGATCGTCCGACAAGCCGTAGGCCTTTTTCAGCGCATCGAGACCGAGACGTACCGAGTCAAGCGCCATCTGCCGTTCTTTTTCGTTCATCGCATCCTCTCCTGCTTCTTCTATTTCAATCCTTGCCTGATCAACCGCACCGGCCCCGCTTGCACCGGCTGTGGCTGATGCACGGTACTGGGCGGCTTCCGCCTTGGCCGCGGTGATAATTTTTTCTGCCTCAACCTTGGCTGCCGCCAGGACAGCATCACTTTCCTCACCTCCGGCCACCGTGGTCCGAACCTCGATTGCCGAAACCGGCGCCGCAAGGGCCACGGGCTCATCGGCAAAGATCGGACGGGTGGCAAGCCCTGCCCGGCTGACGATCTCCGGCACGGCGCTTTCCCATTCAATGGCCATGATGTGCACCCCGGCCACCCCTTCTATCTCCCGGACTTGGCGGATGATGACAACACAGATGTTGATGCCCTC
>JAJZPC010000090.1 GCA_021811385.1 Deltaproteobacteria bacterium | reverse complement strand
ATCATTGAAAACAGGCTTGCGCAGGTTGAAGACAAAACCCTGCATCCCGGCGTTGTTCTTGTGGGGCAGGGTTTCCTTGGCCAGTTCGCCGCGCTTGAACCTGGGGCCGTCCAGATCCCGAGCCCATTGCTTGGCCATGTTGACCGAAAGAAAATCGAATTCCCCGGCCTTGAAGGCCTCCACCGCCACGATCTGATCCTTGAAGTATTTATAGGTGATGGCGTCGAAGTTGAACATCCCGCGCCGCACGTTGAGATCCCTGGCCCAGTACTGCGGGTTGCGCGCATAGGTGATGGATTTACCGGGGATGACCTCCTTGACCAGATAGGGGCCGGAGCCGACCGGCGGCGTCATGTCCTGGGCGTCAAAGGGATGGGCGGTGTAGAATTTCTTGGAAAAGACCGGGAGCTGGCTGGCGATCAGGTGCAGCTCGCGGTTGCGCTGGGCAAAATGAAACCGGACCCGGTGCTGGTCAAGAACCTCGGCGGAGGAGATATCCTGGAAATAGATCTGGTACGAGGGGCTTGCCGCCGGACTTTTCAGGGTTTCCAGGGAGAACTTCACATCCTCCGGGGTAATCGCGGAGCCGTCGGAAAAACGGGCCTTTTCATGGATGGTGAAGGTGACCGACAGCCGGTCGTCCGCCAAAACGATATCCTTGGCGATCAGCCCGTAGGAGGCAAAGGGCTCGTCCAGGCTCGGCACGGCAAGGGTTTCAAAGACCAGCTCGTCAAGCCCCATTGGGGGAGTGCCCTTGAGGGTGTAGGGATTGAGCTTGTCATAGCTGCCCAGATCGTGGAGGACCAGATGGCCGCCTTTTTGCGCCTTGTCGGAGGCATAGTCGAACTTGCTGAAACCTGGACCGTATTTGACCTTGCCGTCGATGCTGATCCCCTGGGCGCCGAAGACGGAGGCGGGCAGGGCAAGGGTGAGGGCGAGCAGGGCTGGAATGATGATTTTCATTGGAGGCCGTGGGAACGGAATAATGTTGTCAAGGGGCTTGCGTTCAGTGGTTCGAGTGTATGCATAAAACACCAACCATGACATTGGCAAGCATATTGGCAAGGATGGAGAGCACATTCATGTCGTGCTGGGTGAAATCGTCGTCGCTTTTGTTCAACGCCTCCACGGCCCCGATGCACTCCCCGTTCACATGCAGGGGCACGGCGAGGATGGAACGGGTGACGAAATCGATATTCTTGTCCATGCCGTTGTCAAAGCGGGAGTCAACATTGACATTGCGCACCCGCGCGGGCTGGCCGTTGCGGTAGACCCAGCCGGAAAGCCCCTTGTCCATGGCAATCCCCTTGCCGTAGACCACGTTTTTCTTGGGGCCGGTGGGCAGGGCGACCAGCATCTCCTTTTCATCGAGGTCCGCGATGAGGATCGAGCTGGCTTCACAATCGAGGATCTCGTTGGCCATCTCCAGAACCACCCCCAGAATCCACGGGCCTTTGCAGATGTTCTGCAAGAGGATGGCGGACTGGAGCAGAAAATGCAATTCACGGGGAGAAAGCGACTCGTACAGGGAATCGGGCAGCATCTGGGCCAGCAATCCCCTGGCCAGGGATTTCGGCTCCACCGCCTGCATCTCCATGAGGATGTCGCCCAGGCAGCGTCCTTCCTGGGCGCGAACCGTGAACCAGGGCAGCAGATGCTCCCGGATCAGGGTATTGAAGCTTTTGGCAGGGGAGGCGCCGTCCTTTTTCTTGGCCAGGGTCTGCTGCCTGGCCACGGCGCCGGCAATCTGTTCGCTGGAGGCCAGCCCCAGATCGGTCAAAACGTCGCCGATGCGGCGCCAATGGGAGCGCACATCCATGAGATGGCCGGACAGATTGGCGGTGATGTTTTCCTGGTACGGGTTTCTGCCGTCGCCGAAAAAATCGGCCAGATAGCGATCCACGCGGCCAAGATTGGTGAGGGTGGGGAGAACAAACTGCTCGTAAAAGGCAATGGTGCCGTCCTTGATCTCCTGCACGGTCTTGTAGACCTTGGTTCCTTTTTCGGCCAGGGTCTCGCGGTTTTCATATTCGTAGACCTCCTGGAACTCGGAGAACAGATCGTCGATGCGCTGGACATAATCGGTGTCCGCCATCTGGGCGACCAGATCGGCGGTGGCCACCATCTGGGCCATGACCTTCAGGCTGGATTCCGGAAAAAGCGCGGAAAGATCGGGACGCTGCGAGTAATCGGTGATGGAGATCATCCGGGAAACCGCTTCGACCTCCTCCCTGGGCCACTGTTTGCCCGTCAGGTATTCACGGGCGATCTCCATGCTCCGCTCTACATGCACCAGGGTGAATTTGCCGCCTGCTCCGGCCAGATCCCCCTTATCCTTGATATAGCCGGAGTCGTGGAACAGGGCCGCAGCCATGCCCAAATGGAAATATCTTTCGCTCAAGGCAAGGGCGTGTTCCCGCAGGTTCCATCCGGCAAGCATGCGGGCGGCGGCAAGGCAGACATCCAGGGAGTGGTTGAAATTGTGATAACTGACTCCGCAGGCTTCGTGGCTCGGCCAGCGTCCGGCATAGAGATCCGCCACATCATTGAACAGCCCGGCGAGCTTGGGGGGGACTTCTCCGTATTCATCACGGGCGATCGCCAGGATGAGTTCGATAGTCTGCTGGTTGCCGGTTTGATAGGCCGGCAATTGGTGCTTGGGGGGCTTGGTCTTCTTTCGTGCCATATGCATGCTGTTTCCTGAAATGAATTCCGTGCGTCCGGCATAATTATTTCTCCTGGCATGGTGATCTCCCTAAGTGAACAGGGAACAGGAGAGAGGTATGGACCGGCGGCGAAAACAACCGGTTTCGAAGCATGATATACAGCATGGGAACTCCGGTCAAACCCAAAGTACGAAAAAACCATGTTTGCCTGCAATCACCCTGGAAATCCCGGTATTTTTTCGGGCTCTGTCTATCATTTATCATGGCTAATGGTTGCCGGTCTGTGGTAAAAAACTTTTTTACCGTGGGCGCGTTTCCCGCAAAACACACTCTGACAATCCCCCGCACGGAGGCTCATGAACAATGGGTAAAACCATAGCTGAAAAGATTTTTGCCGCGCATCTGCGCGACACCCCCACCCCTGAAAACGTCATCCTCGATATCGATGTGGTCATGTGCCACGAGATCACCACGCCCATCGCCATTACCGATCTCGAGGCCCGCGGCATGGACCGGGTCTTCGACACCACCAAGATCAAGGCGGTCATCGACCATGTCACCCCTGCCAAGGATTCCAAGACCGCGACCCAGGGCAAGATCATCCGCGACTGGGCCCGGCGCCACAAGATTGCCGATTTCTTCGACATCGGCGCCAACGGGGTCTGCCATGCGCTCTTCCCGGAAAAGGGCTTTATCCGCCCCGGCTACACCGTGATCATGGGGGATTCCCACACCTGCACCCACGGAGCCTTCGGCGCCTTTGCCGCCGGGGTGGGCACCACCGATCTGGAGGTGGGGATCTTGAAGGGGGTCTGCTCCTTCCGCACCCCGGAAACCATGCGGATCACCATCAGCGGCGGTTTGCAGGACGGCGTCTCCGCCAAGGACGTGATCCTCTTCATCATCAAGGAATTGACCGTGAACGGGGCCACCGACAAGGTCATGGAGTTTGTCGGGCCGGTGGTTGAGTCCATGAGCATGGAAGCGCGGATGACCCTGTGCAACATGGCCATTGAGGCCGGGGCCACCTGCGGCATCTGCCTGCCCGACCGGGTGACCGCCAAATATCTCTGGCCCTTTATCAAGGATCAGTACGAATCCATCGATGTGGCGGTGCAGGATTTTGCCCAGTGGCATTCCGACCCGGACGCCGAATACGTCAAGGAGATGACCCTGGATGTGTCCAAGCTCGTGCCCCAGGTGACCTTCGGCTACAAGCCCGACGAGGTGAAAAGCGTCACCGAGATGGACGGCACCCCTGTGGATCAGGTGTATATCGGCTCGTGCACCAATGGCCGCATCGAGGATCTCCGCTCCGCGGCCCGGATCCTGAAAGGCAAAAAGATCGCGGCCAATGTGCGCGGCATTCTCTCCCCGGCCACGCCCAAGGTGTATGCCCAGGCTCTGGAAGAAGGGCTCATCGCCATCTTCATGGAAGCGGGTTTTTGCGTGACCAACCCCACCTGCGGCGCCTGCCTGGGCATGAGCAACGGGGTTCTGGCCGAAGGCGAGATCTGCGCCTCCACCACCAACCGGAATTTCAACGGCCGGATGGGCAAGGGCGGCATCGTCCACCTGATGAGCCCGCTCACCGCTGCGGCCACTGCGGTGCAGGGCCACATCACCGATCCGCGGAACCTCCTGTAAAGGCAACCAATCCAACATCAATGGAGTGAACGATAATGAAAGAGTTTGGCGGCAACGCGTTGTTTCTTGACAGAAACGACATCAATACCGACGAGATCATCCCGGCCAAGTACCTGACCGAAAACACCAAGATGGCCCTGCAGTCCTTTATCCTCGAAGATCTCAAGCTCGGGGGCTTCGACCCGCGCAAGGACATCGAGGGCAAGGGGGTTATCATCACCCGGGCCAATTTCGGCTGCGGCTCCTCCCGGGAGCATGCGGTCTGGGTGTTCGAGGTCAACGACATCAACGTGGTCATCGCCGAAAGCTTTGCCCGCATCTTCCGGCAGAACATGTACAACTGCGGCATGCTGGCCATCGAGCTGCCGAAAAAGGATATCGAAACCCTCTTTGGCCTGGGCGAGGCGGTGAAGATCGGCGTGGACCTGGCCGGTTGCACGATCACGGCCCAGGGCAGCAAGAAGGTGGTTATTCCGTTCAAGTTGAACGAATTCGATAAAAAACTCGTGGAAGCAGGCGGTTGGCTCGCCTATGCTGACAAGAATTATTAAGATGTGACGGGGTGGATTCTCCCCCAGAATGCCGGTATGGGGCAGTTGCCCTGTACCGGTTTTTTTGTTTGTTATTGAATCCCCCTCCCTCGACGGGAGGGGGCTGGGGGGTGGGTGAAGCTGCGATCTACCGGGTTCATGGCTGATTCCCCCTCTCCCTAACCCTCCCCCGCAAGGGGGGAGGGAACTATTGCGGAGCCGCCGATGAGCAAACCCGTGGAACTCACGGTTGACAAGGTAATCAAGGGAGGGCTCGGCCTGGGCCGTTTGGCCGACGGCCAGGTGGTCATGGTGCCGCGCGTGCTGCCCGGGGAGGTGGTGCGGGTTCGTCTGCGCCGTCAGCACAAACAGTACCAGGAAGCAGACCTCCTGGAAGTGCTTACCCCCTCGACCCAGCGAATCCCCCCGGTCTGCCCGGTGTACGACACCTGCGGCGGCTGCGATTTCCAGCACGCCACCTACGAGGAGCAGCTTCGGTTGAAAAACGGGATTCTCGGGGAAACCCTTTGCCGGGCAGGGTTGTGCCGAGAGGAAGAGCTTGCCGCTCTTTTGGGCGCCCCCCTGGCCTCGCCTCAAAACTTTGGCTACCGGCAACGGATCAGATTGCAGGTGGTGCAGGGGGTAATGGGATACTTCGGCCGCCAGAGCCACAAGCTGATCCCTGTTTCCCGCTGCCCCCTGGCCGGGGATGGTATCAACTCGGTGCTTGCCGGTCTTTCCGCCTCCAGACCGTTTCAAACCCTCCTGTCCATGGCCTCGGCCATCGAGCTTCTCGAAAACCCCAATCACAACTCGATTATCCTGCTCATCCACTACACCAGAAAAACCAGGCCTGGAGATCACCAGGCAGCACGCCTTCTCTGTCAGGCCCTGCCTGTGCTGGAAGCGGTGATCTTCAACGTGGAAGGCCAGGCCAAGGGCCCGTGTTTCAGCGACACGGGCGAGATTCCTTTAAACGGGCTCCTGGTGGAATTTTCCCTGCCTGAAGGACTGTGCGGCCGGCCACTCACCCTTGCCCTGGAACCAGGGGGGTTTTGTCAGGTGAATCTCGGGCAAAACGAAAACTGCATCAAGCTGCTGCTGGAGTGGACACGGGGAATGCAGCCCACCAAGGCGCTGGACCTGTTCTGCGGCATGGGCAATTTCTCCCTTCCCCTGGCCACGCAGGGTTGGCAGGTAACCGGCATGGACATGCAGCGCTCCACCATCCGCAGCGGTGTGCGCAACGCCGAAAATGCCGGGCTTGGTGATCGCTGCCGATTCAGCCAGGAAAGCGCCACCAAGGCGGCCAGACGTCTACTGGCCGAAAAGGCCACCTTTGACTGCCTCCTCCTCGACCCGCCCCGATCCGGCTGCGCCGAACTCATTCCCCTGCTGCCCGGTCTTGAGGCCCACCAGATCATCTACATCTCCTGCGATCCCGCCACGTTGGCCCGCGATCTGGGAGGGCTTGTCCAGGCCGGCTACCGGCTGGCCGAAGTCCGCTTGGTGGATATGTTCCCGCAGACCGGTCATCAGGAAACCATGGTGCTGCTGGAGCGGGGGTAGGGGAGGTTTAGTCTTGTTTTTTTGACTTTCCACTTCCTATCAAATAAGATCACTTTAAACTAATTGTAGTCCCCTACCTGGAGGTTCTCTTGAAAAAATTATTTTTTCTTCTAATGCTGATCTTCTGCGGGCCTTCATACGCCGAAGAAATCCCGCTGTTCCATGCGAACTCTAAAGAACTCGGATACGATTCAATTGATATTGATATCACTGAGATTTTTCGGGGGGAGCGAACCTCTGTGTTGAAAATTCGTGGTTTTCATAACAGGTCTGCCTTCGGGTCACGATGGTTAATGTGTGCATATACCAATTTGGCGATGAAGCGAAATTTTAAAAACTGGATCGCTTATTACCCTACCCAGCCGGACGAGGATTTGCTTCTCATTTTCCCTGACAATGAAACTGATGATTTGTCAAAATTGGCGGACCAAGAGTTGGACAAAGCCCGCCTGGTTCCGTCCCCACCTTTTAATAAAATGCTAGCCTTTTGTAGTCAGGTGCTTAAAAAATAACACCTTGTAAATACGGAGAGAGTCTACTTAATAACCCAATCTCGGCAGCTCATGCCCCAAAGTCACCATCCAGAGAGTGTAGTCCGACCATTGACAAACATATCATATCTGCTATAAATTATGAGCTGGGAAATCACGTATTACGATGATACTGTGCAAGGTGAAGTCCTTGGGTTGCCAGCGGGCTTTCTTTCCAGATACCTACGATATACGGACCGGATGGAAGAGTATGGCCCGGACTTGGGAATGCCTCATACCAGGGCAATGGGTGATGGGTTGTTTGAGCTGCGCCTGAAAGCCGCAGAGGGGATTTCCCGTGTGTTTTTCTGTACCATGGTCGGAAAGAAAATCGTCATCTTGCACCAGTTCATCAAGAAAACCGACAAAACACCGCGTAAGGAACTTGGCATTGCAAAACGGCGGATGAAGGAGGTCAAAAAATGTTGACTCACAAAAAGCTCAAGGCTCAAGCGCTCGAACGCCCGGATGTGAAAGCTGAATACGACAGACTTGAAGAAGAATTTTCTTTTTTGGATGAATTTTTGAAAGCAAGGGCTGCCGCCGGCGTTACCCAGGCGGAAGTTGCCGAACGAATAGGGACAACCCAATCAGCGATTGCTCGTTTGGAATCCGGTAGCGGAAAGCATTCCCCCTCACTCTCCACATTGCAGAAGTACGCACATGCCCTCGGTTGCCGCCTTGAATTGCGGCTTGTCAATAAAACGAGCAAGCCGACAAGGGTTGTCAAAAAGCAGGCAAACGGGTAGCCGTCACAGCCCCGCTCCCTTGATCTACTCCATCGGGACCATCTTTCAGTTCTTCCGTTTCCCCTTGACCCCATGCATGGCACCAAGCAGTTCCAACACCTGATCCCTGGTATTCTTCGGCTGGTTGAGCATCAGGACAAAGCTGTCTAACCCGCGCTCTCCGGCAAAATATCCTCCATACCCATACACCCCGGTCATAGTGCCGGATTTGCGCAGGCAGTTGTTCTCAAAAGGCAGCAGCCCGGCATAGGGCTTGAACGCCTCCAGGATGGTGAGCATTGCCCTGGGCGTTACCCGGTTTTGCCGGGAGAGGCCGGAGCCTTCGCGGACCACGATGTCTTTTTCCGAAAGCCCCAACTCGTTGCGATACAATCCGGTCATGGCCCGCTGCCCCTTGTCCCAGGTGGCGGGCCAGCCGTACTCTTTGGCGCCTATTGCCAGAAAAAGCTGGTTGGCGATGAAGTTGTTGGAATACTTGAGCAACCCGGTCAGCACCTCGTCCAGGCTCTTGCTGGAGGCGTGCTCGTACACCGGCTTGAGCCCCTCCGGCGCCG
>JAJZPC010000089.1 GCA_021811385.1 Deltaproteobacteria bacterium | reverse complement strand
TACATGAAGAGCTCCGTGCCGGGCATGGACGTCACCGATGAGGTGATCAAGCGGATGCAGGGGGCCAAGGACAAGGAAGACGAGGGCATCAACATCTGCGTTGATATCATCCGCCAGGTCCGGGAGATAGAAGGGGTGGCCGGCGTGCATATCATGGCCATCGAATGGGAAAGCGCCGTGCCGGAGATCGTCAGCCGGGCAGGGCTTGCCGCCCGTCCGGTCTTTGATGACGAGCCTGTTGCCCTTGCGGCGCCGGTTTCGGCAATCGAGGTTCGGAGCGCGGGGGTCGAAGGTAAGGAAAGTGATGCTGTCCTGGCGGCAGCCAAGGCTGAGGCGGAACAGATTATCGCCGCGGCCAGGGCGGAGGCCGCCCAGTTCCGTGCATCAGCCACAAGTGGCGGCAGCGGAACCGGTGCGGTTGCTCAGGCAAGGATTGAAATAGATGAAGCAGGAGAGGATGCGATGAACGAAAAAGAACGTCAAATGGCGCTTGAGTCGGTACGCCTCGGTCTTGATGCGCTGAAAAAGGCCTACGGCTTGTCGGACGAGCAGTTTGATGCGTTGGTGAAATTTGCCGGCGCAGAGGCTATTCTCAAACGCGAGCCCGTGCTCGCTGTTCCTGCTCCTGCTGCGGCAGCCGCCCCTGTTGCCGCCCCGGCTGCTCCTGCGCCGGTGAAAGACGAGAGCGCAGCCCAGGCCGCGGCCGCGGATGAGGCCAAGAAAGCGGAAGCCGCCAAGAAGGCAGCGGCTGACAAGGCCGCGGAAGAGGCCAAAAAGGCCGAGGCTGCTAAAAAGGCTGCCGAGGCTGCGGCAGCGGATGAGGCGAAAAAAGCGGAAGCCGCCAAGAAAGCCGCGGCTGACAAGGCTGCGGAAGAGGCCAAGAAACCCGCCGCGCCTGAGGCAAAGAAGGCTGCCATGCCTTCGGCCCCGGCCGCGGTTGGCGCAACCGAGCTCGCCCTTGAAAAAACTCCCCTGAACGAACGGGCTTCCAAGGTTCCCGAAGCCTCCTACAAGCAGGCATACACCGGTGCCATCCGCCAGACCGTTCTGGGCGACGAAGCAAGCGGCATCAAGGTGGGCGGTTCAAACACTCTGTCGTTCCATCTCTTTGAAGGAACCATGGGCAACACCCCCAAGATCGCCTTTGACGTCCTTGATGTCAAACCCGAGGAATGGCCGGACTCCTTGGCCCGTCATTATCAGGATGTCATGGACAATCCCGTGGCCTGGGCCCAGAAATGCGTCAAAGAATACGGCGCCGACGCCATCTGTCTTTCCATGGTCAGCACCGACCCCAACGGCCTGAACCGGCCTGCGGGCGAGGCGGCCAAAGCCGCGGCCGAGGTGGTGAAAAATATCGAGGTGCCGGTTATTGTCTGGGGTTGCGGCAACGGCGAAAAGGATACGGAAACCCTGCGGGAGATCACCTCGCTCATCGGCGATAAGAAGGTGTGTCTGGCCCCGCTCTCCGACAGCAACTACCGGGCCGTAGGTGCTACGGCCATGGCCTTCCAGTACCCCATGGTCGCGGCCTCGCCCATTGACGTGAACCTGGCTAAGCAGCTCAATATCCTCCTTGAGAATCTTGGGGTCTCCCTGGATTCCGTGTTGATCGACCCCTCCATCGGCGCGCTGGGCTACGGTATCGAATACACCTACTCCGTCATGGAGCGGATTCGTCTTGCCGCCCTGACCCAGAAGGACGAGAAGCTCCAGGTGCCCTTTATCTGCAACCTGGGCCGCGAGGTCTGGAAGGCCAAGGAATGCCGGTTGCCCTCCGACGAGATGATCGGCGACCAGGAAACCCGGGGCATCCTCATGGAGGCCATCACCGCTTCCTGTATGCTGATGGCGGGCGGCGAGCTGATGATCATGCGGCATCCGAGAGCGGTTGCTCTGACCAAGTCGCTGATCAACGGACTCATGGGCTAATTGTCTGAATTTGTGCATTTATCGACTGTAATGCTAAAAAGCCTCACAGAGTTAAAGCTGAGTTGGGCAGCCTGGCTGCTCAAACGAAACTTATGCCCTTTGGGTTAAAGAGGAGATTACCAAATGTCTAAGATCATCTGTTCAGCCGCCATCCGCGGGGCTCACAAGATTGTTGATATGGCGGAAGCGAAGTTCGAGGAGGTCCTCAAGAAATACGGGCCGGAGCAGGAGGTGCATTTTCCGAACACCGCTTATTTCCTGCCGATTATTTACAGTATGCTGGGCGCCAAGGTACAGACCCTGGGCGACATGAAGGATATCTTCAAGGAATGCCGCACCCTGCTGCCCGAACAGGTGAGCGAGAACATCTGGCTGCCGTACCTTGCCCCGGCCCTCGATGCGGGCATGGCCACCTTTTTTGCCGAGGAGATGTATGAGGCCATCCGGTATCTCGAAGCCCCGGATTTCTACACCAAAACCGAGGACCCGCTGGAGAACAATATCTGGTTGGGCGCTGCCGACGACGTCATCTTCCGTAAGCGCGGCGTTGAGTTCGTGGACGGCACGGCGCCCGGTTTTGCCGCGATCATGGGCACCCCGGACAACAATGAGGTTGCCTCGCGCATCGCCTTGGAGTTGCAGGAGAAGAACCTCTATATCTTCATGCACGATCAGAGTAACGGCAAGAACATGGCCGAGCGTCTGGTGGAAAACAAGGTGCAGGTCGGCTGGAATACCCGGCTGGTGCCCTTTGGCAAGAGCTACACCTCCGTAGTTTTTGCCATCGGCTTTGCCTGTCGGGTGGCCATGGCCTTCGGCGGCATCAAGCCCGGCGACTACAAGGGCAATCTGATCTACAACAAGGACCGGACCTTCGCCTTTGTCATGGCCTTTGGCCCGGTTTCCGACGAGTGGTACGCCAACGCCGCCGGCGCCCTCAACTGGGGCTTTCCGACCATCTCCGACTACGACATCCCCGAGGTGCTGCCCACCGGCATCTGCACCTACGAGCACGTGGTCAGCCGCGTGCCCCACGAGGAGATCGTCCAGAAAGCCATCGAGGTGCGGGGGCTGAAGGTCAACGTCACCAAGATCGATATCCCCTTGTCCTTCGGACCGGCTTTTGAGGGCGAGCGTATCCGCAAGGACGACCTCTTCATGGAATGCGGCGGCGGCCGGACCTCGGGGGTTGAGGTGCTGGTTTCCAAGGATATGTCCGAGGTGGAGGACGGCAAGGTCACCATCGAAGGGCCGGACATCAAGGACATCGAAGTGGGCAAGAACCTGCCCATCGGCATCCTGGTCGAGGTTGCCGGGCGTGGCATGCAATCGGATTTCGAGCCCATCCTCGAGCGTCAGTTCCATCACCTGATCAACTATATCCAGGGCATCATGCACATGGGCCAGCGGAACATCATGTGGCTCCGGGTCGGCAAGGCCGCGGTGGAAAAGGGTTTTTCCCTCACCCACATCGGCAAGGTGCTGCACGGCAAACTGCATCAGGAGTTTGGCGCCATTGTTGACAAGATTCAGGTCAAGATCTACACCGAGCTGAACAAGGTGGAAGAGGTGCAGGAGCTGGCCCGCAAGGTGTACGCGGAGCGCGATGAGCGTCTGGGCTCCATGACCGACGAGACCGAGGAGATTTTTTACTCCTGTACCCTGTGCCAGTCCTTTGCCCCGAGCCATGTCTGCGTCATTACCCCGGAGCGGATCGGCATGTGCGGCGCCTATAACTGGCTGGACGGCAAGGCCTCCTACCAGATCAATCCCACCGGCCCCAACCAGCCCATCCAGAAGGGCGAGTGCGTGGATGAAAAACTCGGCATCTTCAAGGGGATCAACGATTTTGTCGAACAGACTTCACGCGGGGCCGTGCCCGAGCTGGCCTTGTATTCCTTGATGAACAGCCCGATGACCGCCTGCGGCTGTTTCGAGGCCATTGCCGCCATGCTGCCCCAGTGCAACGGGATCATGGTGGTCAACCGCGACTTCAGCGGCATGACCCCTTCCGGGATGAAGTTTACTACCCTGGCCGGCATGGCCGGTGGTGGCGCGCAGACCCCAGGTTTCATGGGCGTTTCCAAGCACTTCATGACCAGCCCCAAGCTGTTTGTCGCCGAGGGCGGTCTCAAGCGGATGGTCTGGCTGCCCAAGATGATGAAGGAAGAGATCAAGGACAAGCTCATGCAGCGCTGCAAGGAAATCGGCATGCCCGAGTTCTACGATATGATCGCCACCGAGGAGAACGGCACCACGGAAGAGGAAATCCTCGCCTTCATGAAAAAGGTCGGTCATCCGGCCCTTGAGATGGAATCCGTTGTTTAAGAAAAGATAGGAGCAAGGCGCAAGGAAAAAGGCCACAGGAAACAGCCTTTAGCCTTTAACCTTGAACCTTTAACCTTGTTTATACGGGAGGAACAGACAGATGGCTTTAACAGGTATTCAAATCCTCAAAATGCTTCCCAAGAAGAACTGCGGGGAGTGCGGCATTCCGACCTGTCTTGCCTTTGCCATGAAGGTGGCTGCCGGGCAGACGGAAATCGGCGAATGCCCGTATGTGAGCAATGAGGTCAAGGAGCAGATCGGCGAAGCATCCGCCCCTCCGATCCGGACTATTAAGATCGGCTCCGGGGACAGCAGTTATACCACCGGCGGCGAGACCTGTCTGTTCCGCCATGAAAAACGTTTTGAGAACCCCACCGGCATCGCGGTGCTGGTCACCACCGATATGAACGAGGCCGACGTCGATGGCCGGATCAGCCGGTTCAAGAACCTCCGCTACGAGCGGGTCGGCGTGCTGCTCAAGGCCGACCTCATTGCCATCAAGGACACCTTGGGCGATGGTGCTGCCTTTACCGCCCTGACCAAGAAGGTGCTGGATGGCGCAGCCGATGCCAGCATCATCCTGATGAGCGACAAACCCGACAATCTCAAGGCAGCCGCGGCCGCCTGCGGGGAGCGCAAGCCCCTGCTGTATGCCGCCACCGCCGGCAATGCCGAGGCCATGGCCGCAGTGGCCAAGGAGACTCAGTGTTCTCTGGTTGCCAAAGGCACAAACCTCGACGACACCGTGGCTGTTTCCGAAAAACTTCTTGCCGCCGGGCTCAAGGATCTCATGCTCGACACCGGAGCCCGCACGGTCCGCGCCGCTCTGGAGGACAGCGTGGTGGGCCGGCGTTCCGCCATCCGCGCCAAATTCAAGCCCCTGGGTTTTCCCACCATCACCTTCCCCTGCGAGATCGCCGCTGATCCGCTGATGGAGGCCATGGTCGCCTCGGTGCTCATCGCCAAATACGCAGGCGTTGTCGTGCTTTCCGACCTGCAGGGCGATATCCTTTTTCCGCTGCTTCTGGAACGGCTGAACATCTTCACCGATCCGCAGCGGCCCATGGTGGTGCAGGAAGATGTGTACAACATCAACGGCCCAACCGAGGATTCCCCGGTTCTCATCACCTGCAACTTCTCCCTCACCTACTTCATTGTTTCCGGCGAGATCGAGGGGAGCAAGGTGCCTTCTTGGCTGCTGATCAAGGACACGGAAGGGCTTTCGGTCCTCACCGCCTGGGCGGCCGGCAAGTTCGGCGCGGACATGATCGCGGCGTTCATGAAAAAATCCGGGATCGAGTCCAAGGTCAAGCATCGGGAGCTTATTATCCCCGGCTATCTTGCCTCCATGAAGGGCGAGCTTGAAGAGGAACTGGCCGGCTGGACCATTACCATCGGCCCCCGTGAAGCCGGGCATCTGCCCGCCTTCCTCAAGGAATGGAAACCCGCGGCGTAAAAAAAGGTTAAAGGTGAAAGGCTAAAGGCTAAAGGTTTCCGCCTTGCACCTTTGACCTTGTACCTTTAACCTTTAACCTTTTACCTTTTTAACCGGCTATGAATATCACAATCAACGGTTATGAAATTGTTGCCGAACAAGGGATCACCATCCTGGAGGCGGCAAAACGGGCGGATATTCATATCCCAACCCTGTGCTACGTGAACAAGGGGACCTCGGACATCCCCTGCGAGATCTGCGTGGTCAGCGTGGAAGGGGTGGAGGCGCCGGTGCGGTCCTGTGTAACCCAGGTGTGCGAAGGGATGCGGATCATCACCGAGTCCAAGGAGCTGCAGGCCAAACGGGCGGAGCGCATGACTCTCCTGATGGAAACCCATTTCGGCGACTGCAAGGCTCCCTGCAATCTTACCTGTCCCGGGCAGATCAATGTACAGGGCTACATCGCCCATGTGGCCAAGGGCCAGTACGAAGAGGCTCTGCGTCTGGTCATGGAGCGCAACCCCTTTCCCTTTTCCGTGGGCAGGGTGTGCCCCCGGTTCTGCGAGACCCGTTGCCGCCGGATTCTCGTGGATGAGCCGGTGTCCATCAACCATCTGAAGCGCTTTGTCGCCGACTGGTGCATGGCCCACAAGATCGACCTGCGTATTCCCCGCGATCCCTCCACCGGCAAAAAGATCGCGGTTATCGGCGGCGGTCCCTCCGGCCTGAGCGGCGCCTACTATCTGGCGCGCAAAGGCCACGATGTCACGGTCTTTGAGTCCGCCGCCAAACTTGGCGGCATGCTGCGTTACGGCATCCCCGACTACAAGATCCCCCAGGATGTGCTTGACTACGAGATCAGCACCATCCTGCGCATGGGGATCAATGTCCGCCTGAACCAGAAATGGGGCGAGGATTTCACCCTGCAATCCCTTAAGGATCAGGGCTACGAGGCTATTCTCATCGCCACCGGCACCCCGGTGGATGAGAGCCTGGATATCCCGGGCTGTGCTCTGCCCAAGGTGATCCCGGCCACGAAATTTCTGCGGGACATGTCCGAGGGCAAGGGTGGCAACTACGGCAGTTCCGCCGTGGTCTTCGGCGGCAACAATGTGGCCATGGAGGTTGCCCGTTCCCTGTTGCGCAAGGAAGTCGGCCAGGTCACCATTATTTATTCCCGGGCTCAGACCGAGATGTCGGCCAATCAGCGCAATATCCGGGTGGCCGAGAAAGAGGGCGTTCAGTTTCTGCTCATGGCCGCGCCGGTGAATTTCAGCGATACCAACAACGGCATCAGCGTGCAGTTGATCCGGACCAAGCTCGGAGAGCCGGACGAGAAAGGAATCCGCTACCCCGAGGCGATCCCCGGTTCCACGGTGAACATCAAGGCCGACACCGTCATTGTTGCCCAGGGATTGAGCGCCTGCCGCGAGAAATTCGACGGCGGCGAGCTGGAGGCGACCCTGGAGCTGACTCCGAAATGCAACATCAAGGCCAATCCCAGAACCTCGCTGACCAATCATCCGGGCATCTATGCGGCCGGTGATGTGACCAGCGGTCCCCGCTCGGTGATCCAGGCCGTGGTCGCGGCCCGGCGCGCGGCGGAAAATATCCATGCCCAGGTCATGGGCATCACCAAGACCGTGGCCGAGAGCCGGTTCAACTTTACCCGGGGCAAGGGGTTCGATGATGTGGATCTCCGCAACTTCGAGGGGATCAACATCAAGCTGCGCGAGAAGATGCCCACCCGGCCGCCCCAGATAGCCACCCAGGATTTCAGCGAGATCAAGCTCGGTTTTTCCGAACAGATGGCCATCACCGAGGCAAAGCGCTGCCTTTCCTGCGGCTGCCGCGCCTATGACCGCTGTGACCTGAAAAAACTGGCCACGGACTTCGGCCTCGATCCAACCCGGACCGGGATGGCGGCAAAACCGACCTACACCGAAAAAATCAGTCATCCCATGATTCTGGTGGACCTGAACAAGTGCATCTACTGCAAGCGCTGCCAGAACAGCTGCGAATACGATGCCCTGGAAATCAGCGCCGAGGATGTCGATGACAAGGGGAGGCCGGTGGGGTTGCGTTTCAGGTTCAAGGAGAACTGCGTCAACTGCGGCAGCTGCGTGGACAACTGCTCCACCGGCGCCCTGAACAAGAAAGACGCCCTGGTGCCGGTGGTCAACGAGGAGATCCGCGAGGTCCGCTCCACCTGTCCTTACTGCGGGGCCGGTTGCCAGATCACCCTCAAGGTGAAGGGCAACACCCTGATGGAGGTCACCGCGGATCCCGATCTGGCGCCCAATTACGGGGCGCTCTGCGTCAAGGGGCGGTTCGCGCATAATTTTGTCCAGCACAAGGACCGTCTGACCAAACCCTTGGTGCGCCGGGGTTCCCAACTGGTTGAGACGAGCTGGGAAGATGCCCTCAATGTGGTGGCCAAGCGTTTCTTCGACCTCAAGGCCATGTACGGGCCGGATTCCATCTCCGGTTTCAGCTGTGCCCGGGCCAGCAACGAAGAAAATTATCTCATGCAAAAATTCATGCGGACAGCGATCGGAACGAATAATATCGATCACTGCGCCCGACTCTGACACGCTCCCACGGTGGCCA
>JAJZPC010000088.1 GCA_021811385.1 Deltaproteobacteria bacterium | reverse complement strand
GATGTCCGGCACCACGAAGGGATAGGCGGACTGAAAGATGCGGCCGATCACCCCCTCGCCCAGCCGGTAGATGCCGCGTTTCTCTTCCTCTTTGCTGAGGCCGTACGAGGCGGCAATGGAAAGATGTTCGCCGCCCTCTTCCTGGAGAACCAGGGTAGCACGCTCCATGCGCAGGGTTTCGTGCAGGATCTGCAATACCTCGGACAGGGTTTTCTTGATGTCCAGGGCGGAGCCGATGAGCTGGCTTATCTGATAGAGCGCCTGCAACTCAAGGCGTTCGGTGGGGTAGTCGGGTTTGATCATGGGCTGGGTCCGCCTTCGGATGTGCTGTGTTGACGATGAATTTTTTAGTGGGTGCTTCCTGTGGTGTTGAGTTAGCAAAAAATGTTCCATTGCTTCAAAAATGTAACATTGCGCAAGGAGACTTCATATAACTTGTTGAAATTAAAATGGATATATTGTGTCCTGGTTTGCGGGGCAGCGTGTGGTGTTTGTGAAAAAGTTACATTTCGGGCAGGTAGTTTTCTGTTTTGAGACATAAATGTAATAAAACCCCCTTGTTCTTCCTCTTCCCATTCCGGTCGCTCTCCTTCCTTTTTGTAGCCAACCTTACAAAAGGGAACAGGCGACACAGCACCGGTTGTTTGCTGGTTTTCTCAATAAGATTAGTGATATCAGAATGTTAAGCGAAAAGTATCCGGCGGCGTCCCGCTCTGGCACACATCGTGCGATAACCCCAAATCGACGGCGGTGCAAACCAATGGAATGTGACAACCCATATTCAATACAGAGCAAGGAGGAGTAGAGATGCGCAAGGTGGCAATTTACGGAAAAGGCGGCATAGGCAAATCAACAACCACCCAGAACACCGTGGCCGGTCTGGTGGAGTTGGGCAGAAATGTCATGGTCGTGGGCTGCGACCCCAAGGCGGACTCGACCCGGCTCCTGCTGGGCGGCCTGGCCCAGAAATCGGTTCTCGATACCCTGCGCGAGGAGGGCGAGGATGTCGAGCTCGACGATATCCGCAAAAAAGGCTACGGCGGCACCTGGTGCGTCGAGTCCGGCGGCCCCGAGCCCGGCGTCGGTTGCGCGGGCCGCGGCATCATCACCTCCATCAATATGCTGGAATCCCTGGGTGCGTATGAAGAGAGCGAAAACTTGGATTATGCCTTTTACGACGTTTTGGGCGACGTAGTGTGCGGCGGC
The DNA here is from genome assembly GCA_021811385.1 of Deltaproteobacteria bacterium. GTDB lineage: Bacteria > Desulfobacterota > Desulfobulbia > Desulfobulbales > Desulfurivibrionaceae > Thiovibrio. The sequence goes on along the minus strand of JAJZPC010000088.1, from coordinate 7,254 downwards.
TTCGCCATGCCCATCCGCGACGGCAAGGCGGAGGAAATCTACATCGTCGTCTCCGGCGAGATGATGGCCATGTACGCAGCCAACAACATCAGCAAGGGCATCATGAAGTTCGCGCAAAGCGGCTCCGTGCGCTTGGGTGGGCTCATCTGCAACTCGCGCGCCGTTGACAACGAAGAGGAGATGATCTCGGAATTCGCCAAAAAGCTGGGCACCCAGATGATCTACTTCGTGCCCCGGGACAACGACGTGCAGCGTGCCGAGATCAACCGCAAAACCGTTCTCGAGTGGAACCCCGAGGTCAAGCAGGCGGACGCCTACCGCGGGCTGGCCAAGGCCATCGACGAAAACAAGAATTTTGTTATCCCTACCCCCCTGGAGATCGAGGAGCTTGAGAAGCTCCTGATGGACTACGGGTTGATGAATTAGTTTTCAGCTATCAGTCGCAAGCTGTCAGCGAGGGTAAGCAAGCAATAGCGAACAATATTAAAAAAAATGGAGAAACACCATGTTGACTATGATCAGAGCAATTGTCCGGCCGGAGAAAGCAGACAAGGTTCTCGCCTCCCTCATGGAGGCGGGCTTTCCGGCGGTTACCAAATATTCCGTGGCCGGGCGTGGCAAACAGCGCGGCATCAAGATCGGCGAGGTTACCTACGACGAGCTGCCCAAGGTTATGTTGATGAGCGTCATCAACACGGCGGACAAGGATTTTTTCATCGAGACCGTGATGAATACGGCCCGCTCCACCGGTAAGGGGGCATTCGGCGACGGCAAGATTTTCGTTTCCGAGGTGGAGGAATCCTACACCATCAGCTCCGGGGTCAAGGAAACCGCCTATGCCTCGGAAGGGGTGGCGCCATGAAAGAGGTCATCGCCGTCGTGCGCATAAACATGATGAACCAGACCAAGCAGGCTCTCACCGACTGCGGCGTTGACGCCTTCTTTGCCCATGAGGCCCAAGGCCGCGGGGTGGGATTTGTCAGCCCGGCGCTCCTTGAAGGAGCGGTGCAGGGGTATGAGGAAGCCGCCGCGCTTTTGGGAGAAAAGGGCAAGCTCTACCCCAAACGGATGATCACCGCCGTGGTGGAAGACTCCATGGTGGGCTGCGTGGTGGAGACCATTATCAATACGAATCAGACCGGCATGCCTGGCGACGGCAAGGTATTTGTCCTGCCCCTCGGCGATGCGGTCCGGGTCCGGACAGGCGAGACGGGCGTCAAGGCCATCTCATAAGGAGGAAAGATTATGGCAACAGCAACAAAGAAAAAGCTGGTGCAGTGGGGCCCTGCCGAGGTCAAGTCGGCACTCCTTGAGAAGTACCCGCCCAAGGTGGCCCGTAAACGCGCCAAGCAGATCATGATCAACGAGGCGCAGCAGAGCGAGACCCCGGAGCTCACCGCCAACGTGCGCACCATTCCCGGCATCATCACCATGCGCGGCTGCACCTATGCCGGCTGCAAGAGCGTTATCATGGGGCCGACCCGCGATATCGTCAACTTGGTGCATGGCCCCATCGGCTGTAGTTTTTATGCCTGGCTGACCCGCCGCAACCAGACCGATCCCGGTCCGGACGGGGAAAACTACATGAACTACTGCTTTTCCACGGACATGCAGGAGCAGGACATCATCTTCGGCGGCGAAAAGAAGCTGGCCCAGGCGATTCAGGAGGCGTACGACCTCTTTCATCCCAAATCCATCGCCGTGTTCGCCACCTGTCCGGTGGGCTTGATCGGCGACGACATCCATACCGTGTCGAAGAACATGAAGGAAAAATTCGGCGACTGCAACGTCTACGCCTTTTCCTGCGAAGGGTACAAGGGAGTGAGCCAGTCCGCGGGCCATCATATCGCCAACAACCAGGTGTTTAGGCATCTGGTGGGCCTCAACGACGAGGTGAAGCCGGGCAAGTACAAGATCAATCTTTTGGGTGAGTACAACATCGGCGGCGACGGTTTCGAGATCGACCGGATCTTCAAGAAATGCGGGATCACCTGCATCTCGACCTTTTCCGGCAACTCGACCTATGACCAGTTCGCCTCCTCCCATACCGCGGATCTCAATGCGGTCATGTGCCACCGCTCCATCAACTATGTGGCGGACATGATGGAGACCAAATACGGCATCCCCTGGGTCAAGGTGAATTTCATCGGCGCCAAGGCCACGGCCAAGAGCCTGCGCAAGATCGCCGGGTATTTCGGGGAAAAGGAGCTCATCGACAGGGTGGAAAAGGTCATCGCCGAGGAGATGCCCGAGGTGGAAGCGGCTCTGGCCGAAATCACCCCCCGGACCGAAGGCAAGACCGCGATGATGTTTGTCGGCGGCTCACGGGCCCATCATTACAAGGAACTCTTTGACGAGCTCAAGATGAAAACCATCTCGGCGGGCTATGAGTTCGGGCATCAGGACGATTATGAAGGCCGCCAGGTGCTGCCCAATATCCAGGTGGATGCGGATAGCCGCAACATCGAGGAGATAGAGGTTTCGGCGGACGAAACCCGTTTCAAGCCGCGCAAAAGCGAGAAGGAAATGGAGGCCCTCGAAAAGGCGGGCTACAAGTTCAAGCATTATGACGGCCTGGCCGCGGACATGGACAAGGGCACGCTCATCATCGACGATCTGAACCAGTACGAAGCGGAGAAACTGGTCGAATTGATGAAGCCGGATATCTTTTGTGCAGGGGTCAAGGAGAAATATTCCATCCAGAAACTCGGCGTGCCCATGAAGCAGCTTCACAGCTATGATTCCGGCGGCCCCTATGCCGGTTTCCAGGGGGCGGTCAACTTCTACAAGGAGATCGACCGGTTGGTGAACTCCAAGGTCTGGAGCTTCATGAAGGCCCCTTGGCAGAAGAACCCGGAACTCTCCGCCTCCTATGTGTGGGAGTGAGAAGAAGGAAGAAGGAGAAAGGGGAGAAGGAGAAAGGAAAAAGGATAAAGGAGAAAGGCAGTGCGTGCCGCAACACAGTTGCTTGTTTCCGGCCACAGCCTTCAGTCTTTGACCCTCCACCTTTGACCTTTCACCTTTAACCTTTATCCTTCCTCCCCCCTTTAACCTGTTTTTTTGAGGATACAACAATGCTCTTACGACATACCCCGAAAGAAATTACAGAGCGCACGGCCTTGACCATTAATCCGGCCAAGACCTGTCAGCCCATCGGCGCCATGTATGCGGCTCTCGGCATCCACGGATGCCTGCCGCACAGCCATGGCTCCCAGGGTTGCTGCGCGTATCACCGTTCCGCCTTGACCCGGCATTACAAGGAGCCGGTCTCCGCCTCCACCAGCTCTTTTACGGAGGGCGCCTCGGTTTTCGGCGGCCAGGCCAATATGCTTCAGGCCATCAATAACATATTTACCGTCTATAACCCCGAGGTGATAGCGATCCACACCACCTGCCTCTCCGAGACCATCGGCGACGATCTGCCCCAGATCAAGAAAAAGGCGGTCGCGGAAGGAAAGGTCCCCGAGGGCAGGTATTTGATCAGCGCCTCCACCCCGAGCTACGCGGGTTCGCACGTCACCGGCTTTTCCAACATGGTCAAGGCCATGGCCGGGATGGCCGAGCCAACCGGGAAGAAGAACGGTAAGGTCAACATCATCCCCGGCTGGGTGGAACCTGCGGACATGGAGGAGATCAAGCGGATCACCGCGATGATCGGGGTGAAAACCATCCTTTTTCCGGATACCTCCGGCGTGCTCAACGGCCCGCTCTCCGGCGAATACAAGATGTTTCCGGAAGGCGGCACCACGGTGGCAGAGCTGCAAAGCTCCGGGGATTCCAAGGGAACCCTGGCCCTGGGGGAATGGTGTTCCGCCGATGCGGCCCGCGAGCTCGATAAGCAGCACAAGGTTCCCTGCTCGGTATTGGACATGCCCTTTGGCCTTAAAGCCACGGACCGTTTCATCGACGCCCTGCGTACCATCGCCGGGGTGAGCATCCCCGAGGAGATTGCCCACGAGCGCGGGCAGTTGGTGGATATGATTTCGGACATGCACCAGTACCTCTACGGCAAGAAGGTGGCCCTGGTCGGCGACCCGGATCAGCTCATCGCCATGACCGAGTTTCTGGTCTCCATGGATATGAAGCCGATCCACATCGTCACCGGTACCCCGGGCAAGAAGTTTGAAAAAAGGATCAAGGAGATCACCAAGGACATGGGCTGCGAGGTCAACGTCAAGGCCCAGGGGGATATGTTCCTGTTCCATCAGTGGATCAAGAACGAGCCGGTGGACCTGATCATCGGCAATACCTACTGCAAGTATATCGCCCGGGACGAGGACATTCCTTACGTGCGCTGGGGATTCCCCATCCTGGACCGGCAGGGGCACCAGTACTTCCCCACCGTGGGCTACAAGGGCGGCATCAGGCTGCTTGAGAAGATCCTCGGTGTTTTGCTCGACCGCAAAGACCGCGACGATACCGAGTCGAAGTTCGAGCTGGTTCTGTAGATCCCTGCTCCGCAGGGTTGAAAAATGGGGAAGATTGCAATCCTCCCCATCATGAAACGGCGTCGGCGGGGGAAGTGATTCCCCCGCCGCGTCTTCCCTGAACCCCGGAGGTTGGTGTGACCATTATTCCTTTTCCCGAGACCAAGCAGGGGTGCTGCGGCAAGATTCCCCAGTGGCTCATCCTGCCCATGGCCCCCCAGGCCGCGGCCCGTCTCCGTTTTTGCGGGGAGGACAAACTGCCCCAGGCGGTGCCCCTCCGAGGCGCGCTTACCTGGATCGCGGATCTGCTGGCCCTGGGAAACGAGATCGGAGGGTTGGATATCCATGGCCCTGGGGATCCCCTGGCCACGGTGACCATGACCACAGAGATCCTGGCCGTGTTGCGGGAGCAGTATCCTGCTTTGCCCCTGGGCATAACCACCCTGGGGCTGGGGTTGGCCGAACATGCCGGGATGCTGGCCGACCAGGGCGTTGCCAGGGTTACCCTGCTGGTGGATGCGGTTACTCCCCAGACAATCAAAAAGATGTACACCTGGATTCGTCCGGGCAAACGGAACACCCCCCTGGCGGAAGCGGCCGAGATCCTGATCGAGGCGCAGGCCAAGGGAATCGCGGCCTGCAAAGCGGCAGGCATTGCGGTCTCCATCCAGACCACGGTGTATGGAGGGATCAATGACCAGGAGGTTGAGGAGATCGCCCGGCGGGTTTCGGCCCTCGGCGCGGAGTCCATGGGGCTGCTGCCCGGAAAGGGATGGCTGAACAAGGAAGAGAAACTGCCGCTGGTCTCGGAAGAGACCATGGCGGCTTTGGCAAAGAAGGCGGCCCAGCAGATCCCGGTCGTGTGCCTGCCGGAGCAAGCACTCCGGGGCGAGCACCTCCCGTCGGCTGAGGAAGGCGGTATGGGGGTGCCCAAGCCGACCACGGCCAGACCCAATGTGGCCGTGCTCAGCGCCAACGGCATGGATATCGATCTCCATCTCGGTCAGGCCATCAAGGCTCTGATCTATGGCCCAAGGGAAGACGGCCTGGCCTGTCTGCTCGAAACCAGGGATCTTCCCGAGCCCGGCAGCGGCGACAGCCGCTGGCAGCAGGTGGCGGAAATTCTCGCGGATTGTTTTGTCCTTCTGGCTGCCAGTGCCGGGCAAAAGCCCCGGGAGGTTTTAGGCCGCCACGGCCTGACCGTGCTGTTGCTGGAGGACAATGTCGAAGGCACGGTGGATGTACTCTACGGCGGCGGCAAGAAAGGTAGAAAAAACATGAAATAATACGCAAATAAGTCTTTTGCGAAAAGCGTCACCCCGGCGAAGGCCGGGGTCCAGTCCTCTCATAACGCTCCTGCAACACTGGATCGGAGTCTCGCTTCTCTCGCTTACCTCCGGCTTTCGCCGGAATGACGATCAGGCGAATTTTGTTCATTTTGTAACAAGTAAAACATAGGAGACACCTCAAATGGCCATACCAGCGCGTCAGATCATCGTTTGCCAGAGTTTCCGGGTTGCCGGCGACAAGAAGGGCATTTGCCACAAGCAGACCGAAGGGTTTCTGCAATACATCGAAGAAGAGGTGCTCGACCGGGGCTTGGACTGCCTGATCAGCGCCACCACCTGCCTCAAGCAATGCGACTCCGGGCCCATCATGGTGATCCAACCGGAGAACTGGTGGTTCAAGGGCGTGGACAGCGAAGAGGCGATCGACGCGATTCTTGACGGCCTTGAGGATGGCGAGCCTGCCGCCGACTATCTCATCACCGCATAGGGCGGAGAGCACAAGAAGAGTTCGCAAAACCGTCCGGAGGGAGGAAAACACCATGGCTCTAAAACCCCTGGGGATGGTTAAAACCATTGTCGAGGCGGCGGGGATGGGTATCTCCTATGTCTATGATGACCTGGTCTTTCTGGAGCACAACTCCTTTTTGCTCCAGTTCACCGCCAACGACCATGAGATCACGGTCCACGTGAACAGCGAGGCGGACGAGGCCGCGGTGCACGGCGACATAGAGCGGCTGCGGGAAGCCGCTCGCAATGTTACAATGCAATGTACCCGAGGGGGGCATTACACCCTGGTCCCTGAGGGGGAGGATTCCATTCGCATCGAATTCAGCGGCTGAGCCGGGAGGGGAGCATGGCACACACTGTGATACGAACCGCCAGACCTGAGGATCTCGATGCGTTGGTGGATCTGCTCCGGATGCTCTTTGGCATCGAGGCGGACTTCGACTTTGATGCAGCCCGGCAGCGCCAGGGGCTGGCGATGCTGTTGGCCAACGAGGCGGCGGTTCTTCTGGTTGCCGAGGCAGCGGGGCAGGTCATCGGCATGTGTTCCGGGCAACTGACCATCTCCACGGCAGAGGGAGGCTTTTCCCTCCTGGTGGAGGATGTGGTGGTTGCTCAAAGCTGGCAAGGCAAAGGGGTGGGGCGGGAATTGCTTACGGCCCTGGAGCAGTGGGCCGAGGCCAGAAAGATCGGGCGTCTTCAGCTCTTGGCCGACCGGAACAATGGTGCGGCCTTGGAATTTTATCGCAAACTCGACTGGCAGCCGACGGAGCTTATCTGTCTGCGCAGACGAATTTAGGAGCCGTTCAGAAACAACATGACCATTTATGTTGCCTTACTGTACGGCTCCTTATGCCATCTGGCTACCTAAAACGGCTATGTTATTTTTTGACGATGGGCTTAACACCTTGCAACTTTTTATCGACATCAAATTGATTCCCTCCCTCCTTGCGGGGGAGGGTTAGGGAGAGGGGGAAGTTGCCATTATCTCAGCAGGTTGTAGCTACCCCCCCCCCCCACCCCCACCCCCACCC
>JAJZPC010000087.1 GCA_021811385.1 Deltaproteobacteria bacterium | reverse complement strand
GGGGTGCTCAGCATTTCGGTCAAAAATGTGCGCAATAACAACTGACAGACAGAGCCGATCTTTGCCTTGCGGTCGAGCCGGTGGGTTCTGCGCCCCCGGCTCGACCGCGACTTCGATAAAATTATCCGGGAGGGGAAAATAGATGTTGAGCCGTATTTGGACGAATCTCAGAAAGATTCCTTGGTGGGCGTGGCTCATTCACGGGGTGGGGGCAATTGTGGTCGCGATCATCAATTATTTTATCGGGGGCATTGGTGCGTTGACTTTTTCGTGATGGATCACGGTGGCCCTTCCGGTCGGTAGCAAACGAGCGTGCCGGCGACTGTTCATTATAATAGGTCGTCTTTTTGCCCAAAACCGTATAAAATGGCGCTCCACCACCAAAGCAAGGAGCGTTACATGCACAATTTGATCAGCTGGCTCGTGGAGAGTATCGGGGCCATGGGCTATCCGGGGATCTTCATTCTGATGGCCATGGAGAGTTCGGTGATCCCGGTTCCCAGCGAGGTTGTCATGCCCCCGGCCGGGTATCTTGTCCAGGCCGGGAAGATGAAGATGCTGCCCGTTATTCTCTGCGGTACCCTGGGCAGCCTTTTTGGCGCCTACCTCAATTACTTCGCCTCCCATTACCTGGGCAGGCCGCTTCTTTTGAAGTATGGGAAATACGTCTGGATCACCGAGGAGAAGTTTGCCAAGGTCGAGACCTTTTTCTTGAAACACGGCGAGATCTCGACCTTTATCGGGAGGCTCCTGCCGGTGGTCCGCCATCTCATTTCACTTCCGGCTGGTCTTGCCGGGATGAATCACCTGAAGTTTTCCCTCTACACCCTGCTCGGCGCGGGGATCTGGGTGACGGTCCTCACCTGGCTCGGCTATTTCATCGGCAGCAATCAGGAGCTGATCATGAAATACTCGCACCAGGCCCTTTACGGGGTGCTGATCCTCTCGGCCCTGCTCATTGTCGTCTACGTTAAATTGCAGCCCAAAAGGTGCGCGGAGCGGGGGTAAAAAAGAGGGCAGCCAACAGGGGGGCTCATTTTTTATACTCCTCCGTCATTCCGGCGCAGGCCGGAATCCAGGGCTTTTGGTTTCTGGACCCCGGCTTGCGCCGGGGTGACAATCATTTGATATCTCCGACTCATTAACGTCCCTTGACGAACATCTCGGCATAGGGCCAGTCCGCAAGTCCCCCTTCCAGTATCTGCAGCCGGTTCTCACCCACTCCCTTGCTCTGGAGGTAGTCGTAGCTGTTTTTTGCCCCGCTCTTGCCACGGGGGCAGAGCACCACTACCGGGGCCTTGCTGCCATTGATGACCGGCAACGCCTTGTTCAGACGCCCCTTTTCCTCGTCGCTTTTGGCGGGGAAGGCGTTGGTTTCGATGGAGCCGGGCAGGTGCTGCTTGGCAAAGTCGGCTGCGGGCTGGATGTCCACCATGATTACTTCCTGTTTCGTATCCAGCATTTTCTTGAGATTTGCCGGGGTGATGTAGTTGGTCGCCAGGGCGGGCGCGGCAGCCAGCAGGGTAAAGGCCAGGGACAGTGCGATTCGTTTGAGCATGGTATTCCTCCGTGTTGGTTATGAGCGTGGGGCAATTTAAGGATATACTTGTACCAGCAGGGAGGAGGGGTTGACCAATAGGTAATAACGAAACAACTATTTGTTATTTATCGGGAAAAATGATGGGTCGGCGCAGTGGCTATTGCGGCAAGGTGCCGGGACGCGCTTCAATATTATTGCTTGAATCGCATTTTCGGATTTTTTTTGGTGTTGTGTGCGGTGCTAAAGATTGATAGGATAAATCGTTTTGGTTCATCGGTAGATTCAAATGGGGTCAACTACAATTTAAAAGGAGAATGTCCATGAGCCCATCCACGAAATGCAGTCTTGACACAGTGTATGCCTTGCTGGCGCTTGCCGTTGTTGCTTGTGGGGGTGCTGTTGTTGCCGGAATCGCTGGTTATGCATATGTTGCTTTAGTTGCCGCCCTTGCCGCGTTTGGGCTGGCAATAGCCATCGGAATTCTTTTTGATAACTACAAGCAATGTTGCGACAGCGAATCCGGACCGTCGGAGTGCTCAACATCGAATATAACCAACTGCATCAATTCCATACGTGTTTCCTTAGGCATTGCTGTGGTTGGATATCTGGCCGCAATAGGCCTGAGTTCTATCCCCTGGATAGGCGAGTATCTTTCGGCCGGCGCCACGCAGGCGGTCACATATGCGGGCACTGTGATAGCTGCCGGCCTGTTGCTCTATTTGATTACACTGTTGAATGCATACAAATCGTGCCGAAATAGGTGAGAAAAAATTGGAGAGTGTCTTGAATGGCACCCGTGTCGCCTTACCCTGGAAGCGCGGCAATAAAATCGTTGTTTCAAGGCAGGCGCGTTTTTTTAATGAGAAGCCACTGGGCTTAAACAACGCTGTTTCCGAATCAGCGCTCCATTTTTTCCCGCAACTCAAACTTGTACCCCACCCCATACACGGAATGGATAAATTCAGAGTTGGCATCGACCAGAGCGATTTTTGTGCGTAAATGCATGACATGACTGTCAATGGTTCGGTCAGCAACCACCCGCTCGTCGGAATAGATGTTGTCCATTAACTGCTGCCGGGTGCAGACCTGTCCTTTTTTTGAGGAAAAGAATTGCAGTAACCTGAATTCGACAGCGGTGAGGCCCAGGTCATGGCCGTTTAGGATAGCCTGGTAGCGGGATTGATTCAGGACGAGGCCGGCGGCGGTATCGGGGGAGGGATTCCCATCGGTTCTCCGGAGTACCGCTCTGACCCTGGCCACCACCTCACGGGGGCTGAACGGTTTGCAGATGTAGTCATCCGCCCCGGATTCCAGGCCCTGGAGTCTGTCGATCTCCTCAATACGAGCAGTGATCATAATGATCGGCACGGTCGAACAGGTACGGATTTCCCGGCAGATATTCAGACCGTTTCCTCCGGGCAGCATCAGGTCCAGCAGGATCAGGGCGGGGGCGTGTTTCCGTACCCAGGGAACCACCGCCGATGCGTTGGCAATCCAAAAGGTTTTGAACTCCGCTTGCCGGAGATAGTCGCGTAACACCCCGGCCAGTTTCGGCTCATCTTCCACGACCAGAATCATTTGTTTCATTGGAGTCTTGTCCTCGGCAGTTCGACTTGGACCCATAGGCCGCCCAAGGGGGAGGATTGAGCCGAGATTTTCCCCTGGTGGGCCTCGACGATGTTTCGGCAGATAGCCAGACCGAGGCCGGCACCGCCGGTCTCGCGGTTACGGGAGGTCTCCACCCGATAGAGGCGTTCGAACACCCTTTTCATGTCCACTTCGGCAACTCCTGGGGCTGAGTCCTGGAAATCGATGGTCACGTTATGCGCATGGCAGGTTATGTCGAGACGAAGCTCTCCTCCGGCGTTGGTGTACTTCAGCGAGTTGTTGAGCAGGTTGGCGAAAAGTTGACGCAATCGCTCGGCATCCCCGAAAATTTCCACCGTTTTTTCCGTAGGGAGAGTGCTGGTGAGCGTGACCCCTTTGTCGGAAAATTTCGTGTGGTGGGTGGCGATCGTTTCCTTGAGCAGTCCGATGATATCCAGGTTTTTCTTCTGGTATGTAAGCGCCCCGAGGTCTGACATGGCAAGCTGATAAAGATCTTCCACCAGGCGTGCGAGGCGGAGCACCTCTCCGTGCAGGGAGCGGAGCGAGTCGGGGTCTGGCTGACGGATGCCGTCCTGAAGCGCTTCGATTTCGCCTTGCAGGATCGCCACCGGCGTGCGCAACTCATGGGAGATGTCCGCTACCCACTGGCGGCGGCTCCGTTCATTTTTTTCCAGGGTCATGGCTAGGGAATTGAAATGTTCGGCCAGCTGCCCCAACTCGTCGGTAGAGACCACTTCCACCCTGGTGGAGAATCGTCCTGCCGCCAGCAAATGCGTCGCCCCGGCCAGGCTTTGCAGCGGACGGACCAGCCGTTTGGAGAGCAGCAGCGAGAGCCCGGTGGCCAGCAGGAGGACAACCCCAGCCACCATGAGGAAGGCTAGGGTTTGCTCCTTGAGAAACCGTTCTTGCCGTGGCTCGGAGAGTTTTTCGCGGGGCAAGAGCCCCAAATATCCGATGATTTTTTTCTGATGGAGCAACGGTGTTGTCTCGCTGTGCGCAGGGATTGCAATCTGGCTGATCAGCACCTTTCTGTCCGCATCAAGAAGAAAAAAACGTTGACCCAAGTGCAGGGGCAGATGTGGGGGGCGAGCTCCCGGCGGTGCCCCTCCGCCCATTTCGGGGTTCGACGGGGGGGCAAACGGTGCTCCCGGAGGAAAACCTGGCCGGGAGTCCAGTGTTGGGGGAGGCAGGTCGCCTCCGGGAATCGAGGCGACGATCAGCTGGGGCCATACGGTTGGGTCGCGCAGCACGAATCCCCAGCCGGAATCATGGCGATATCCATTCTCAAGGGCGCTGGCCAGTCGGGAGATCCCGTCCTTCTCCATCATGTTGATGTAGCGCAGAAATCCCTGCCTCATGCTCCACTGCATGATCAGAATCATACTGATTACCGCCATGCCGGCCGCCAAAATGATCGCCAAAAAGAGTCTGCGCGTAATGCTGATTTTCATTGTCTATCCTCATGCCTGTTCGGATTCAGTTTTTTCTTTATCACAACCAAGGGAATTTTTGCATGGGCATTCGGATTGCGCGGGTTTCTTTCCACTTTCTTTCCACATTGTTGAGTTGTTCTCCAACCGATATGGAAATCAGGCGCATCATCGGATGCAGCACTAAATTCCATACAGGAGGACAGATTATGGTAAACAGTATCGGCAGTTCCGGCAGTTATGCCATGCAGGCCATGCAGCAGCGGCAAGGGCCGCAGGATTTGTTCAAGAAGGTGGATGTGGACAGCAGCGGGGGAGTCTCTCAGTCCGAGCTGAAGACGCTGGCTGAGGACATCAACAGCAAGACCGGACAGAGCCTTAAGGTGGACGATACATCCTTTAGCAGCTACGATACCGATGGCAGTGGGACGTTGAGTGAGAATGAGATGATGAATCTCATGCAAAGCAACGGGTTTGGCCCTCCCGGTGAGATGGGAGGCTCGGGAGAAATGGGGAAAATACCACCTTCGAAAGATCGAGCGGCGGCGGCCTATGCCGCCAATTCCGGCGGGGATGCCCTCTCCTCCCTGATTGCCGGCCTGCAAAATCTGCTGGAGCAGTTGCAGTCCGGGTCCGGCGATCAAGGAACCTCCTCGGACACGGCATCCATCGGCAACGATGGCAGCCATCATGGGCCGCAGGACTTTTTTAAGAAGGTGGATTCGGATGGCAGCGGTGGAGTTTCCATGGATGAGCTGGCAACCATGGCCGATAACCTACAAAAGATGACCGGCCAGTCCCTTACTGTTGACAATGATACCTTTGGCGCGGCAGACAGCGATGGCGATGGCCCGCTCAATGCCGACGAGCTGAAGTCTTTTATGGACAAAAGCGGCTTTGCCCCGCCACCTCCTCCGCCGGAAGGCATGGCCATGGCAATATCCAGCGATGACTCAGAAACGAAATCTTCAGCTACCCAGGGTTCCAGCCAGAAACAAATTGACTTGTTAAAAATTATGCTGGAGCAATTGACAAAACTTAACAAGGAAGCAGATTCAACAGCCTCTACTTCTTTGTTGAATGTAACCGTTTGATCGATGTACCTGTGTCCCGGCTGCCTTTCGAATTGAAGGCAGCCGGGGCGTTTGGAGGTGCAACATAGGGGACGTCCATGATATTTTGTTTTTTTGCCAATCTTTTGTCGGAAAACCGGCTTCCATCCCCAGCTTCCATTGGTTGACAACCGCACTCCTCTGATGTACGGTATCCTGTACATGTTGGAGGCGTCTTATGAACACCATTACCTATACCGCTGCCCGCAGCAATCTGGCCCAGACCATGAAGGACGTCTGTGCGGACCATGAGCCGGTGATCATTACCCGGAAGGATGAGGCCGTGGTCATGCTTTCGCTGGAGGATTACAAGTCCTTGGAAGAAACCGCCTACCTGTTGCGCAGCCCCAAGAGCGCCAAGCGGTTGCTGGAGTCGGTGGCGGAGCTGGAAGGCGGCAAGGGCATGGAACGGGAACTCGCCGGGTGAGGCTGATCTTTTCCGAGCACGCTTGGGAGGATTATCTGTATTGGCAGCAATCCGACCGCAAGATGCTTGTGCGCATCAACTCCCTGATCAAGGAAATCCAGCGCCGGCCTTTTCAGGGGATCGGCAAGCCCGAACCGCTACGGCATGGGTTGGCCGGCTACTGGTCTCGCCGGATCAACGACGAGCATCGCATTGTCTACAAGGTGACGGAAGACGCGGTGTTCATTGCCCAGCTCCGCTATCACTATTAGCCGTGGAGGTTGGGCAGAGCTTTGCGAAACCCAACGGTTTTGGTCGTTAAGCAGATCATGATGGTGTTTTGATCAACATTCGTGAATGTTGGGTTTCGTTCCTCTACCCAACCTGCCAGACTACCAGGCTCCAGCTCTTTTTCATTGCCGCAGATCCTCAAGTTGAAAAGGCAATGGGGTAGCACTCTTGTCCAGAAGCTCCCGGCAGTACGAGCAAGCGCGGCAGTTCTTGTCGCAACTACTCAGCCTGGCCCAAAAATCCGCAGGCAATTTTTCATTGGCCACATGCAGCCGCTTGGCCAGCCATTCCATGGTGTCCATCAGATCCAGCAGATTGCCTTCATACCTCCGATCCGCATAACCCCGCACCACCCGTTGCAAAAAGGCGGTTCCCAAGGTTCTGCCGCAAAGTTTGATCACCTCCACCACTCCCTCATACTGATGCAGATCCTCCGGCCGGATAAAGGGCGACTTGAACAGCGTTGCCGGGGAGTCGGACAGAATCCGGATGCAGCCGAGTTCCCGGTTGGTGGCATGGGTTTCGTTGGCGATATACCCCGTGTTGGCAAAGGCGATCTGCGCGTCGTGGGTCAGCTTGAATGGGCAGCGGTCCAGGCACCCCTCGTTGGCCAGCAGGGTGAGCTTGATTTCCGGGTAGTGTCGGCGGCACTGCTCGGAGATTGCCGCAAGTTGGGCAAGGTTGCGGTTCAGGGAGCGGTCCAGGTTGAGTTTGGTTGGGGGCTTGAAACCGGTGTCGGCAATGGCTTCAAGGCAACCCTGCACCTTGGCAAAGGAGTCCAGCATGCAGTTGACTCCGGGCACTGCCTCCAGCTGCGCGGCCACCTCGGGGTTCAGGTCGGAGAGCGCCTGCAGGAGATAGAAATCGACAATGGTGATGCCGTGGAGGGCGTCCGCGGCGAGCAAGGTGTCCAGCGCGTGGATGATTTTCCGCAAGGCACTCTTGTCGGTATAGAGGCGGGGATGGTGGAACCGGCTGTTGAGGAGTCCGTATTTTTTGGGCTTGGGCAGCCTGGCCAGGGCAGGGGGGAGGTCGGCAAACGCGGGGGCGATGCTGGACCGGTGGCGGCCGTCCGGGATGTTTTCCAGAAAAAGGCTGAAATGGACGGAGTGGAGCGAGGGCTGGAGTTCGGCAAGAAAATCCACGTAATGCGGGTCGGGCAGGAATGGGACATCGAGCAGGAGCATAGAGGTTCCCCGGCTGGCGCTGTGTTCGGGCGATACGGAATGGGTGCGCTTTTAGTGTACACCATTGTTTTCGCAGAGGCCAGCGGAGGGTGAACGGTCTGTTTTCCGGCCAGCCGACAATAGCCTGGATTTTTCACCCCCATTCCGGGTAAGCTGTACGCAAGGCCAGCCGTTCAGGCCACTATCCTTGCACATCGGAGGGGCAATGCAATCGGAAAAATGGGAAGAGGCGTATCTGGCTCAGAGTCAGGATGCCGCGCTGGGGCGGATGTTCCGCGGGATCATTCATAATCTCAGCGGGATCATCCAGGTTTTTTCCCTGCACACGGATCTCTCGGCCATGATGCTGGAAAAGGCGATGGCGGTGCTGGAGCAGATGCGCCAAACCGGTCCATCGCCGGAGGTGGACGGGCTGCGTGATCTTCTTGCCCGGAGGGCTGATTCTCTTTCCCAGATGCAGGACAAGGTGCGGCAGAGCCAGCAGATTTTGCAGCGGACCATGATCCTGCCCGAGCTTACGCTGCTGCCCGGCGGCGTTCCCTATACGGTCAATTCCGTGATCGAGACCGAGGTGGAGTTTATGGCCGCCGATTCCATTTTCAAGCACAAGGTGCGCAAGGTTGTGACCCTGGCCGAGTCGCTGCCGCCCCTGACGCGTTTTCAGCTGGAGCTGCATCAGATCATGCATATCCTGCTGACCAACGCCCTGGACGCCGTACGGGGGAAGGAAGGCGCGGAGATCGTGGTCGAGTCCGCCAGGGAAGGCGAGGGCGTCGGCGTGCGGGTGCGGGACAACGGCCCCGGGCTGACGCCCGAGGCTACGGCGCATCTCTACGAGCCGTTTCATTCCACGAAGGAAGGGGGAGCCCATCCCGGCCTTGGTCTGTACCTGGCCAAAAAACTCATTACCCGCTGCGGCGGCGGGATTTCCTGCGAGAGCAGCCCCTGCGGCGCCGGCTTCCATCTGTTTGTTCCCCCGGAGGCCGTGCAGGCATGAGGCAGACCAGCGAAAAAAACAACAAGCCTGCCGCCGGAGGCGGCAGCCGGCTGGGCACCC
>JAJZPC010000015.1 GCA_021811385.1 Deltaproteobacteria bacterium | reverse complement strand
CGCGGTCAGGATGTGGAAGAAGATGTTGCGCTCGTGGGGCTTGAAATGCAGGGTCTTGGCGACAGGCTGGTTCATGGCGCGGGCTGTTCAGGACTGGGCCAGGGTGTAATCTGCCAGCAGGCTGTCCTGCCAGTAGTTGTTGTCCGGGTTGGAAAAAAAGGCCTTGAAAAGCTCCAGACTTTCCTGGCGCAGGACATGGGGCAGGATGCGCACCTCCGGTTCCATGGCCTGGTAGAGAGGGGTGAGGTGTGCAAGCTCGACGGTGGTGCCGCCGCCCATGGCGTCCTCATACCCATAGACAAAGGTGCGGATGCCGTTGAGCAGCATGGTGGAGTAGCACATGAGGCAAGGCTCCATGGTGGAGTAGACCGTGAGACTCTGCCGGTCGATATCCGGCCTGCGGCCAAGCAGATCCCTCAGGGCGACAATCTCGGCATGGTCCAGCTCGTTGGCGGTCTCGTTCCGGCTGTTCTCGCGCTTGCCAAAAGCCACCGGTTCGTCTCCGGCAACAATGACGGCGCCCACCGGAAATTCGTTGTCGGCCAGGGCCTGTCGTGCCTGTTGCAGGGCAAGGCGCATGAATGTTTCGTGCTGCATGGGCAACCTTTAAGTGAGAAATGAACTTCTTGCAAAATTCCGCCCAATTGAATCCCCCTCCCTTGACGGGAGGGGGCCAGGGGGTGGGTGAAGTCGCAACCTGCCGATTCCGTAGTTGTTTCCCCCTTTCCCTAACCCTCCCCGCCAGGTAAGCGCAGACTCCGAGGGGGAGGGAACTTTTTGGATTTTTGCAAGAGGCTCAAGTGGTTTTGTATTACCAGTCTGCCCGGAAGCCGTCAAGCCGGAAAGCGGGCGGAAATCCATGCTGGCGAGGATCAGGGAATGCTTGAAAAACGCCCAAAAATAAAGTATTGAGTGCGCTGCACATCAAAAAAGAGCGAGGAGAAATCAATGAGCGCGGAAGATACGCAATGCATTCCCTATGAGGTGGCCAAGAAGCTGGTCGGCGCGGTGATGGAAGAGGAGCATCTGCATGAGGCCAACCGGCGGGTGTTGACCGTTTACAGCACCAACGACAAGGAGATCTGCTGGTTCGACGCCGAGGATATCTTCGCCGAGATGGCGGAGAGCGAGGGCGGCATTCCTAAAAACGACGATGACATGAAGGCCAAGGCCGTGGAGCTGATCCTGCATCAGATTCCGAAATGGGCGGTGGAGGATTTGTTGATAAGGATGGGGCTGGAAAAGAAGTAAGGGGCAGGGTGAAAGGCGTAAGGTTGAAGGTGAAAGGCGAAAGGTAACTAATTTCAAAGAATAATGTTATCTCTGTCTCAATCCTTTCGCCTTGAACCTTTAACCTTTAGCCTATTTTTCTACCCCCACCGGCATGGGCGGGATTTTCTCCCCGCCCAGCACATAGCCGCCGTCCATCCGCAGCACCGATCCTGTCATGTAAGTGGCCTCCTGTAGCAGAAAGAAAACCGCCGCGATGATTTCTTCGATTTTCCCGGTCCGTTTGAGCAGGATATGTTCGCGGATCGCGGTCTGTTGTTCCCCGCTGAGCAGGTTCCATCCCCGGGTCTGTTCACCGTGTCTGGTCTCAAAAAATCCCAGCATCAACTCATTGACCCGCACCGTGGGCGCGCCTTCCCTGGCCCAGGTTTCCGTAAAGGAGGAGATGGCGCGGTTGGCCGCGGAGTAGCCATCGTTGAAGATGAGCCCCGCCGGGCCGGAGCGGCCGACAATACCGGCAATGGAAGAGAGGGTGATGACCGCACCCTCTCCGTTTTCTTGCAACAGGGGCAGGGCTGAACGCATGACCCACCATTTGGCCCGCAGGGTGGTGGCCATCTCCAGCTCCCATTGCTCCGGGGTGTAGTGGCCGTGGACAATGGGCATGCCGCCGCGTTCGATATTGTTGATCAGGATATGGAGGGTGCCGTAGCGTGCGCGGATGGTGGCGAAAAGTTCCTGGATGGCCGCAGGATCCCGCAGGTCGACCTTGACCGCCAGATGGTCGTTGCCAAGGGCGGCAAGCTCCTCCTGCATGAGGGCGGCTTCTTCGGGCCAGTCATGGTGCGTGAGCACAACCGTGGCCCCGGCCCTGGCCAGGGCGAGGCCGATGGCCTTGCCGATTCCCTTTGCCCCTCCGAGAACAAGGGCTGTTCTGCCTTGAAGTTTCATCAGCGATCCGAGCCTCGGGCTGTTGCCTGCGTGCGGTTTATCTCTTTTTGCCGGAGCCTGGTTTTTTAGGAGATGGCTCCGGAGATTTCTTGCTCTTGTCTTTCGTGGCTGGAGGAGCGGATTTTTTTTCCTTGCCCGGGAAGGAAAGAACCCGTTTTTTGGATTTTTCCGATTGCTTCTCCTTTTTGCCGGAGCGCGATTTCTTTTTCTTGCCGGCTTTGCCGTCGTCGTCCGTTTCCATGCGGATGGAAAGCAAGGGGATGTTGGACGCCCCGGCCCGATCGAAATGCAACGGCTCATCGCTGAGTTTGTAAGCCGTGGTCTGGTAGGGGATTCTCAACCGTTGCCCCAGGGAGAGCCGTTCCTGTTCGAGGTGGTTCGCCTTCAACAGCGTGGTTTTGCTCAGTTTGTATTTTCTGCAGATGGTGGTCAGGGTTTCCCCGCGCCGCACTTCGTGGTCGTTAAACTCGGTAACCGTTACCTGGCGGACCTTGGGAAGGTTTCGGGTTACCAGATCCTTTTTCCCCGGCGGCACCCGCAACGGGTAATCCGCTTCGGTGGGAGGGGTGATGGCCTTGGACAGGTGCCGGTTGAGGGCGAGGATCTCCTCGTCGGGAAGATTGCAGGCCAGGGCGACGGCCTTGATCGGGGTGCCGCGTGGCACATGGACGGTTTCGTACTCCAGCGGCTCGTCGTAATCAATTCCGTCAAACCCGTACTTTTCCGGATCCTTGGCGATCATGATGGCGGCGATGAGCTGCGGGACATAGAGCTTGGTTTCCGAATGGATGTATTGGCTCTGGGCAATCTCCCAGAAATCGTCGGTATCGGACTGCTTCATGGCCTTCTTGATTTTGCCTTCCCCGGCATTATAGGCGGCAACCGCCAGATGCCACGAATCGAAATCCTTGTACAGCTTTGAAAGATAGGCTGCCGCCGCCTTGGTCGATTTTACCGGATCGCGCCGTTCGTCGACATAATCGTTGACCTTCAGGCCGTAGTTCTGGCCGGTGGCCCGCATGAACTGCCAGGTTCCCACCGCGCTGGCCCGGGAAGAGACCGTGGTGTTGAAGCCGCTTTCGATCATGGGCAGATAGGCGAGATCCAGGGGGAGTCCTGCCTTGGCGAACTCTTCCTTGATCATGGGCAGATACCGGGAGGAGCGGGCAAGCCAGCGGGCAAAGGTCTTGCGATGGCGGTTCTGGAAGAAATCCAGGTAGTATTCAACCTGATCATTCATCGCGAGGGGGAAATCGTAGGATTCGGCTTCTTCACCCGTGCTGAGCAAGGGAAGCACATCCCAGGCGCTGAGTTGCGCCAGTTCGCTTATTTCCGGGCTGATCACCAGTTTAAGCGCTTGGGGATCAGCCTCTTTTTGCTCTGGAGCCGGGTTTTCTTCCCGAGGGGGAGAACTTTCCTGTTTTAAGGCGGGGAGGGCGATTTTTGGTTCCGGAGCCTTGGGTCCGGCTTCCGCGCTGACTCTGGTAATGCCGGGATTTTCCAACGGGGCGCAGGCTGTGAAGCCACCCATGGCCAGGGAGGCAACCGCTAGGATCAGAAAAAGCCTGGACAGGGGAAGAAATCGAAATTTGAAAATTTCTGGATGAGTATACAAACCGTGTTCCCCTGCACTGGGAGTATTCCGGTGACGTTCAGCCCGTGGGCTGGGCGGTCATCGCATGGCGCTACAGGCAGTTCAAAGGGATGCCGGATTCTTCCAGCGGAGAAATAACGCGATACGCCAAAACTAATGTTCAGCCACTTTTACCGGAGAACCAGGGTTACTGCAATGGAAAAAACACGGGGACGCGAGATGGGCTGTGTGCTTTAGTCTGTGATTTCAATATGTTAAATCTTTATCGTCGGGCTCTTCTTGGCAGAACAGGGAGGCGTATGAAGAAGATCCTTGTTCCCGGGAGA
This sequence comes from Deltaproteobacteria bacterium, assembly GCA_021811385.1. Lineage (GTDB taxonomy): Bacteria > Desulfobacterota > Desulfobulbia > Desulfobulbales > Desulfurivibrionaceae > Thiovibrio. Next base: position 40,655 of record JAJZPC010000015.1, on the reverse strand, counting down.
GCGGGGTGGGGGTCGGAAAAAGACGAGAACAGCAAAAAAAGTCTCTGGTAAAAATTCCTATAAACTGCTCTCATGTTGTATAGGGATGATCGTGGGGAAGGGCATATTCGTTTTCTCCTGGTGGGGCAGGAGGGATTGTATCTCTCCGGCGTGAAGGCGCGCGGAGCAGGAAAGAATTTTGGTCAAGAGGAGGTGTCGTTATGAAGGCGGGATGGACCATCGGCAAGAAAATGTCGGTTTTGGGAGGCGGAATCGTCTTGATTCTGCTGGTGTTCGGGACAACGACCCTTACCACGAACTTCAGGGTGCAGCGGGATTTTGACCAATTGAAATTGCGGTACGAGCAGATAACCGTGGTCAACGGGATGGCCCGCGCCCAGCTGCATCTCGTGCTGGCGGCCATGGATTCCATTGTTGACCGGGAGGAGGGGAAGATTGCTCCCGAACGTTTTGAGAAGATCAATACGGATACGGCCTATATCCGGAAGCATTTGGAAGACCTTGCCCGGCTTGCCGACACGGCGGAAGAAAAACAACTTGTCCAGGATATTGCTGCTCAGTTTGACAAGCTGGCTACGGCTATCCAGAAAGATCTCCCCCGGCTCATCGAAACGCGGGCCGAAGAGGCGGAATACACAAAGATCGACGACGCCATCGATAACAACGCCGCCGCCATCGAGGTGAGTCTCGACAGGCTTGACGCCTCGGTGGGCGGAGAGATCAAGGAGGCCATGGACAAGGCATCCTCTGTCGTATCACGCGCCACAGTGATTGCCGTGGTGTTTTTTGTTCTCGCCCTGGCCTTGATTATAACGTCACTCATTCTGATCAGCCGTTCGGTGATTCGAGTTGTAACCGGCATCAGCCGGGAACTCGATGAGTCCTCCAACCAGGTGGCCGCGGCGGCAGGGGAGGTTTCCTCTTCCAGCCAGTCCCTGGCAGAGGGCGCGTCCGAACAGGCTGCGGCAGTGGAAGAGACTTCCGCCTCCCTGGAAGAGGTGGGGGCCATGATCAAGCAGGACGCGGATAACGCCCGTCAGGCGGACGAGCTGATGCGGGAAGCGAATCAGGTTATTCAGGGGGCTGACGAATCCATGAAAAAACTCACCGCCTCCATGCATGAAATTTCGGCGGCCAGCGCCGAAACCCAGAAGATCGTGAAAACCATCGACGAAATCGCCTTTCAGACCAACCTACTGGCCCTGAATGCCGCGGTGGAGGCCGCCAGGGCAGGCGAGGCCGGGGCCGGATTCGCAGTGGTTGCCGATGAGGTTCGCAACCTGGCCATGCGGGCTGCGGAAGCGGCGAAAAACACCTCAAACCTCATTGAGGGCACGGTGCAGAAGATCAACAGCGGCAACGCCCTGGTCAGCGAGACCAGCGAATCGTTCAATGGAGCCGCCCGGTCCACCATCCGGATCGGTACGATCATTACGGAGATTGCCGGGGCGGCAAGCCAGCAGGCCAACGCCATCAATCAGGTTTCCAAGGCCATTCACGAGATCGACACCGTAACCCAAAGCAATGCGGCGGCGGCGGAAGAATCGGCCTCCGCCTCCGAAGAACTGAACGCCCAGGCGGAGATGCTGAAAGGCTCGGTGGCGCATCTGCTGGAAATAGCGGGCGGCGCCGCCGGGTCGGAATCGGCAAGCGGTCGAAGCACCGCCTCCAGGGTGAGCCGGCTCAAGCGCTCGGCGGTTAAGCTCTCGGCCCCGAATAAGCCGGCGCCTGCGCGAAAGGCGCTGCCGCCCGCAGCCGGGAAGCCGGCAGCCCCGTCCAAGCCGGAGGATATTATCCCCATGGGTGATGATTTCGAGGATTTTTGACGAAAATCTGGGTATTGCAGGATCTCTCGGCTATCAGTGGACAAGGCGGGCATGGCATGCTGGTGCGCCCGGACAGCAGCGGCGCGGCAAGAAATAACTTGCAATATTCATTGATGTTTGCACAGTATGGAAGCATAATATGGCACTGAGTTTCCGTTTTCCGTGCGCGGGTGTCCGTGGGTATTCGCTTTTCTCGTTTTGCAAGGAGCGTATGTATGGCAGCAGGGCATAAACCATTGTCCGAGCTTTTGGACGAAATGGCTTTGAAGATACTGATGATCGAGCCGGGAGATCTTTCCATTGTCGGCGAGCTGCTCGATCTGATCGAGAAATTGCTGCCCGGGCGCGCCGCCGCGGATACACCGATGGTTGTTCAGCACATGGCCGCCGCTTTTAAGGGCGCCCTTGAGAAATTTATCATGGGCGAGTTGGCCGATTCCGCGGAAAATTATGATCTTCTCGGCCAGTGCATAACCGAGATGCAGGAATCGGTCCGGAAGGAGGGGCAGCCCGGCGAGAAGATCCTCGGGCAGTTCTGCGATAACATGAAAAAGATCGGGTTTTTCCTGGAGCCATCAACGCTTCTTGGGGGGCAAGGCGCAACGGCCGCCGGGACGGGCGAGGCTGAACATGATACCCCGGTTGAGAAAGAATGCGCCGTTGTCTCGCCGCGGGTCGACGCCGGCCAGGCTCCTGCGTCCGGGTTGCCGAGCCAGGAAGCGATTCCCGATTTCTTGCAGGACACGGACCTGCTGGCCGGCTTTATCGAGGAGGCGTTCGAACATCTGGAATCCATCGAGGTCAACGTGCTCGAGCTGGAGCAAAGCCCGGACGACATGGAGATCATCAATAATATCTTCCGGCCGTTCCACACGATCAAGGGTGTTTCCGGCTTTCTCAATCTGAAAACCATCAACAGGCTTGCCCATGCCACGGAGAATCTGCTGGATGACGTGCGCAACGGCAAGCGAGCCATGGATTCCGCGGTCATTGACATTGTTCTGACTGTCGGCGATGCGTTGAAATCCATGGTTGAAGACATCAAGAATGTTTTGCAGCATGGACCAGCCAATTACAAGGATACCGATATCAGCGGCTTTCTGGCGAGCATCACCCAGTTGCAGGAAGGGGATAACGGGGCTCCGCCGGCCGAATCTGTTGTTGCGCCGGAGCTGGAGGCCCTGCCGGAAGTTGTGGAAAGTGAAGAAGCGGAACCCCAGGCCGGCGAGGAAGCCGAGCCCGTTGCCCCGGCCAGGTCGGCCATCGCCAAGGCTGCGCGGCCTGTCGCCTCTCCGAGAGCCGAGGCCACGGCAAGTCCTTCGGGACGCCCGGCTGCCGATTCGGGGCAGAAAAAGATCGGCGCCTCCATCAAGGTCGATGTGGAAAAGCTCGATGCCCTGGTGAACGCGGTGGGCGAACTGGTGATCATGCAATCGCTGGTCCGCCAAAACCGGCTTGTTTCCCGCATCGCCGATCCAAAGCTCACCAAGGATTTTTCCCAGCTGACCCGGATCACCTCCGAGTTGCAGCGCACGGCCATGTCCATGCGCATGGTTCCCATCAAGCAAACCTTTGATAAGATGATTCGGCTGGTCCGGGATCTTTCCAAAAAATCAGGGAAAAAGGTTGATCTGATCATGGAGGGCGCCGATACCGAGATCGACCGCAACATGGTGGACTCGATCTATGACCCGCTTGTCCACATGATGCGTAATTCCGTGGACCATGGCATCTCGCCCCCGGCTGATCGGGAGAAGGTCGGCAAGCCGGAAACCGGCACCGTTTTTCTCCGCGCCTACCAAAAGGGCGGCAGCATGATGATCGAGATCGAGGACGATGGCGAAGGGCTCAATACCCAGAAAATCAGGAAAAAAGCCATTGAGCGTGGTCTGATCGGCGAATCCGAGAACCTGTCTGATTTTGAATTGAACAATCTTATTTTTCTTCCCGGGTTTTCCACGGCGGACAAGATTACCGACGTTTCCGGCCGTGGCGTGGGCATGGATGTTGTAAAGAAAGCGGTGGAAAAGCTGCGGGGCAAGGTGGAGGTGCAAAGCCAGTCGGGCAAGGGATCCTTGTTCATGATCCGTCTGCCCTTGACCCTGGCGATCATCGATGGGATCATTGTCCGGGTCGGCAGTGAACGGTATATCATCCCGACCATTGCCATCCAGGAATCCATGCATCCCGAGCGGCAAAACTACAGCACGGTGCACGGTCGTGGAGAGAACCTCATGGTGCGCGGCGAGCTGGTGCCCATTATCAGGCTGTATGAAAAATTCGGGGTGGAATCCACCTATACGGATCCCTGTGACGCCATTGTCGTGGTGGTGGAGAACGAGGGCAGGCGGCGCGCCTTGATGGTTGATGAACTCCTGGGCAAGGAGGAGGTCGTTATCAAGAATCTCGGCGGCCTTGACGTGCCCGGCGTTGCCGGCGGGACCATTCTCGGCGATGGCAGGGTTGGTCTCATTCTTGATCTGGCCGGGGTTATGGCCAATACGGCGGATTGATTTTTTCGCAAGCAAGCGGAAGTTGGGGAATGTTTTCATCCCCAGGGGCTGAAGGATCGCCCTGTGGGCCTTTCATGAAAAAGGAGGATGTTGATGGAAGCGGCAAGCGTAGCGCAGAATCTAGGCCAAGGGGCTGAGCTGGCAGGGAAATATCTCACCTTTTCCTTGGGAAACGAGGACTATGGGGTCGGGATTCTCAGCGTCAGGGAGATCATTGGGGTCATGGAGATTACGGCTGTGCCCCACACCCCCTCTTATATCAAGGGGGTAATCAATCTGCGGGGCAAGGTTATTCCGGTGCTGGATCTGCGGCTTAAATTCAACATGAATCACAAGGAATATGACGAAAGAACCTGTATCATCGTGGTCGAAGTGCAGGGGCAAACAGCTCCGGTGCAGGTCGGCATGGTCGTCGATTCGGTTGCGGAAGTGCTGAATATCGCCGCGGGCGAGATTGAGCCTCCGCCTTCCCTGGGTTCCTCGTCTGAAACCGAGAATATTCTGGGCATGGCGAAGGTCAAGGGCGAGGTCAAGATTCTCCTTGATGTGGACAGGGTCGTCGGCGAAGGGCTTTTGCAGCAGTTCGCCGCGTAGTAACAAGGATACAGCGAGCAAGCTTTCCGAAGAGGTGTTTGCGTTGCCTGTGGGGGGCGGGCAGAACCAGTGGGACTTGGCTGCGGGGTTTGTTTTGTTGCAAACCCTGAATCAGGCCGGAAAAGAGTAGTGTCTCTTTGCAGATGGTCGTGGATTTTCTGCCAGGATAACAAGGGAGCGGCTTTGTGGCATTGAACAATGACGGAGCAGGCGGTATCCGCTATCAGCAGCTCAGCGATGTGTTGTTTCAGAAATTCAGCGATCTGGTCTATGAAAAAACCGGGATCTTTCTGAAGCCGGAAAAAAAGGAGTTGTTGAACGCCCGCTTGGGCAAGAGATTGCGTGCCACCGGCATTGATTCGTTTAAAGAGTACTATGAGTTTGTCATCCACGATAGATCCGGCGACGAACTCGTTCATCTCATTGATAACGTTTCCACCAATTTCACCTCATTCTTCAGGGAAAACTCCCATTTCGAGATACTGAAATCCACTGTTTTGCCCACCTTTGTCAAGGAGGGGCGGGGCAGAAGCAAGGAGATCCTTTTCTGGTCCTCCGCCAGCTCGTCCGGGGAGGAACCATACACCATGGCCATGGTGGTGGATGATTTCGTCAGCCAACATCCGGGGATACGCTATCGCATCATGGCCACGGACATCTCCACCCGGGTTTTGGCGCAAGCGAAGAGGGGGGTGTATGCCGACGAAAGGGTGGCAAAGGTGCCCAAACCTTTATTGAAAAGATATTTCCAGAAAGGGGTGGGGAGCTCCGATGGCTATGTGAAGGTGAAGGAAGACCTCCGGCGGATGGTGCACTTTGACCGGTTCAATCTCATGGGGGACTTCCCCTGGCGCGAGGCAATCGATGTCATTTTCTGCCGAAACGTCATGATCTATTTCAACCGGGAAACGCAACAGGAGCTGGTGAACAAATTTCATCAGGCCCTTACCCCGGGGGGATATCTTTTTATCGGCCATTCCGAGAGCATCAGCGGCTTGAAGCATAAATTCACCCAGATTGATGCGACCGCATATCTGAAACGATGAAGTCCGTCGCCCGGGCTGCAGGGCCTGGGCAATGGCGGTGACGGGACAGGGAACGCATGAAGATAATCGTTGGCATTTCAGACATGAAGGTCAGCAACAAACCTGACGATGTTCTGATCACCTATTCTCTCGGCTCCTGCATCGGAGTGGTTATCTGGGATCCGGTGGCGAAGGTCGGGGGGCTGCTGCACTATATGCTTCCGGATTCCTCCCTTGATAAGGAAAAGGCCGAGGCCAAGCCGTTCATGTTCGCGGACACCGGCATCCCCAGGTTGTTCAAGGAAACCTACAAGTTCGGCGCAATCAAGAATCGTCTGATCGTCAAGGTGGTGGGCGGCTCGCAGATCATGGACAACGCGGGGATCTTCAACATCGGCAAGCGAAACCAGGCGGTTCTCCGGAAGATGTTCTGGAAGAATCAGATCATGCTTGCCAAGGAAGATGTAGGTGGTACAGGGAACCGCACGGTGAGCTTGGAAGTCGGGACAGGGATCACCCATTTGAAGGTTTCAGGAAGAGGAGAGTTTGAGTTATGAGCCGTCTGGATGAGATACTTTCCCTGGTAAAGCATGTCCCGCCTTTTCCCAAGGTGGCCCAGCGGGTTTCGGAGATGTTGAACGATCCGGAGGTGAGCGCCTCGGCGCTGGCCGAGGTCATTCAATACGATCAGGTGATTACGGCCAATGTGCTGAAGATCTGCAACGCCGCGTATTTTGGTTTGCCCCGCAAGGTGTCCTCCCTGGACGAGGCACTGGTGATAGTGGGTAATGATACCCTCAAGGACATCATTATAACCAGCAGCAGCGCTCGTTTTTATAAAGGCGCGGCCGGGGAAGGCTACAAACTGGATCAGGGCGAGCTGTGGATGCATTCCATCGCCGTCGGCATAATGGCCAAGGAGCTGGTCAAGTATGTCAAGGATGTGGAGCCGGGAAGCGCCTACACCGCAGGATTGCTGCATGATATCGGCAAACGGTTTTTGAGCAGTTTTGTTGCCGATGATTTTAAAAAGATCATGATGAAGGTGGTTCAGGACAGCTGTTCTTTTGTCGAGGCGGAGAAGGAGATCGTGGGGGCATCCCATGCCGAACTTGGCGGCATGATCATGAGTCAGTGGGATTTTCCCAAGGAGATAGAGCTGGCAGTGTTGCAACACCATGACCCGGATGCCTTGGAAAAGGATTCCCTTACCGCTATCGTGGCCTTGGCCAATGCCTTGGTCATCAGCATGGGGATCGGGGTCGGCGCAGACGGTTTGTCGGTGAAAATGCAGGGGGGAGGCTTGAAGAGGTTCGGCATTACCCCAATGCATCTCGAACTGTGCATGGCCAATCTTCTCATGGAGATCGACCGCGCCCAGGAGCTTTTTCATATTTAGGGGCCGTTGCGCATAAAGGTTTCTTTGAGCAATGGCTTGGCAGGATTAGATTCATCCCCGGTGTATTCAGCGCCTGTCGGACTGGCTGAAACAGATGGGGAGCAGGGCAACGCGGAAAACGGCGAATGTCCAAGAGGGAATAATTCAAGGAAGCGGGAGAGAGGGCGATGGCTTTCAATATTTTGGTGGCAGATGATTCTGAAACCATGCGGGCCGTGATCAAGAAGACCGTGAGCATGTCCGGCGTGCCGGTCGGGGAGTTTCATGAGGCGGCCAACGGAAAAGAGGCTCTGGCGGTTTTGGCGGAAACGTGGATCGATGTCATTCTTTCAGACATCAACATGCCGGAAATGGGCGGGATGGAGCTTCTGAAGAAGATCAGCGAGGATGAGGAGCTGAGAAAGATTCCGCTGATCTTCATTACCACCGAGGCCAGCGATGCCCGCAAGGAAGAGGCGCGGAAGCTCGGGGTTGCCGGCTATGTGAAAAAGCCGTTCCAGCCCGAGACCATCAAGGCGATCCTCTACGAGGTTTTGGAAAAGGCCTATGCGCACAGGCTCGAAGAGAATGCGGGCGAAGAGGCTGGTGAGGAAAGTGATTTCTAGAGGAGGATGGCTGAATGGATGAGGATTTGCGGCGGATCATATTTGAAACTTTTTCCGAGGTCTTTGAGACCATGTTTTTCACCTTTCTGGAGCCGCTCGAAGAGGCGCCGGGAAGGGAAGAGCTCGCTTGCGGCAGATTCGTCGAGGCCACGATCAGTTATTCCGGCGGTTGCAATGGGAGCTTCCTTTTTTATTTTCCCTGGGAGCTCGGCAAGAACATCACCGTGAATTTCCTCGGGGTTGACGAGGATGAGGTGCAGGAGGGGCAGGTCAAGGATACGGCGGCGGAAACGGCAAACATGGCCATCGGCGGTTTGCTGGGCAAGCTGGATCCCGCAGGTAAGGCATCGCTGGCTATTCCGCAAGCCCGTGTGCTTGCCGATTTTTCCCCGGAGACCCTGCTCGGAAAGTCAGGCCTGTGCATGTTCAACACTGAATTTGGGATTCTCTGGGTTGTCGGAACGCATGCATAGCATGGACAACTCCCGGGAAAAGAGAGTTGTTTTTTTGAGATACCAGATAGACAAGAAGAGATCATGAAAAAAATACGCGTACTTGTGGTGGATGATTCCGCGGTGGTCCGCAAGGTCTTCAGCGAGGAATTGTCGCACGAAAAGGACATCGAGGTTGTGGCCACGGCGCCGGACCCCTATGTGGCCAGGGACAAGATCGTCGCCCTTAAGCCCGATGTGGTGACCCTTGATGTGGAAATGCCGCGGATGGACGGCATTACCTTTCTGAAAAAACTGATGCGCTATTTCCCCCTGCCGGTCATCATCGTCAGTTCCCTGACCAAGGCGGGCGGCGCCCTGGCCATGGAGGCCATGGACAGCGGAGCGGTCGATGTTATCTGTAAGCCCGGCGAGGCCTATTCCGTCGGCGACATGAGCGCCCAGCTTGCCGAAAAAATCCGAGCCGCCGCCCATGTGAACATGGCGCAAAGGGCTCTGCATCTTGCCACGGTGCGTTCCGCCGATGCGCCCAGGCTTTCCCTGACAAAAACGACGAATAAATTGATCGCCATCGGCGCCTCCACCGGCGGCACCGAAGCCCTGAAGGATGTCCTCACCCAGTTTCCCGCCAATACGCCGGGGATCATGATTGTTCAGCACATGCCTGCCAACTTTACCACCAGTTTTGCCGAGAGGCTCAACAGCCTCTGTCAGATTCGGGTAAAAGAGGCGCAGGACGGGGATTCCGTGGTGCCGGGCACCGCTTTGCTTGCCCCGGGGAATTTTCACATGGTTCTGCGGCGGAGTGGCGCGCGTTACTATGTCAACATCAAAAGCGGGCCGCTGGTCTGTTATCAAAGGCCCGCAGTGGATGTTTTGTTTAATTCGGTCGCGGCGTACGGCGGGGCCAATGCGGTTGGTGTTATCCTGACGGGCATGGGCAAGGATGGCGCCCAAGGCATGTTGAAGATGAAGGAGGCCGGCGCGCAGACCATCGCCCAGGATGAAAAAACCTGCGTTGTTTTCGGGATGCCCAAGGAGGCCATCGCTGCCGGGGGGGTGGACAAGGTCGTGCCTCTGCTCGATATCCCTGCCGAAGTTATGAAGATGCTGTAGCCATTCTTGCTACGGCAGTTTTCTGTTTTCCCGCATTATGTTTTGCTGTTCCAGAAGGTGCAATGCCTTCTTCACGGCGCATCCGCCGGCAAATCCTCCCAGTCCGGAAACTCCTACCACCCGATGGCATGGCACGATCAGGGGCAACGGATTGGCGTTGCAGGCCTGTCCCACCGCCCGGGCAGCGCCGGGGTTGCCCAAGGATCGAGCCAAATCTCCATAGGTTTTTGTTTCCCCGTAAGGAATTTCAGCAATCCGTTCCCAGACGCATCTTTGGAACCCGGTACCCTTTTCCACAAACGGCGATTTGGCCGGCGGCGGAAATTTCCGACACCGCCCCTCGAAAAATTCCTTAAGCAGATCGGCAAAGGAATGGCGATCGGTGTGCTCTATGCAGGCAGGGGTGTGGTATTTCCTGAGCCATTGTTTTGCCATTTCGTGTCCTTCAAGGGAGAAGGAGAGGTGGATTGGAAGGTTGCCGATGCAGATGGCCTGGACGCTGATTTTTTGGAAGGTGAACGTGAGGCTGAGGTATTTCCCTGCAGGATCTTGCATTGTTGTTCTCCTGGGGGTGTTTGGTGCTTTTATTAACCGAAAAGGATGTCAGGCACGATAAGTAAGGTAAAAGACCTCGCCGTCGTCCGTGTCGGCAGTTTTTGGAGCAGGTGCTGTGCCCGCATGGTATGGTACGGGCTGCCGGCTGGGCCTGATTGTATTTTTTTTGTGGTCGGAAAAACAATAAATCAACAAGATGGAGCAATAACCTCAAAAAAAACTTGATTTTGTAAGCAGGTATAAATTATAGCTAATTATAGATCTAGTGATTTGAAATTATAAGTCTTTTTTGAATAAATTTTTAGCCGGAATGTGGATACATTATGGGTTTTTTTTCTTACCGACAGCTCCTCTCTATCGCATTGCTTGTTTTTTTGTTTGCTTCTCCTGCAGTTGCGCAAAAACATGTGAAAAATACAAAGATTGTGTCCTTGCGTTCGATGCACAAGTTTGCGCCCGAGCAAAGCAATGCTAAGGAAAAGCCGGAAAGACGCGCGGAAGTAGTCAAGCTTATTCCCGTAGAAGACCTGAAACGAAAAGTGGAGGAGCAGCACAGTGTCGCGGCTGAGGCTCCCTCTGAGCTGCAAGGGAAACTTACCTGCCGTAGCGCTTACATCATGGATGCCAAAACAGGCAAGGTTTTGTACGACCGCAGTGCTGACCGCCCCGGCCAGCCGGCAAGCACGATTAAAGTCATCACCGGGCTCATCGCGGTTGAAAGTCTTAACGGCAACGAGATGGTGCGCGCCAGTGCCTATGCCGCGAACATGCCGGCTTCGAAGATCTATCTGAAACAAGGCGAGTCCTATCAGGCCAACGACCTGATCAACGCCGTGTTGCTGGCTTCGGCAAACGATGCCAGCGTGGCGCTGGCGGAAAAGGTTGCCGGTTCCGAAGATGCCTTTGCCCGCTTGATGACCAAGAAAGCCGAATCCCTTGGCGCGCAAAATACCATCTGCAAGAGCGCCAATGGCTTGACCCGGCCCGGTCAGCAGACCACGGCCCGCGATCTGGCCACGGTTTTCAACCGGGCCATGCGGAATCCCGAGTTTGCCGAGCGCATGTCCACCACCCAGGTGCGCACCAGCGACGGCAAGGTGTTGCGGAGCCACAACAAGGCGTTGTGGACCCTTGATGGCGCGGTCGGCGGAAAAACCGGGTACACGGTGGCTGCGGGAAAAACCTATGTCGGCAAATTCCAGCGTGATGGCCAAGCCATTATTGTTGCCTTGCTCGGTAGCGCCTCCATGTGGAATGATATCGCCACCCTGGTCGAGCACGGTTTCGCCAAACAGGAAATGGCCGCGCGGCACTATGAGGATTCCGTCGGTGGCGTTCGGGTTTCGCTGGTCAACGGAAAGGATATGGCGCAAAGGCATGCGCACTACGTCATGTTGACCGAGCAAAAGAAGAAAGACGCGTTGTAGGAATGATCGCAATAACAGGATCAAAGCCGACAGGAATCAGCCTGCCGGCTTTTTTTGTTGAACTTGTCGTGTGGATTCATGCTTAGCAAGGAAGAGGTGAGGGCTGGGTTTCTGGGTGCGCCGGAGGGGAAGGCCTCCGGTAAATCGGCGGAATTGGTTCGGCGTCTCGAGCGGTATCGGGACGCTAAAAGGATATTCGTAGGGCCTACCGCGAGATTGCAGCAGGTCAGGATCAACGCCCTGACCGACGGCAAGGAGCTGTTGGTGCCCGCGCCCGGCCTGAAGGAGGGGTTCTATCTCCTGGCGCCCTATGAAATCCCGTTTAAGCATTTGGCCTATGCCGTGGGCTACAAGGGGCTGGCGCAATACGGCCGTCGTGTTGCGGTGGAAGAGCTTTGCTCTGGGCCTGTCGGCCTGCTGATCACCGATTGTCTGGCCGTGGATCCGGAGGGTTTTTTTGTCGGCGAGGGCAAGGGCTTTTTCGACCTCGCGGTCGCAATCCTTGCCGAGCTGCATGGGCTTTCCCCCGAGGCGGAGGCGTACGGGCTGGGAGAACAGGAGCAGATTCTTGCTCAGCAAATCGAGCATGGCGCCTGGGATGTCCGTTTCAATGGCTTCATAACTCCGGAGGGTATTGCCCAGAGGAATTCAGGCGCCCAAGCAGACCGGCGGGTTTTGTGGGATCTGCTGCCGCCGAAAAGAATCCGGAAGATAACCCCGTTGTGGAAATTGAACATGTACAACAAGGATGCATTGGCCGCGATGGAGGAGACTGGCCAGTGACGGGAGGGGTGTCTTTCGCTCAGGCCGTATGTTACCGATGCTCTTTCTTGACCGGGTTGGGGGGAAGGGGTATTGTGGCGTGGTTTGTATCTTTGGAAACGAAACGTTTTGGGTGTCGGGTATGGATGATTTTCAAAAACAGGCTCTTACGGAACATCTCACTGAGTTGCGCAAATGCCTGATCTATTCGGTGCTTGCCACGGTGGCGGGATTCGGTGTGGCCTATTCCTACAGTAAAGAGCTTGGGCAGCTGCTGTTCAAGCCCCTGTATGCGGCAATGCCGGAAAACTCCAGCCTGATCTTCACCTCGTATCAGGAAGGGTTTTTTTTTATCTGAAGCTTTCCCTGGTTGCAGGGCTTTTTTTGGCCAGCCCGGTGATTTTTTACCAGCTCTGGCGGTTTGTCGCCCCCGGACTGTATCAGCATGAAAAACGGGTGATCCTGCCCTTCACTCTGCTTTCCTCGCTCTTCTTTTTCGGCGGGGCGGCCTTTGGCTATTTCGTTGTTTTCCCTCCGGCCTTCAAGTTCCTGCTTGGCTATTCCAACGATTTTTTAAGCCCCATGCCCACGGTAAAGGAATATTTTTCCCTCTGCCTGCGTTTGCTCATTGCCTTCGGCGTTATCTTCGAGCTTCCCATCTTCATGGTGCTGCTGGCAAAAATGGGCGTGGTGAACGCCGCGTTCCTGAACCGGCACCGCAAGTATGCCATCCTGCTTTCCTTTGTCATCGCCGCCATCCTTACCCCCACCCCGGATGTGATCAACCAGTGCCTCATGGCCCTGCCCTTGATCGTGCTCTATGAGGTGAGTATCGTCGCGGTCTGGTTGCTGGGGAGAAAGCGGTTGGCCGGGTTTGGGGCTAAGGAAAAGTAAGGGGTGTGCAATAACATGTTCCGTTGTGCATCTTGTGTAGCTTGTTAGATAACAGGAAAGAGATTAATCACTGGCGCCGCCGGTGGCCTTCCCGTTCATGACAGGAGAATTCTCGATGATTTGCCGAGTATTTTCTTGTTCTCTTCGCGTCTTGTCAAAATCTTGACGATTATTCTTTTTGTGAAAAATCTGCTTTGTGGGCGGGCCTGCAACTTGTGAAGAATAGTGCGGGCTGCCTGTCTCCGTATGTGGGAAATATTTTCTTCTTTTGCGTCGGCATGGTTTTTGCTTTAGGTTAAACGTGAAGTTCGCTGAAATTTTTAGTTCAGCTTTTTTGCCAGCAGGCCGATATACTATGCAAAGGGAAAAATAATCGCCAGTTGCATGATGAAGGCGTTTCCCGGAAAACAGATGAGGTGCGATATGAAATATCGAATTAAAGAGATTGGTTTGGAGTTAGGGGTTCCCGTTTCCACTATTAGATATTGGCAAAAGGAATTTGCGGATTTTGTGAATCCGGAAAGAACAAATGGCGGCCAACGTCGCTACTCAAAGCAGGATGTTGAGAAGTTCTTGCAGATCAAGGAATATGTTTACCGGCAGAAGCGAAGCATTGACTCTGTCCGGGAGATGTTGAAAGGGAAAGCCTCTGGCCGTCCAGGCATTGATTGGACACAGCAGACTATTCTCGTGACCGGTGGAACCGGCTCATTTGGCAAGCATTTTTGCCGGATGATGCTTGATAAATATAAAGTTAAAGGAATTCGGGTGTATAGCCGTGACGAGCTCAAGCAACATGAAATGCGGCAAAGTTTTGGTGAGGAAAGAATAACCTACCTTATTGGTGATGTCCGGGATGCTGATAGATTACGGCGCGCCATGGAGGGGGTGGATATGGTTGTGCACGCTGCGGCGCTCAAGCAGGTGCCAGCCTGTGAATACAACCCCTTTGAGGCGGTGAAGACCAATGTCCATGGCGCACAGAATGTGATTGATGCCGCAATCGATACCGGCGTTAAAAAGGTTATTGCCCTGAGCACCGACAAGGCCGTGAATCCGGTGAATCTGTACGGTGCGACCAAATTGTGCTCCGATAAACTTTTTACCCAAGGGAATGCCTATGCTGGCGGGCGTGGGACAAAATTTGCCTGTGTTCGCTATGGCAACGTGATTGGCAGCCGAGGGAGTGTCATCCCGCTTTTTCTGGAGCAAAGAAAAAGCGGAAAATTGACAGTGACCGATGATCGCATGACCCGTTTTTGGATCACTCTGGATCAGGCGGTTGATCTTGTTGTCACTGGATTCAAACACATGCAGGGGGGGGAGATTTTTATCCCTAAAATTCCCAGTATGCGGATTATGGATCTGGCGAAAGCCATTGGACCTGAGTGCGAGATAGAAATCCTTGGCATCCGGCCCGGAGAAAAACTCCACGAGGCCCTGACCGGAGAGGATGAAGCGCGAAATACCATATCGTATAAGGGGATGTATGTCGTATTGCCGAATCACACTTGGTGGAAACGGGAAAATTATGTCGACGGGGTCAAATTGCCCGAAAATTTTATGTATACAAGCGACAACAATGAGGAATTGATGTCTGTGGCAGAGTTGCAAGAGATCATTTTCGGGTGCGATCGGCAGGAAAAAGAGGTCGCTGGCCTTTGTTTGGTCTCTGCGGCAGGTTGATTTTCCTAGAAAAGACATGAGCATTGAGCAGACAGATTCGACTCTCCCGCTGGTTTTGGGGACGGTGCAGCTGGGTCTAGAGTACGGCGTGGCTAACAAGACAGGGAGGCCTGCAACTTCGCAAGCCATCGCCATTGTCGCGGCTGCGTGGGCAGAAGGTGTCCGGTATTTTGATACTGCACAGGCCTATGGCGAAAGTGAGAAGATTCTTGGCAGAGCTTTTAAGGAGTTGAAGATTGATAGGGCTGCCAAGGTGGTATCAAAGCTTTCCCCTGGCCTCCACGGCCAAAAAAATGAAATAATTTTGGAGTCAGTGCGGTCTTCCCTGGAAAACTTGGGTGTGCCAAGATTTGAGGGGTTGTTGGTGCATAATCCGGCAGGAGCTGGAGCGTGGCATGGTGGGTTGGGTGCCAGTTTGGCGGAAATTCAACGCGTCGGCTTGACGACGCGGGTCGGGGCTTCGGTGTATTCCGTGGAGGAGGGGATGCAATGCCTGGCCATGTCGGGGATTTCCCTATTGCAGCTGCCATTCAACGTATTTGATCAAGACGCTTATCAGAAAGGTTTTTTTTGTGCGGCCCAAAAAGGTGAGTGTCTTCTTCATGTTCGGAGCGTCTTTTTGCAGGGGTTATTGCTGATGGAGCCGGAGGAATTTCCTTCTTTTTTAAAGAATGCTGTGCCTTGGGCAACACAGTTTGCTGCTTTGTGCCACAAGGTTGGTCTGTCCAAAAGAGAGGTGGCTCTGGCCTATGCGTATTGGCGTGCCAAACCTTTTCCGTTGGTGGTTGGGGCCGAGACTCCAGAGCAGATCCAGGAAAATTGCAGGGACATGAAGTCGGTATTGGCATTCAGCGAGGAAGATCTGGAGCAACTTGCCCGCCAGGTCGACAATGTTTTATGGGTCCAGGACAAGTCCATTGTCAATCCCTCTCTTTGGGGGCCACAACAGTGATTGCGGCAATCATTCAGGCTCGGATGGGATCCAGCCGTTTGCCTGGGAAGGTACTGGCGGATATCGGTGGCCATCCCATGTTGTGGCATGTTGTCCACAGGGCGCGCCGTTGCCGGAATATTGATCAGGTGATGGTCGCCACAACAACAAACAGACAGGATGATCCGATAGACTCGTTTTGCAAAGCAGAAGGGATTCTCTGTGTGCGTGGTCCGGAACATGATGTGCTGGAAAGATATTTCCAGGCAGCGGCGATTGCGCAGGCCGATGTTGTTGTGCGAATAACTTCTGATTGTCCGTTTATTGATCCGGAGGTTGTTGACAGGGTTGTTGAGGCGTTTGTCGCAACGCCCGGATGTGATTATGCCTCAAACACCTTGCACTATACGTATCCTGATGGGCTTGATGTGGAAGTGTTTTCCGCTGCAGCCCTAACTCTGGCCAGAGAACAGGCGAAAAGTCCTTTGGAGAGAGAGCATGTCACCCCGTACATCAGAACAGCAATAAAAGCGGGAAGGCCAATTTTTTCCATCATCAATGTCGAGAATAAAAAAGAGGCCGTTCCGGCACGATTGCGTTTGACTGTTGATGAGCAGGTAGATCTCGATTTTGCCAGGCTTATTTACGCACGATTGGGGAAGCAACATCCTTTCTTTGGTTTGCGGGAAGTACTGCATTTACTGCAACAGGAGCCTGATCTGATGGAGGTTAATCAGAATATCATGAAAAACGAAGGGTTATACAAGAGCCTCCTGGCTGAAAAACCTATCGAGGCCAGAAAACTGTCACTGCATAATTCGCTGGCATTAAAAGCGAAGGCGGAAAAGCTCATCCCGTCATGTAGCCAAACATTCAGTAAAGGTCCGAGTCAGTTTGTTCAAGGGGTTGCCCCTGTTTACCTGGAACGGGGAGAAAAGGCCCATGTCTGGGATGTTGACGGGAACGAATATGTCGATACTGTTTTGGCTCTGGCGCCAATAATATTGGGCTATTGTGATCCTTGTGTTGATGGAGCGGTACAGGAACAATTGAAAAAAGGGATTAGTTTCTCGTTGCCGCACCGTCTGGAGATCGAGGTTGCCGAAAAACTGGTTGCGATGATCCCCTGTGCGGAGATGGTCCGGTTTGGGAAGAATGGTTCTGATGCGACCTCCGGGGCCATACGCGCGGCGCGGGCTTTTACCGGCAGGGAAATGGTTGCTTGCTGTGGCTACCACGGCTGGCAGGATTGGTATATCGGCACAACAACCCGTAACGGTGGAGTGCCAAAGGGTACCTGCGAACTGACTAAAACGTTTTCCTATAATGCGATCTCCTCATTGGAGGATATTTTTTCCCGGTATTCTGGGCAGATTGCCGCTGTTATCATGGAGCCGATCTCTGTCGATCTTCCCCGCGATAATTTCCTGGAAAAGGTGCGGGATCTTGCCCATGCCAATGGCGCGGTGCTGATTTTTGATGAAATGATCACCGGCTTTCGTCTGACCAAGGGGGGAGCGCAGGAGTATTTTGGTGTCACTCCGGATATGGCTTGTTTTGGCAAGGCCATGGCGAATGGGTTTCCGCTGGCTGCCATTGCAGGGCAGAGGGATCTGATGAAGGTGTTTGATGAAATATTCTATTCGTTCACCTTCGGCGGAGAAACGATTTCTTTGGCTGCGGCAAGTGCAACCATGCAGACTTTAATGGATAAGGATGTCATTGGGGTTTTGTGGGAACAGGGGGAGCGGCTTCAGGAGGGTTTTAATGTCCTGGCGGCCGGCCTTGGGTTGTCACAGTATTTTACCTGCAAGGGCTTATCCCCCCGAACCATCATAGACATTAACGTCCCGGACGGGATCGACCCTCTGCTCATCAAAGGGATTTTGCAGCAGGAAATGGTTCGCAGAGGGGTCCTTTGGGCAGGATACCATAATGTCTGTTTTAGCATGACCGAGGCTGATGTCATGCATGTTCTCCGGGCGTATCGGGCGACCTTGCCCGTGGTTGCGGCTGCCTTGGAAAGTGGAGCTCCAGAGAAATTTCTTGAGGGAAAAGGTTTGCAGCCTGTTTTCCGTAAGATATGAGGTTGTCCCAAGCAAAAAAAATATAGATATCTGGAGCGGTTATGAGAATATGCTCGCGCTGTATGATTCCGGAAACCCATGAAACCATCATGTTTGATGGAGAGGGGGTTTGTAATGTTTGCCGTCAGCAGGAGGTAAAGCAGGAGAAGATAGATTGGGCCACGCGTGGCAGGGATCTTGTTGAACTCATCGAGCAGTACCGAGGCAAGAACGAGTATGACTGCCTGATTCCTTTCAGCGGCGGCAAGGATTCAACCTATACGGTGTATAAGCTGGTCACTGAGTATAAAGTGAAGCCGCTGGTTGTTTCCTTTGATCATGGTTTTTTGCGCCCTCGAATAATCGAGAATAATGTCAGAACCATGAGAAAGTTGGGTGTTGATTTCCTCAAATTTACCCCCAACTGGCAGGTGGTAAGAAAAATAATGCTGGAAAGCCTCAGGCGCAAAGGGGATTTTTGTTGGCATTGCCATACGGGGATATTTGCCTATCCCATGCAGATTGCCGTGAAGCACAATATCCCTCTTATTTTCTGGGGGGAGCCAAGCGCCGAATATACTTCATATTATTCGTATGATAATCCGGAAGAGGTGGATGAGAAACGATTCAACCGGTTCGTCAATCTCGGCATTGCCGCGGAGGACATGCTGGGCATGCTGGATGGGTCTATTGCCATGCGTGACCTTGAGCCTTTCAAGTATCCGAAGCTGAAGGAGTTGCGCGGCATCGGCTACCGTTCCGTTTGTTTGGGCAGCTATATCCCCTGGGATGTGAAGCAGAATGTTGCAATCATCAAGAGAGAGTTGGGCTGGCAGGAGGATGATGTGGAAGGCGTGCCTCCGGACTACCGTTATGAAAAAGTGGAGTGCATGCTGCAGGGGGTCCGCGACTATTGCAAGTATTTGAAACGCGGATACGCCAGGGTGTCCCACTTGATGAGTATTGATATCCGCAACGGCAGGCTTTCCAGGGAGGCGGCGGTTGCGGCGGTCAAAAGGTATGAAGGCAACAGGCCGGCAAGCCTTGATTATTTTCTCAATCTTCTGGACATAACTGAAGAAGAATTTAACGGGATACTGCGGAAGCATGTGGTAAGCCCGCACCAATGGCCCGAGCCCTCATCCCTTCCCCGGGGCGAGAAATTGCATGATCAGGATCTCTGGCCCAAGCCATGAAAAGGTTCTCTGGATGATTGCCATAATCGACTATGGCATGGGCAATCTGCTGTCCGTGCTTAAGGCCTTTGAGCATCTTGGCGAAGAAGCCAGGGTGATCGCAACTCCTGCGGGGCTTGCAGAGGCGACTCATGTCGTTTTGCCCGGTGTTGGCGCTTTTCCTGACGCCATGGCTGCCCTTAACAAAAATGGCTGGGTTGATGCCATGCAGCGGGAGGTTGTCGAGGGCGGGAAGCCATTTTTGGGAGTCTGCCTTGGCATGCAGCTGTTGGCTGAGTTCGGAGAGGAGAATGTTCATTGTCCAGGGCTTGCCTGGATTCGGGGAGGGGTGAAGCGTTTTGTGCTGAACCCGAAGCAGTATAAGGTTCCACATGTCGGCTGGAACGAAATTACCCCGGTGGATGACTCGTTATTGTTTCGAGGCCTGGGGCCAGGGGCGACCTTTTATTTTGTCCACAGCTACCACATGATTTGCGAGGACACGGCAGACATCGCGGCGTATTGCGATTATGGCTATCCTTTTCCTGCGGCGATCAGGAGGGGCAATATATTTGCCACCCAGTTTCATCCGGAAAAAAGTCAGGACAACGGCCTCAAGGTATTGGAAAATTTTCTTGCCTACCGAGGGGCATGACCGCAGGGGAAAGAATGCTGAAAAAAAGATTGATCCCCAAGCTGCTGTTAAAGGAAGGACGCACGGTCAAGGGCGTTGCCTTCCAGGATTTGCGTGACGTGGGAAATCCCGTTACCAACGCACGCATTTATAACGCTCAGGGGGCGGATGAGCTGATTTTTCTGGATATTACCGCAAGCCAGGAGAAGCGAAACATCTTGTACGATATTATCGCCCGGACAGCGGAAGAGTGTTTCATGCCTTTTACCGCGGGCGGTGGAGTGCGGTCGCTGGAAGATGTCCGGCAACTGCTCCTCGCCGGGGCGGATAAGGTCTCGGTCAATACGGCGGCGGTGGAGCATCCCGAGTTCATGCGCGAGGCTGCGCAACGGTTTGGACGGCAATGCATGGTTGGGGCTGTTGATTTTAAAAAAGAAAGTAACGGCGAATATCGGATTTACACCCACGGCGGCACCGTGCAGGTTGAAAAAGATCCCCTGGCCTGGTGCCATGAGTTGCAGGAGCTTGGGGTGGGGGAGATTCTGCTCACCTCCATTGACCGGGACGGAACCAACACGGGTCTTGATCTTGATCTCACCCGCAACGTGGCGGATGCCGTTGATGTTCCGGTAATCGCCTCCGGCGGGGTGGGCTCTTTGGCGCATCTGGCGGAGGGCTTCAAGGACGGGCATGCTTCCGCCCTGGCCGTGGGCAGCCTGTTTCATTTTACCGATCAGAGTCCCATCAAGTGTCAGTTTTACCTGAAGGGTGAGGGGGTCGATGTCCGTGTCGGTCAATAACCTATGAATGAAAGATTCTTGCCTTACAGCAGACAGGAAATTACCGAAGAGGACATTGCCGAAGTGGCTCGTGTCCTGCGCGGCGACTGGCTGACCACCGGTCCGGAAGTCGGACGTTTTGAGGAGGCGTTGGCCTCTTACTGCGGGGCGCGATATGCAGTGGTCTGCGCCAATGGTACCGCAGCTCTGCATCTGGCCATGATGGCGCTTGATGTGCAGCCGGGGGATGGTGTCGTCACCAGCCCCATCACCTTTCTGGCCACCGCAAATGCCGCCCGTTTTGTCGGGGCGGATGTTCACTTTGCCGATATCGATCCCCTTACGGTCAATCTTGATCCTCACCAAGTCGAGCGGATGCTTGCGCAAAGTGATGGCCGCATAAAGGTTGTACTGCCGGTTCATTTTGGTGGGCATCCGGCCAGGATGGAGGAGTTCTTTGCTTTGACTGCCAAACATGGAGTCAGCATAGTCGAAGATGCGTGTCACGCCCTTGGCGCCGAATATCTGGACAATTCCGGGGAAATGGTCAGGATTGGTAGCTGCCGCCATTCCGCGATGACCGTTTTCTCCTTTCATCCCGTAAAGGGCATCACAACCGGGGAAGGCGGGGCGGTAACGACCAATGATCGTGCTCTGTATGAGCGGATGGTACTCTTTCGCGGTCACGGGATGGTTCGCAACGAGGCCTCGGGTTTTTCTTTCAAAAACACTGAGATGGCGCACGATGATTCCGGCAACGTTGTCCCCTGGTATTATGAAATGCAGGCCTTGGGCTATAATTATCGGATCACGGATTTTCAATGCGCTTTGGGGCGAAGTCAACTTGCAAAGGTTGATCATTTCCTTGCAGCAAAAGCACGCCTGGCCGAGTGCTACAGGGCGGGCCTGGCCGAATCCCCCCGCTTGTCTGCGCTGGTGAAACCCTTGGAGGTGGCTGATTCTGTCCGGCACGCCTGGCATCTTTTTGTGGTGCAGGTGGATTTTGACGGGGCAGGTGTTTCCCGGCCTGAACTGGTGCGGCGTTTGCATGCCAAAGGTGTCGGAACCCAGGTCCACTATATCCCCGTGCATCTTCAACCCTATTACCGGCAACATGCTGGGTTGAAACGCGGTGATCTCCCAGTGGCAGAGGCGTATTATGAAAGGTGCCTGTCCCTGCCGCTTTTCCCGTCCATGACCAAGAGAGATGTGGACAGGGTTGTTGCTGCTTTGCAAGAATCCTTGGACTGAGGATGAAGATGCTGGAGAAGGAAATACATCTGCTCGGAGAAAAGATTTCTCTGCGCCCTGTAACCCAGGCAGATGTCACAGACACATATTGCCATTGGCTGAATGATCCGGAGGTCAACCGTTATCTCGAAACACGTTTTGTTGTGCAGACCTTGGCCTCGGTGCGGAGTTATGTCGCAACCGTAACCGCAGCTCCGGACAACATTTTTTTGGCGATCATCGAGAAAAACACGGATCTCCATATCGGCAATATCAAGCTGGGGCCAATATTGCAACATCACCAACGCGGGGAGATCTCGTTCTTTATAGGAGAAAAAAGTTGCTGGGGTAAGGGATATGCCACGGAAGCGGTGGGATTGTTGACGGAGTATGCCCTCGGTCAGTTATCCCTGGTCAAGGTGACGGCCGGATGCTACAGCACCAATCTTGGCTCGAAGCGGGTATTTGAAAAGCTAGGCTATGAACGGGAGGCTGTTTTCAAGAAACAATATTTTTCGGAAGATGCCTGGGTGAACAGCTATTCCTATGCGAAATTTTCCGAGTCCTTGCCCATTGCTTGCAAATGACCAAGGATCTGCCCTAATGGCGCCTCTGCTTGTGATTCGTGCGGATGCCGATGTTGCAATCGGCTCCGGCCATGTGATGCGTTGTCTGGCATTGGCCCGGGAATGGCAAGAGCGTGGAGGGAAAGCGGTTTTTTGGGGGAGGATCAGCGCCGGACCGCTGCGTGCGCGTATTGTGGCCGAAGGCTGCCAATTGCATCTTTTGTCGGCCTCACATCCCGACCCAGCAGATTGTGCCGCCGTTCTTGTCTGGCTGCGAGAAGCGCAGGAACAATCAGGTTGGGTGGTGTTGGACGGGTATCATTTTACCGCCGATTACCATGATGCTCTCCGAGCTAGCGGCTGGCCGTTGCTGGTTATTGATGATTATGGACATCTGCCGGAGTATCAGGCCGATATTCTGCTTAACCCCAATGCCTATGCGGGGGAGTTGACATACAACACCGGTGTTGAGACGCTTCGTCTTTTGGGAGCACGTTATGCTCTGTTGCGACGGGAATTTCGCGTGGCCCGTGAAGAGAAGCGGATTGCAGCCCCACGAGGCCGTCGTATTCTCGTCACCATGGGAGGGGCTGATCAGAATAACGTCTGTGGCCGGGTGGTGGATGCGCTTTTGGCCATGGACAGAAGTGACCTTGAAGTGAAGATTGTGAGCGGCTCTCTCAATCCTCATCATCAGGATTTGGTCAAGCGTCTGGAAAAGGCGCCATTTGACGCAGAGTTGATGGTGACGGTGACGGAGATGGCTCCGCTCATGCAATGGGCCGATCTTGCCATCAGCGCGGCCGGATCCACCTGTTGGGAATTGGCAGCTATGGGGGTTCCCATGCTGGTGACCGTACTAGCCGATAACCAGGAACGAGTGGCGGCGTATTTGGAAGCGCATGGTGCAGCGATCAATCTTGGCTGGTTTGATGGATGGCAGACGAAACAGGTGGCGGATGTGCTCGAAGTCCTTCTGGTGGATCAGGGACAACGTGGGCGGATGGCGGGAAACGGTCAAGGTGTGGTGGATGGCATGGGGTGTGGCCGGGTCGTTGAGATGATGCTCTCCAGCTAGGGAGAAGGGGATTATGATGCAAGAGAAACAGGAACGTTCCATCGCCGAGATACAGCAATATTGGGAAGAACGCGCGGTTCTTGGTCAAGAGTCTGGCTCCAGGGATGTGATCGCCAAGGTGATCGAAATTGAGGCGATTGCCAAGTATGTCAAAGAGGGCATGCGTATTCTGGAGATTGGCTGCGGTAACGGTATTACGGCGATTGAGTTGGCCAAACGTTTTCAGGTAGATATTCTCGGACTTGATTATGCCCAAAAAATGGTGCAGGCGGCAAGATCGCTGGTCGCCAAAGAAACGCTTTTGGGCAAGATCGATTTCATGGTTGGGGATGTTGGCATGCTTCCCGAATTGGAAACCCGCTATGATCTGATTTATACGGAAAGAGTATTGATTAACCTCGAGAGCTGGGAGGCTCAGAAGAAAGCCATCGCTGACATCACCGGCCTGTTGCGGCCGGGTGGCGTGTATGCGATGTGTGAAAACAGTGTGGACGGGTTGGGTAAAATCAATGAGTTGCGCGAGTTGGTAGGGCTTCCGGCTATCACGCCGCCGTGGCACAATATCTATTTTCGGGACGATGATCTGCGGGAACTCAAGATTCCAGGGATACAGCTGGAAAAAGTCGATTGCTACAGTGCTACATATTATTTTTTGAGTCGCGTGGTGAACGCTTGGCTGGCACAGGAAGAGGGGCAGGAGCCGTCCTACGATGCTGCGGTAAACAGGTTGGCGCTCAAGTTGCCGGCGCTCGGGGATACGGCGCAGGGACGGATCTGGCTGTGGCGAAAACAGCAGAGTGATAATTGACCGGAGCAGAGAGACGAGATGAGCACTATGCAATCGCCGGAAATAAGGATCAAGGGCCGTGAAATTGGCGCGGGATATCCGACCTACATCATTGCCGAAATGTCGGCCAACCACGGGCAGGACTTCGACCAGGCTCTGCGGATCATCGAGGCGGCGAAAGAGGCGGGCGTGGATGCAGTCAAGCTCCAGACCTATACCGCCGACACTTTGACCATCAACAGCGACAAGGAATGGTTTCGGATCAAGGGTACTGCCTGGCAGGGCAGGAATCTTTACGATCTGTACCGAGAGGCCGCCACTCCCTGGGAATGGCAGCCGCGTCTGCTGGAAGCGGCGACTGGCATGGGGCTTGCCTGTTTCTCCACCCCCTTTGATGCCACGGCGGTGGATTTTCTCGAAGGAATCGGGGTGGCGGCCCACAAGGTCGCCTCGTTTGAGCTGGTTGACCTGCCGTTGCTCAAAAAAATCGGGACCACCGGCAAACCGGTGATCATGTCCACAGGCATGGCTACCCTCGCCGAGATCGATGAAGCGGTGGCCACCTTGCGCCAAGCCGGAAGCCGGGAAGTTGCCCTGCTTAAGTGCACCAGCGCCTACCCCGCTTCGGCAGCGGCCATGAATCTCCGCACCATTCAGCATCTGGCGGAAGCTTTCGGCGTGGTTGCAGGCCTTTCCGATCATACCTTGGGGTTTGCTGTGCCGGTGGCTGCCGTGGCATTAGGGGCCTGCGTCATCGAGAAGCATCTTACCCTCTCCCGTGCCACCGGTGGGCCGGACAGCGGATTTTCCCTGGAGCCGGCGGAGTTTAAGGCGATGGTGAGCGCAGTGCGCGAGGCGGAACAAGCCCTGGGTGAGGTACGCTACACCCTCACGGAAGAGGAGCAGGCCAGCCGCGTTTTTCGGCGGTCGCTCTTCGTGGTTCGGGATGTCCGGGCCGGGGAACTGTTTACCCGCGACAATGTCCGTTCCATTCGGCCCGGCTACGGCTTGGCGCCCCGTTATTTCGACACGGTGCTCGGTCGCCGGGCTACTCGGGACATCGAAAGAGGCACTCCCCTGGCTTGGGGGCTTTTGGCGTAGCCAGGTGTGGGTGTTGGGCAGGGCCTGGAAACCCTGTGGATGCTATAAAAAAGATCGGATTGCTTTGCTCCGGTTACAGGCTTGCCTTGAAATCCCCAGCCAGAATTCCCATTCTGGTGACGTCGTGGTATTTGCCATCCAGCAAAATCTCATCCTTCAATATTCCTTCAATCACGAATCCTGCTTTTTCATAGGAGCGGATTGCTGCTGTATGTCCGGAAAGAACGCCAAGCCCAACCTTGTGGAGACTTAATTTCCCGAAGGCGTGGCCGAGTAACAGTGTGATGGCTTCCGTTCCCAACCCTTTGCCAAGAAATCTCCTTTCACCGATAAGGATGGAGATGTCGGCCTTGCGGTTTAAAAAATCGATATTATCCAGGCTGATCACGCCAGCAATCTGCTTTTCGCCTTTGGGCAGGATGCCCAGCTGTATCTTGTTGGCTGCACCCAGGATGGCATCCTGAAAATGTTTCCGCTGTTTTTGCAAGGTGTTGGGGAAATAGCGCTGCTGCATGAACTGGGTGGTCTCGGCATCGTTAAACCAGCCATACCAGCCGGAGTTGGTCACGTCATCCTCGGACAAAGCCTTTAGAGCGACATTTTTTCCCTGGATAAAAACATCTCGAGAGTCCATCTTTTTTCCCCTCTCAGTATGTCCGCTTCGGGGCGGCCAATAGATTTGTAATATGTTGCCGGATTACCTTCAGAGGTTCATCGCGTTTTTTGTCTGCAAGCTTCCTTGCGAAGATGTTATCAGTTGCGAGAAGCATCTCCAAATCTTTTTCATCTCGCAACCGGATGATGCCATACTCTTCGTAAGGAAGAAAAAGATATCCGTCATCCGGCACGGCAATTTGGTAGCTGAAGGTCGGGATACCACGGACCGCGGTTTCGATCAAGGCCATGGAGGTCAGGCCGATGGCGGTAAATGGTTGGGAGAGAAGGGCGTTGAAGTCCAGGGTGTCGAGGCAAAGATCAATGGCGTTGGCCGGTTTCTGTTTGTTGATAAAAGCCTGCCATGGAGCTGGGGATTCCATGGGGTGGGGCCGGATGATGAAGGTGGCCTCAATTGTCGCTTGCTCCAAGAAGCGGAGGATGTGCGCGACGATGACAAATTCGTTCAGCGGTTTGTCTGGGAAATAATGGGCGATGTTTTCCGAGAAAAAGCGGAATGTTTTTTTTGTGGGATTCGGTGCGGCGGATGGGCGGACATGGGTTGCCGCCAGTCGGCTGAGGTGGGGATTGCCGCAGAGGACAATGTCGACATCAACCCCTTCCTGCTGCAAGCCGGTCGCCATTTTCTGGTCGGCGACAAAAATGATATCAGGAAAATGCGTGTCATGGCCCGCGGTAAAGCGGAGCCGGTAATTGCCCCAGAAATCGAGGATTGCTGCGGTGGGGATACGGAGTTGCCTGCCCAGGGCAATCAGGTGTTTTTCCAGGGTGCTGTTGTAGCTGGTGGCCGTGAAGATGCAGTCAGGCGCATGGGCTTGCAGCAACCTGGCAACGTCGTTTTGGTCCACCCCCTGTTCGTTGGGGAACTCCGGCAGCGGCGCGCTGGGGATGTCGAGAAGCCGGGCGCGTCCCGCGGGGATGCGGTGCTTGCCCCTGGCCGGTCCGAGCAGGACCAGCAGCACCTCATATTCTTCCTGCGTTGCGAAGAAGTCGATCACTGGGGCAAGAACGTTCATTCCTCCCGGATCATGGGCGGCAAAGAGGATTTTTTTCATGGCGCCAGCAGGGTATGTCGGTGTTCATATACTTTTTCAAAGGCGCGCACCACATCGTCAAGATCTGTCTTATCCATGGGAGGGCGCATGTATTCATGGGTAAAGAGTTCTTCTTCGTGCATGCGCTCCGTCACGGGACAGAGGCCCTTGGCGTATGACGTCTTGCCTTGGTAGCGGGGGCAGTTGAACGAGCAGCGGCTGACGGTTTTTTCTTGATAAATCCGTTGCAGGTAGAGAGGCTTGACATAACCGGCCCCGATGAGTTTGCCGGTGGTTTCCCGCAGATAGGCGGAAGGCAGCTCGGCGGCCACCGCCTGGACAAAGAGATTGCGCGGCACGCCGACCAGCTCCTGCCGAAACTTATACGGCTGCACATAATACACATGACGGCAGTCGGCGTATTCAACCGGCGGGAGTATGCCGGGGAGTTTGGCGAGTTGTTGGGCGAGATAGCCGCAGTTATTGATGCGCTGCGCCAGGTAGCCGTCGAGGCGCTTCAGTTGTTCGATGCCGATGGCGCATTGCAGTTCGGTGAGCCGGTAGTTTTGCCCCCACAGATTGGTCAGGTCGTGGAGGTGGGGCAGGGAGTCGATTGCCACTTCGCCGTGGTTGCGGATCAGGCAGAGGCGTTCCGCCAGGGCGTCGTCGTTGGTGGTGATCATGCCGCCTTCGCCGGTGTGGATGTGTTTGTGGTAATTCAGGCTGAAAATACCCATGTCGCCCAGTGTGCCCACCGGCCTGCCCTTGTAGGTGGCCAGCGGCGCCTGCGCGCAATCTTCGATAACCGTCAGCTGATGTCGGCGGGCAAGGGCCAGGATGGGGTCCATGTCCGCCGGATGGCCGAAGATGTGCACCACCACAATGGCCTTGCTTTGGGGGGTGATTTTTTCTTCGATGCTGGCCGGGTCCAGGGTGAAGATGTCTTCCTGAATGTCGGCAAAGACCGGCACCGCACCGTAGGCGAAGGCGCAGGAAGCGGAGGCGCTCATGGTGTAAGGGGAGACGATGACTTCGTCGCCTGGGCCGATTCCTGCCGCGCCGATGGCGGCAATGAGCCCGCTGGTGGCCGAATTGACACTGACGGTGTGGCGAGCCTGGAATTTTTGCGACCAGGCAGTTTCAAACTCCCGGACCTTGGGGCCGCCAAAGAAATCATCGCACCAGTCACCGATGAATTGCGAAAGATTGCCGCTGCGCAAGACCGCCAGCGCAGCCTCTTCCTCCTTTTTTGTAATGGTGTTGTAAGCGGGAAAAAGTTTGGTCCGGATCGGTTTGCCGCCCAATATCGCCAGTTGTGCCATGGCAGGACTCCTTAGGAACGCAGGTGGTTGAGGGAATATATTTGCCGGCAGAGCCGCAGGGTCGCCAGGGCGGTTTCGCCGGTGGACGCCAAAGCTGCCCCGTTGTTGCAATGCGCGGCTATGTTGCGCATTGCATTGCCCATGGCCTGTTCGGAGGCTATCGCTGTGGTGCGGCTTGCCGAGAATTCAAAGAAATCGGGATACAAGGTGTTGGCGCACAGGGAGGATTCCGTAAGGTGTGTGCCATTGAGTTCTTCCAGCAGAATCCGTTTGTGTTCGAAGATCAGTTCCAGCTCCAGCGGTGACATCTTGCGGCCGTCGTAGCCTTCGATCATCAAGGTGAAATCGCCAAGCGGCGAGGCAAGGGTGCAGGCGGCGGTGATGGTTTGGTCTGCGGTTTGGTAATCATTAAGCGCGGCGACAATAACGCCGTCTTTGAGCTGCGGTGTGGCAAAGGCCGCGAGCAGGTCGACGAGATGCGAGCCGTTGTGAAAAAAGCCTTTGTAGTATTTGATCCGCGCCGAAAGCAGTCGACCGTATTGTTCCTGTGACTTGGCGCAAAGCTCCATGATGGACGGCAGCCAGCGCCGGGAATAGTTGACCGCCAGGCTTTTGCCCGCCTGGGCATAGGCCTCCACCAATCGAGCGGCATCGGCAGTATCATGGCACAAGGGCTTTTCGCAGAACATCAGCCTGGCGCTGCTTTCCAAACATTTCCACAGCAAGGCCTGATGGGTATGGTCCGGGGTGCAGATGCTGATGACGTCTGGTTCTTGGGCGAAAAGCTCTGCCTCATTCCGGCAGGCAAGCGGGATATTCCAGCGCTGAGCTGCTTGTTGCGCCTTGTCTGTGTCGCTGTCCTGGATGGCGATCAGCTCAAAGGCCGGGTTTTTCTGATATCCCTTGACATGGGTGAGGATAGTTTCATCCTGCGGGTTGTCAAATCCTTGGGCAATGTTGCCTGCTCCTATGACTGCGGCGCGTAAGATCATGGTATCAAGGGCGGCAGGCGATGGCCGCATCACGCAGTTGCGGGTGGGCGTCCAGCCAGCGGATCACCTCGATGGCCGTGAAGTTTGGATTCTTGGGGGCAAGGTCTTCGTATGCGGCCCGGATCAGCTCGTAATCCGCCCGGTAATCGAGGGTGACCCGGAGGTCCGGTCGGTTGAGTTCCCCTGTGTACCGGATAAAGAAGGGGTTGTACCTCCCCTTGTTTTCCGGCTGGTAAAAGCTGCAGGAAACGTGTTCCCGATCCTGGTCATCCGGGTTGTCGGCTTTGATGGCGTAGAGGTCGGCGGCCATGAACACCTGCACGTCGAAACCCCAGGGCATGGAAATCTCCGGCCCGCTGTTGCTGACATAGCGAGTGGCCGGGAATCTGGCCAGAAAGGTTTCGATCGCCTCATCCACCAAGCGGGGATCGAGCAGGGGGCAATCCCCGGTGATCTCGACCACAATGTCGGCATTCATGGATGCGGCAGCGCCGCAGACCCGCTCCAATACGTTCATTTCGCTGCCGCGAAAACAGGGGAAGCCGAGTTCCCTACAGAGAGAAACGATGGGCTCATCCGCCTGGTTTACGGTGGTGGCGACGGTAATGGCGTTGAGATGGCTCGCGCGGGAAAGCCGTTCCAGGAGGATTTGCAGCAACGGCTTCCCGCCAGCCGTCATAAGGACCTTGCCCGGCAGTCTGGTGCTGGTCATGCGGGCTTCAACAATGGCCGTTGTTTTCATGGAAGACACCAATCCATTTCTGTCTGCGGCTTAACAGGCCTTCTGGGCGTATGCTGCCTTGAATTGCTCATAGGTCGTTTTTGCCGCTTCCAGTTGTCCCAGGTGTAAATAGCAGTCGCCGATTTTCTTTAATACCCCCGAGCGGGCTGGCAAGGCAAGGATGCATTGCTCGTATGCCGCAAGGGCATCAACATGTTGCCCTGCCTCCTGCAACGAGTCGCCGATTTCCTCCCAGTGGAAAGCATAGCTTGGCTCGAGTTCCACTGCCGCCTTGAGGTGCTGAACCCCGTTTGCAAAATCGCCAAGATCGAAGAGTACCGATGTCAAGGATGCCTGATATTCAGGATTGCCTGCTTGGAGCGAGACGGCCTGTTCCAGCCAGGGGAGAGCTTCTTGGTGTCGGCCTTGCTCGGCGAGGAGGCAGCCGTATCCATGTCTGAAAATGGCCTGCTGTTCCGCGGTGAGTTTTGCGGACAGAGAAGGATGGCGCTGGAGATGTTCATGCCAGTACAAGATGGCGGTTTTGCCTTCCTCCGTAATGGAGGCAGATGTTTGCATCTCTTCTTCAAAAGCTGTTTGCAACTCATGGAGTATCTGGGGATGGTCCGAACAAAAGTTCAGGCCCTTGAAAAGGAGGGCGCGGAATGTTCCCTTGTCAAATTTTCTGTATTCTTCGGCATAGCGGAGGAAATTGTCTCCTTGCCATGTGCGGAAGTCTTTGATCCGGGACTCCATTGCCGGGGCAAGATCCAGCGCCTCTTGAAACAAAGCCTGGCATCGTTCTTCCTCGCGTTGTTCCGAGGCGATGCAACCAAGGAAGAAGAGAACTTCCGGTCGCGCGGCGCCTGTGGCGCTCTTCATTTTTTCAAGCACAGGAGCGGCAAGGGTCAGGTAGCCGCTATCCATGTAAAGCCGGGCCAAATCCAACAGCGTGTCGTCATCCGCATCGGTCGTCTTGGTTGGTTTGCTCAGTTGTTGTTCTTTTTCCTGAAAAGCAAGGAAGACCGAAAGCTGGTCTGAGAAGAAATTCAAAGCATCCATCTGGGTATTGTTGACAATCTGTAAGCGATGGAGATGCCCTTGCAGCCATTCGAGGTATCGTTGCGGGTTGTTATCCAAGGCGGAAAGCGCATGCCGCAACCGTTCGTTTTCCTTGAGTCCGGGCAGGGTGATTTCGCAGAGCAGCGGCCAGATTATCCCGGCGCTGTCGGTTTTTTTGTTTGAATCGTCCAAGGCTTGCAGCGTTTTGCGGAGCGGCAGGGGGAGTGCATCGAATTGTTGGTATTTCTTGGAAGATCGGGCCAGTTTGCTTACCTGTTTTATAGCCTGTTCAGTCCGTGTTTTGTTTTCTTTGAGAGCTTTGTGGAGGGCGGTGACATCCTTGAAAATGGCCGAAGCGTGCCGGTGAAATTTCTCCATGGGCGGCGGGGAAGATCTTTCAAGGGCCAGGCGGAGAGTGTCGCTGAGACCAAGTTGATCGGCGCAGTGGCTGGCCAGGGCTGCGGAAAGCGGGATATGTTCGGCGCCTTCCAGCCGGGCGCCTCCCTCGGTGGCATTGATGAAATGGAGGTCAGAATACTGGCTCAGCATCTCCTCAAAAAAACGTTTTACGCCGTAAAACCCCCGGTGGGTCGGCACCTTGCCGCCATCCCAGCCGTCAACCCAGACCAGATCGTCATTTTGTTCGCGCAGGATTTTGGCCATGTGGTTGCTTTCGGTCAGCACCGTGTGGGCGGCATGGTCCCGGTTTTGGCTGTAGGCCAGATCCTGGCCGATAAAGATGATGGGCGATGCGCCCATGAGCACTGCGGCGGCCAGATTAAAATGGGCCACGGACCAGGCGCCCATCTCCAGGGTGTGCCTGCGGCCAAACAGCGATTCATAGAGCCACTGTTCCAGTTCGTTGCCTGAAAAGGCCCAGAAGATCGTATCCGCGGGAAAGGTTTTTACAATTTTCGGCGTGACGTGGCCTTGGCACAGGAGCGAGGTGCCTCGGGCGCTGGAGGCGCAGGCGGCGATTTTTTCGTAGATAACCTCGTCGCCGTCAATGGCCGCCACGAAGTGCGGCCGGATGCCATGGGCCAGCAAGGCGGGGAGGGCGGTGTCCACGGCCATGATCAGAACATTCTGTTGGATATTCCGTAAGAGGTGGATGTTTTTATCAAGGGAGGGCCCGGCTGCCACCAGGATTGCGGGCACCCCCTTGAATGCCCCGGCCAAATCGTCGATCAAGCGGTGGTGCTTCAAGGCTGTTATATTCTGAAAGCGGTTGGCAAAGAAATTTTTGCCCTGCTTCATGACCGTTGCGCCGCTTACATTAAGGTTGTTTGCATAGTCGAAGATTTTTTTGTTTAAAGCTTCGTAAGCGGCATCGTATTGAAACGAGGGAAGGTGCCGCAGGATATGGGCGGTTTCCAGCTGGAGCGTCCTGGCCGCAGGCTGGAGCGCCTGTTCGATGTTTTCCACTACTGTCGGGCCGATATTCAACGTGACTCTGGGATCTGACAGCAGAGGGGCAAGATCGAGCGCCCCCAAGGCCTGCCTGAAGATGCCCATGTCAGGTTCACACAGGATGAAATTGCGGATGCTTTTTCGCAGGGTGACAAGGGCCAGGGGGGAGTATCCGAGTCCCATGCCGATCATGATCACGACGCCGGTAAAGGCTGGGGCTACTTTTTCGAGGTAGGTGTGGATTTCTGTTTCCGGGTCCGGCTGATCATGGAAAATTACATCCTGATTCCGGCTGGTTTTGGCTCGCAAATTGGGTTTGCCCGAGGGGGAGGTGAAAATCTCGCCAATGGGTTCTTGATCCTGATTGAGCGATTCATGGATGGCTGGGTGATTGCGGCGCAGCAGGTCGAGATTGCGGGTGAACAGACTCTCGTCGGGATGACTCACGGTTTATTCCTCTCATGAGGGGTAAAAAAAAGAGTTGTAACGCACGCTGGTTCTATCGGTGTTGTCTCCGGGAATCTTTAAGGAAGGCATTCATTTTTTTCAATTCAGTTCACTTTCGAGCTAAACCGATACGGCTAATCCTCTCAACGAAAAAAGAGAAAGTGAAAAAAAAAGAATCAAGTATTGGCCGCCTGTGTCGATATGACTTAACGAAACCCACCCGAATAAATAAAAGCGACAGGAAACCGGCGAAGGAGGTGCTGCCCACGGAGATAATCTTCGACGAAGAATTTATGGATGTGATGTAAGGCGAAAAGAAGGGAACGGATTCCCGATCAGTTAAAAATCATGGAGGAAGAAAATGGCTCTTCGAATTAACACCAACATAGCAGCATTGTCGGCCCACACCAATATGATCAAGAATGACAGCGGTTTGAGCGCGTCTCTTGAGAAATTGTCGTCTGGTCTGCGTATTAACCGTGCGGCGGATGACTCCGCGGGCATGGCCATTGCCGACTCCCTGAAGTCCCAGTTTTTGGGTCTTGGTCAGGCCGTCAGAAACGCCAATGATGGTATTTCCATGGTCCAGACCGCTGACGGCGCTCTTGATGAATCCATCAAGATCGTTAACACCGTTAAGACCAAGGCAATTCAGGCTGCCCAGGACGGGCAGACCACTGAATCCCGCAAGGCGATTCAGTCCGACATCACCAAGCTCCTGGAAGAGCTTGACACCATCGCCAAAACAACGGCGTTCAACAACCAGAAACTGCTTTCCGGGAACTTTGTTAATAAAAAATTCCAGGTGGGCGCGTATTCTGGTGAAACAGTCAATATCTCCATCGGCACATCCGAGTCCACCAAGGTTGGTCATGTTACCACCGGTAAGCTGGAGCTGACTAACACGGCTGGCGGTACGGTGCAGCTTTCCATCTACAGCAATCTGCAGAGCAAATCTTTTACCTTGCAGGCGGTGGATATTCAGGCGAGCAACAAGGCCGGCAACGGCATGGGCGCTCTGGCCGACGCCATCAACAAGCTTTCCGATGTTCTCGGAATTTCCGCTTCGGCGGTAGTGAAGTCCACAACCGATGCCGCCGTGGCAGTTGGCACCACCGGGTCTGATTTTTCCATCAACGGTGTGACCATCGGCGCGGTAAACGTTGCTGCCAATGACAGCGACGGCGCCTTGGCCAAGGCGATCAACAACAAGACCGCGGACCATGGTGTTATCGCCAGTGTCGGCGCCGACGGCAAAATGACCCTGAGCTCCATCGATGGCCGGGCTATCAAGGTAAGCGGCTCCACCGGCACGGCTTTGGGCGCATCCCAGCTATCGACCTTTGGCTATGTGAAGCTCAACCAGGCCGGCTCCAACGAGTTGCTGGTCACGGATCTTGCCTCTGGTTCGGCAACCAGCTTTACCGCGAGTTTGGCTGCGTCTGCTACTTTTACCACCTCCATCGATTCCACTTTGACTGCCGGGTCGTACATTGCGTCTGGGTCGGTATTCAAGGCAGGGTCAACCGCCGGTGTCGACATTACCGGTGTCATCGCGAGCGGTGGTAATATCACCACCACAGTGGATTCAACGATCAAGGCCGGCTCTTCGATCAGCTCGGCCTCGACCCTTAAATCCGGCACCATCCTGGGCGGCACAGTGCTGAATAATGCCGATGTCACCGTTACCCAGGCCAGCAAGCTGGCTACAGGGTCCGTACTCGCCAGTGGCAGCACCCTGAAGGCCGGCACCTTGGTTACCACCGCGATCCGGGATTCCAGCGGCTCCACCATTGCTGCCGGTTCGATGCTCTCCGCTGATATTGTGACCAGCGGGGACTTCACCTTGGCCGCCGATATGGTTATTGCCAAGGATTCTGTTTTTGCCGGAGGTGCCGCAAACGGTTCACTTGCGGCTGGTTCGTATCTCTACGGCGATATCGTAGCCTCCAGTGCCATTACGGTGACCGAAGACATGACGCTCAAGACCGGTAGTATCTTGATCGATTCCGACGACGCCACCTTGACGCTCAAGGCCGGTTCGACCCTGGGCGGCGATGTGACAGTAGGCTCTGGTGCTGGTCTTATCACTACCACGGTGTCCATGACCTTGGAATCTGGATCAACCATCATTTCCGGTTCGACCCTGGCCAACGGTTCGACCCTCGGTGGCGCGGTAAAGACAACGAATGCCTTGACCCTGCAGAGTGCGGTAACCCTGACGGAAGGCTCCATTCTCTTCTCTGGTTCAACCATGCAGCAGGGCACGATTCTCGCCAACGATATCTATGCGTCCGGCGGGTTCCTGCTCAAGGCCGGAACCACCTTGGAAACTGATTATAAGTCTTCAGGGACCAATACCCTGGCCTTTATTCAGACCCTTGCCAAGGATTCGATCATCGCGGCGGGCTCCACCCTGGCTGCCAATGCCGGTGGTGTAGCCGGCACCAAGGTGGGAGGGACCACGACCAGCCGTCTGGCTGACGTCAGCGTTCTCACCCAGGAAGGCGCCCAGGTTGCGATCTCGGTTGCCGACTCGGCACTGAAGGATCTGGACAAGGTGCGGTCCGACCTCGGTTCTGTACAGAACCAGTTGACCTCCACCATTGCCAACCTTTCTGCCACCAAAGTAAACATCGCTTCGGCTGAATCTTCCATCCGCGACGTTGACTTTGCCGAGGAAGCTGCGAACTTCTCCAAGATGCAGATCCTGAACCAGGCAAGCTCCTTTGCCATGGCCCAGGCCAATGCCAGCTCGAAGACCGTTTTGAGCCTGCTGCAGGGGTAAGGGGAGAAGGAGAAAGGTCCGAGGTGAAAGGTTCAAGGTAAATTCAAGGGCTGGACACCACGGACCGATCTTGGTGAAACAGAAATCTCAACAGGGGGCGGTGGCTGGAAACAGCTGCCGCCCCTTTTTTTGTGAAAATATTCAAGAACGGGCTGGGAATGCCGATACGATTATCAGGGGAAGATATGGTTGCGTCTGTTTGAGAGGATTTTTTCATCTTGTGCGGATGCCGGACTGCCCGCTGAATAAGGAAGGTTCCCATGGCAACAGGTACGATTT
This sequence comes from Deltaproteobacteria bacterium, assembly GCA_021811385.1. GTDB lineage: Bacteria > Desulfobacterota > Desulfobulbia > Desulfobulbales > Desulfurivibrionaceae > Thiovibrio. The sequence goes on along the minus strand of JAJZPC010000015.1, from coordinate 4,724 downwards.
CATCGCTCGGAGTTGGCTCCGGACTTGAGCTGCAAAGCATGCTCGAGCAGTTGCGCGCTGTGGACGAACAGGCCATTACCCGCAAGAAAAGCGAGGTGACGGCAATAGAGTCCCAGCTCAACGAGTTCACCGTGGTCAACAACAAGCTGCTGACCATGAAGAGCGCGGCGCTCGATCTCTCCCTCTCCTCCACCTTTATCTCCAGAACGGTTTCCAGCTCCAGCACATCCGTGCTCAGCGCCACGGTAGCGGACGGCACCGCAGTACAGTCCACCCCGGTGACCGTTGACCGGATCGCCACCAAGAGCACCTGGATGTCCGGTGGAGTAGCCTCCGAGACCGCCAAGATCTATGTGCCCACCACCCAGGAATCCACCACCGGCGTGGCCGATCCGGCCGTAACTAATATTGCCCCTGCGGACGGCAATTTGGTCATCACCTATGGCGGTTCCAGCACCATCACGGTTCCGGTGGGCCCCACTTCCACGGTCGATACCATGAACGAGCTGGTCTCGGCCATCAATAGCGACCCGGAAAATGTCGGCGCCGGTGCAAATGGCCGCAAGGTAACCGCCTCCACCTATGTGCTGAGCGGGCAAACCTATCTGCGTATCGCCTCCGACACGGTTGGGGCAACAGGTGAATCCCATCGGGTCGCCATCACCACCAATAATACGACCCTGGCCTTTACCCCCCCGGCAAAAACCTTTGCCCTCAATGTCGGAACCGGGACCATGACGTTGAGCGTCGCCGCCGACACCACCATGAGCCAGTTGCGGGATCTGATCAACAACAGCACGAGCAATCCGGGCGTGACCGCCTCCATCATCAACGACGGCTCGGCCACCAATCCCTATAAGCTTGTGCTCAAGGCCAACAGCACCGGGAAGGACAAGGAAATCACCATGCTGGCGCAGGTGCCTGATCTGACCATGGCCGTGCCTGTGGGCGGGGCGACCGGCGAGACCCTGAACGCCAAGATTACCATTGATGGCGTAAGCTACCAGCGGCAGACCAATACCATAAGCGATGTGTTGTCCGGCATTACCTTGACTTTGCAGGCCACTGGACCTTCCACGGTCTCGGTGGCCAATAACAACGCCTCCATCCAGGAGATGATCGTTGATCTGGTGGACGCCTATAATGCCGCGGTGCAGGAGATCGCCAGAAACACCGGCTATGACGAGGCAACCGAGGATTTCGGCATCCTGGCGCGCACCACCTTGCGGGATCTGCCCTATGTGCTTCAGAATATCATGACAAGCTCGATCAAGGCGGACAGCAAAGGGCTGGTCACGACCCTGTTCGATCTGGGCCTTGAGTTTAACCGCGACGGCACCATCTCCATCGATGAAGCCACCATCGCCGCGGCCATTTCCGGAGCGCCGGACAGTGTCTCCGCCTTTTTTCTGGGCGACGAGGCCGCCGGGATTACGGGTCTTGCGGATACGGTCAATGACTATCTCCGGGAGGTGACCGGCGGCAGCGGCCAGATCGCGGCGGAAAAAACCGCAGCCCAGACCCGCATCGACGATCTTCAACTGAGAATCGAAACCGAGACGGAACGGCTCGATAGGCGCTATGACATTTTGACCAAGCAGTTTGTTTCTTTGGATCAGTACATGAGCCAAATGAAGTCAATGGGCAGCTATCTGACCGGGCAGTTTAGCAGCCTGAGCAATTTGCTGTCCGACAGTTCCCAATAATGAGACCGGGGCGAGTGGCTGTGTATCAATTACAACCTGATGAGGAGGAAGTGCGCATGGTCGGGCAAAAAGTGCTGGATGCCTATCGGACGACGGAAAAGCAGGCGGAGATCCAGCCTGTGAAGCTGATCCACATGCTGTATGAACGGGTGCTGGTGCATCTGGAGCTTGCCGAGGAAGGGATCCGGGAACAGACCCCCAAAAAACGCGGGGAAAATCTGGGCAAGGCCATTGCCATCATCACCGAGCTTCAGGCATCGATCAAGTCCGAGGATCATTCCGAGGCAGCCCGGTTTTTGCGGGGGCTGTATGGGGCAATCCTGACCGAGCTGCCCAGGGTTTCGGTGTCCCAGGATGTGAAGGTGCTGCGTCAGGCCCGGTCCTACCTGGAGCGGCTCAAGCAGATCTGGGAGGAAACCGCCATGCGGGAGTCGGGCGTGGAGCTGAATGGTGTTAATGCCGTGGAGGCCGGCAGTGATGAGGTCGCGGCGAAGGCTGCCGCAGCGAGGCCGGTCGTTGCGCCGAGAACCAACAAGCGGCCGGATTATGATAACTGTCAGCCCCAGATGGCCGTGGGCGGGCTCTCTGTTTCCATCTAAATCAGGTGCTTGCGATGAAGATGTCGGCTCCGAACGAAGTGATGGGCGACGCGCCTGTCCATGGCCTGCTGGAGGAGTTTCTCCGGGCGGCGGACGATTTTGGCGCCATGCAGCAGGAGCATCGGGACGCCCTTCTTGCCGGAGAGTGTAAAGATCTTCTTTCCTGGCGGCAGGGCAGGGAGCAGGCCTTCAGGGGGCTGGCCCGGATGCTTGAGATGGTTGTTACTTGGGGGCAGGATGACCATGGGTGTGTCGTCCGTGTCCGGGAAATCATGGCAAAATTGCTGGCCGAGGAGGATGTGCTGCGAAAGCTTATCCTGGCTCACCAGCTGAAATTGAAAGAGCAGCTCCAGGCAATGCGCAAGGGAAAGGAGGCATTGCAGGGGTACAATATTAACAAGGGCCTTGTTCCCCGGCCCAGATATCTCAGCAGCAGAATGTAGGGGAAAATGGAAAAAACGGGTGGAGGTATGTCATGGACGTCAGCGTAAATACCGAAGTCAAGGGAATTGGCGTAGCGGTAACACCTGCGGCAGTGGAAAGGGAAGACCGGGTGAAACCCCAGGTAACCGCAGTGGCCAAGGGCGGTGAATCGTCCCGTCCCGCCCTGGGGGAAAAAGAGCTGCATCCCAAGGCACAGGCGAAGCCTGCCGACGCCAAGGAGATCGCCAAGGCGGTGGAAGAGATGCAACAGCGTCTCGACGCGTTGGGGAACACCAGGCTTAATTTCCGGGTGCTCGAGAAGCCAAACGAGGTCGTGGTGCAAGTCAGCGACAGCAAGAGCGGCGAGTTGGTGAGGCAGTTCCCCTCGGAAGAGGCGCTCAAGCTGCGGGCAAAGCTCCAGGAATTGACCGGTCTGCTTTTTGACGAACAGGCGTAAAACCCTGTCCCTGTAGTTGATGCTTCGAAAGCGTTGTCTGATCCTGCAATGAAAAAAACGGCGGTCAGGCAACGAACACTAGAGATGCGTCCAGAGACTTCTGGGCATGCGGTCCACCCTCCTGATTTCCCCGTTCATTAATAGCCCGAAAAGAAAAGCGCCCCAACGCCAGGAATCTGGCGGCAAGGCGTTTTTTGTTTTTTTTACGGACGACTTTTTGCTTGACAATCATTTGGGCCTCTCGTATACCTGATCGTCAAACTGAATCCGTGTTCATTGTGCAATTGTGCATTCTTTCAATATTTTCTTTATCATTATAAAAAGGAGACTCGATCATGTCTAAGTTAGTCGCTCCCCATGGTGGAAAAGGTCTGGTATGCTGTTTGCTGCACGGCAGTGAGCGTACCGCTGAGCAGGAAAAAGCCAAAGGCCTCAAGAAGATCAAAATCAGCGCCCGCGCCAAAGGCGACCTGATCATGATGGGCATCGGCGGTTTTTCTCCGCTGAATGGCTTCATGGGCAAGGCGGATTGGAAGGGCGTTGTTGAGAATTTCACCATGGCTGACGGCACCTTCTGGCCCCTGCCCATCACCCTGGATGTTTCCAGGGCCGATGCCGATGCGATCAAGGTTGGCGACGAGGTTGCTCTTGAGGCTGATGGCGAGATCTACGCCACCATGAAGATCACCGAGAAGTTCGAGATGACCGAGGCTGACAAGAAGTGGGAGTGTGAGAAGGTCTTCAAGGGCGAAGGCGAAGAGTCTGCCGACGACAAGTTCTGGAAGATCGCCATGGAAGATCATCCGGGCGTCAAGATGGTTATGGCTCAGAAGGAAGTGAACCTGGCTGGTCCGGTAAAGGTTCTCTCCGAGGGCGAGTATCCTGCCAAGTACAAGGGCGTTTACCTGACCCCCGCTGAAGTTCGCGCCATGTTCGAAGAGCGCGGCTGGTCCGACGTTGCCGCCCTGCAGCTGCGTAACCCCATGCACCGCTCCCATGAGTTCCTGGCCAAGATCGCCATTGAAGTATGTGACGGCGTTCTGATCCACTCTCTGATCGGCAACCTGAAGAAGGGCGATATCCCCGCTGAGGTTCGCGTAAAGGCTATCGACTGCCTGGTTGAGCATTACTTCGTAAAAGACAACGTCATCCAGGCCGGTTACCCCCTGGATATGCGTTACGCCGGTCCTCGCGAGGCTCTGCTCCATGCAACCTTCCGTCAGAACTACGGCATCACCAAGATGATCATCGGTCGTGACCATGCCGGCGTTGGCGATTTCTACGGCTTGTTCGAGGCTCAGACCATCTTCGACAAAATCCCCCAGAATCTGGCCGAAGGCAAGGCTCTGAAGTGCATGCCGCTGAAGATCGACTGGACCTTCTACTGCCACAAGTGCGACGGTATGGCTTCTCTGCGTACCTGCCCGCACTCCAAGGAGGATCGCGTTATCCTCTCCGGCACCAAGCTGCGTAAGGCCCTTTCCGAGGGCGCCGAGATTGTACCGCATTTCGGCCGCGACGAGGTTCTCGTTATCCTGA
>JAJZPC010000014.1 GCA_021811385.1 Deltaproteobacteria bacterium | reverse complement strand
CGCTGTTGATGGAAAATAAATGACTCAATTTCAATCAATTGAAGATGGTGTTGAGGTAAGCGGGCAAGCCGTTCTCGCATTCGTGAATGGGATGGGAGGGGCGAAAAACAAGGCCTTGCGGATCTTGCAGGAAAACGGAATCACAAACCCGGAAAAAGGAAATTGGTATTCTCAGCAAGCATGGCTGAATGCTTTTAAAAAAATTGCCGAGGATGTCGGTCCATTCACCTTGTATTGCATCGGTGCAAGGATTCCCCTGGATGCGCAATTTCCGCCGGATATCGACTCGCTTGAAACAGCGTTTGCTTCAATCAACACGGCGTATTACATGAATCACCGAGGCGGAAAAATCGGCAACTATATGTTTCAGAAATCCCAGAACGGTTCTTTTCTTTTTACCTGTGATAACCCTTATCCCTGTGAGTTCGACAGAGGAATCATCGAGGGCATGGGCAGAAGATTCATTCCGGAAGGACGCTATCTGACGTGCAAGCATGATGATTCAGCTCCGTGCAGGAACAAAGGAGATGAATCATGCACGTATCGTGTGGAAATTACATAAGAATATTTCGCCACTCCCGCGGATGACGCAGGGCGATCCAGGCGGTTGACCGACATCACAAAGAGTCACAGGATATCCATGAGCCATCCCGGGGAGATAGCAGTTATAGGTGCAGGGAGCTGGGGAACCGCTCTGGCCAAGCTCCTTGGCGACAAGGGGTTCAGTGTGGATCTCTGGGCCCATCGGCCGGAGCATGTGGCCGGTCTCCTCCTGGATCGGGAAAATACCACCTACCTCCCCGGCTTTCCCTTGCCCACCACGGTGCGCCCCACCGCTGATCTGGCCCAGGCTGTTTCCGGGAAATCGGTGGTGGTCATGGTGGTTCCCTCCCATGTCTACCGGGAGGTGTTCACCCTCCTTGCTCCCCATCTGGCTCCCAACGCCGCGATCATCTCCGCCACCAAGGGCGTTGAAAACGAGACCCTGCTCACCATGAATCAGGTGATGGGTGAGGTGCTGGCCTCACTGTGTCCGGATTTCAAGGGGCAGCTCGGGGTGCTGGCCGGGCCGAGTTTTGCCAAGGAGGTGGCCGCAGGCATCCCCACCGCCGTGACGGTCGCGGCCCCCACCATCGAGGGGGCCAGGTTTTTTCAGGATATCTTTCACACCGAACGGTTCCGGGTCTACGCAGGCACCGATGTGATCGGCATGGAGCTGGGCGGGGCGCTCAAGAACATCGTGGCCATTGCAGCGGGCATCTGCGACGGCCTGGGCTACGGCACCAACACCCGCGCCGCCCTCATCACCCGAGGGCTGGCCGAGATCACCCGCCTCGGGGTGGCCATGGGCGCCAAGCCCCTCACCTTTTCCGGCCTGGCGGGCATGGGCGATCTGGTCCTTACCTGTACCGGGGATCTGAGCCGGAACCGGCAGGTTGGTCTCAAGCTCGGGCAGGGCAAGACATTGCAGCAGATCCTTGCCGAGATGGAGATGGTTGCCGAGGGCGTGAAAACCACCCGATCCGCCATGGCCCTGGCCCGAAAGATCGGGGTGGAGATGCCTATTTTGGAGCAGGTGTATGCCATGATCTACGAGGACAAGCCCTGCGGTGAGGCGGTTCAGGCCCTGCTTGGCCGGGATTCGAAAGAGGAGATGGCGGAGGTTTGATGTATCTGCCTCTGATTTTTTCAGCTATGAAAGCAGCAATCCGGCATTGCCCGATGAGAAAATTGCAACATGCAAAAAAACCCCCTCTCCCCTTGCGGGAGAGGGATAGGGTGAGGGGGAAGGTGCAGGAGGTGAGGCTGTCGGCAAGTTCACCCACCCCCCCGCCCCCTCCCGTCGAGGGAGGGGGGGCTTCATGACAGTCGCCCAGAATGAATGCCACCCGACCGGATCGTATGTGGCTATTTTTTTTTCCATCCACTATGTGCTCAAGGCGGAACAGCTGCTCAAACAGGGCAACATCGCCCTGGATGTGGTGCCTGTGCCCCGGGAAATCAGCGGGGATTGCGGCATGGCCATAACCTTTGCCCCGGCGCAATTGGCAGCGGTGCAGTCTATTTTGGGTGCAGCCGGGATCGATATTGTCCGGATTTTTTGTAAGGAAGCGGAAGGGGTTTATCGCGAGATACCGAGGAAGTTGGATTCGTAATAACTCTGAATGTGCTTCAATATGGTTTCTGTTCATTTCTTTGCTTGCCCAAAGAAACGAACCAAAGAAAGGGCACCCCGCCACTTGTCCCGCCGAAGGCGGGATGCCCTGTGCTCCTCGATGCTGCCGGGGCTTTGCAAACTCGGCTGCGCCTCAAACAGTGCAAAGCCCTTTTTCGGCAGCCTCTCCGGTGCTCGGCTGCGTGACAATGGGGAAAATGGAGGGACGGCTTGCGCCGCCCCAATTTATGGAAGGAACAATGACCAAACTCAAACTGACCAGCACCGTCAAAGCCGCTGGTTGAGCCGCCAAATTGAGTCCGGGGGACCTGGACCAATTATTGTGCGGCCTTGACCTGCCCACCGATGCGAACCTGATCGCCGGCGCGGCAACGGGCGAGGATGCGGGGGTGTACCGTCTCAACGACGACACCGCCCTCATCCAGACGGTGGATTTTTTCACCCCCATTGTCGACGATCCCTACCAGTTCGGCCAGGTGGCCGCAGCCAATGCGCTTTCCGACGTCTACGCCATGGGCGGCAAACCGCTCCTGGCCATGAACCTGGTGGCTTTTCCCATCAAGGAGCTGGGGAGGTCCGTTCTGCAGGAGATTTTGCGCGGCGGGCTGGACAAGATCAAGGAAGCCGGGGCCTTGCTGGTGGGCGGGCACTCCATCGAAGACCCCGAATTGAAATACGGGCTCTCCGTAACCGGGGTGGTGCATCCCAACCGGGTGATCCTCAACTCCGGGGCTCAAGTGGGCGATCTGCTGCTCCTTACCAAGCCCCTGGGCACCGGCATCCTCTCCACCGCCCTCAAGGGCGGCGTGGCCGCACGGGGCACCGAGGCCATGATCACCCAGGTCATGGCCACCCTGAACCGGGAGGCGGCCCAGCTCATGCAGACCGTGGGTCCGCATGCCTGCACCGACATCACCGGCTTCGGGCTGGTGGGGCATCTCTACGAAATGGCCCTGGCCTCGGGCGTGGCCATCCGCATCGACTCGCGGGCCGTGCCGATCCTGCCCGAGACCCTGCACCATGCCTCCATGGGCATCATCCCGGAGGGGGCCCACAAGAACAAGGCCTTCTACGCCCCGCATATGAAAAGCTCCTTGGAGGAGCTGGACCCCATGGAGATGGTCCTTGTCGATCCGCAAACCTCGGGCGGGTTGCTCATTGCCGCCTCCCCCGAGGGGATCAACTCCATTGCCGAGCGGCTGGGCAAGCGGGATTATCCCCTGGATTTCGGCATCATCGGCGAGGTTGTGGCAGGCAAACCCGGAACCATTGAAATCATTTGATGGACAGGGTATAGCATCCGGTATGCTCACATTTTTTCTGGATTACAGCCACGGGGAAAAAGAGTGCCGCGGGCCGGTGACGGACGAGCTGCTCCGGCTGGTGCTTGATTCCGGATACTCCAGCAATATCACGGCGTTCATTCTGGCTGTTGCCTTGAGCATCATGGTGCGGCCGGTGATTGCCCCCCAGGTTTTGCAGGGCTGGCTGGCCGGCATGACCGTGCTTTTTCTCATCAAACTTGCCGCCATCTTCTCTTACCACAGAAAGAAGAAACAGAGCGAACCCAGAACCCTGGCCAGCGTGCAGGTCTATATCTTCATGGTCTTCCTCACCGGCATCATGTGGGGGCTGGGCGTGATCTTGTTTTTCAAGCCTGATGCCATCATGGAACAGATGGCGGTATTTTTTATTATTGCCGGGCTCACCGCCGGCGCCATCCCCATCCTCTCCCCCCTGCGCAAGCTCTATTATGCGTACATTCTCTGTCCCCTGTCGCTTTTTGTCTGGCTGCTGCTGCAGTTTGGCGGCCAGTATTATACCGTCATGGCCAGCATCGTCGTTTTGTACACCCTGATGCTCATCAACTCGGCAACCCGCGTGCAGGAATCCCTGGTCTCCGCCCTGGAGATGCGCTTTGCCAACGATGCCCTGGTGGCAAACCTGAGGCAGGCCAGCGAGGAAAGCGAGGCCCTCAACCTGGAGCTGATTACCGAGAACGAACGGCGCAAGGCCACGGAAGACGAGTTGATCCAGGCCCGTGACGCCGCCGAGGCAGCGAGCCGGGCCAAGGATGAGTTTCTCGCCAACATGAGCCATGAGATCAGGACGCCCATGAACGGCATCCTCGGCACCCTGCAGCTTTTGCAGGACACCAGGATGGATGGAGACCAGATCGACTATGTGAAAACGGCCTATTCCTCGGCCGAGGCGTTGCTGTCCATCCTGAACGATATCCTCGATTTTTCCAAGATCGCCGCCCGCAAGCTGCTGCTGGAGGATATCCCCTTCAGCCTGCGGGCTTTGACTGGAGAGCTGGTGACCCTGCTCTCCAGTCAGGCCCAGGCCAAGAATATCGCCCTGATCGCGGAGATCGACCCCCGGCTGCCCGAGATGCTTTTGGGCGACCCGACCCGGATGCGGCAGGTGTTGACCAACTTCATGACCAATGCCATCAAGTTCACCCATCAGGGCGAGGTGCGGGTGCGGGTGCTGTGCCTGTCCGCCTTCGCTTCCCGGGTGATGCTGCGGCTTGAGGTCCGTGATACCGGCATCGGCATCCCCGAGGAAAAACAGAAGGATCTCTTCCTGAGCTTTACCCAGGGTGACGGCTCCACCACCAGGAAGTACGGCGGCACCGGTCTGGGTCTGGCCATTGTCCGTCAGCTTGTCCTGATGATGGGCGGGAAGATCGGGGTGGAGAGCGAGCCGGGACGGGGTTCCACCTTCTGGTGCGAGCTGGACTTTCCCGTGGCGGCCATGACCGCGGAGAGCGAGGAGCAAAAAAAGGCGGAAGCCCAGGCGGAAGGCGCCTTGCTGGGCCATGTTCTGCTGGTGGAGGACAACAAGGTCAACCAGATGGTGGCCGGCAAGATGCTCACCGGTATGGGGTTGACCGTCGATCTTGCCGAGAACGGGGAACAGGCGCTGGCCGCACTGGCGGAGAACCGCTACGACTTGGTGCTCATGGATTGCCAGATGCCGGTGCTGGATGGGTACCAGGCGACGAAAGCCTTCCGGAGCCGGGAGCCCCAAGGGGGAAAGCGGCTGCCGATCATCGCCATGACCGCCCATGCCATGGAGGGAGACCGGCGGAAATGTCTGGAGGCGGGCATGGACGACTATATTGCCAAGCCGGTGAAAAAAGAGCTTTTGCGCAAGCTCCTGGGACAATGGCTTCCCGTCGCTTCTGCGTAACTTGTTGTCATTATGTGTAAAATCGTGAAAAAGCTTGAGTATTTACCCCAATCCGTGCTATAGACAGGGAACGGAACCGGTTGTTTTCCCGTTTTACGAGGCGCCGGCTCCGTGTGACAGTACCTGAAGATGTGTGATGAGGGACCGCGCACCGGTCCCTTAATTTTTTTGCACGTCTCCGGATGGGCCAATTGTTGGCCGTTGCGCTATCCGCCAATTCTGTGCGTTGGGTTTTTTGATAGCGGTTGTTATGCATGCACATGAGGGAGGATGTACCAATGAATATGTATATCGGCAATCTTGCTTTTGGGGTCACCGAAGAAGAGCTGAAAGAGCTTTTTTCTCAATACGGCGAAGTCGCCAGCATCAGTCTGGTCAAGGATCGGTTTTCCGGGCAGTCCAAGGGTTTCGGCTTTATCGAGATGCCCAGCAACTCCGAGGCGGATAAGGCGATCAAGGCTCTGAACAAGATGCCGCTCAAGGGCCGCGATCTCAAGGTGAACCAGGCCGAGGTGAAGAAAAAAGACAAGAAACGCCGCCGCCCCAGCTATTGATCCGGTTACGGAAGCGCGGCAAGGCGAGGTATTTCCAAAGCAGGTTGGCCCAAGTGGACCAACCTGCTTTTTTTGTGGGTAACAGGCGAAGGGCTTTTCCGGTTAGCGATCCGGAGCAACGGCAGTGAAGAGACGGCGCAAGGAGAGCGATGGATAACCGGATAGAAGCCCTGCTCGAGGCAATGAAGAAGCTGGAACAAGAGCTTCTTGAGGAGTTTGAAAAGAAGGAGGCGGAGTTTTACTACCGCGTGGTCGGCCGCAAGGTTCGTTTCGAGGCGGAGGTTAAAAAGCAGCATCGGGCCTTGATGCAGCGGTTGTCCCGCTATCTGGCCGAGGCACCCCTGCTCAACATCCTCACCGCGCCGTTTATCTGGTTCATCCTGATCCCGGCCCTGATTCTCGATCTGTCGGTTACGGTTTTTCAGGCCGTGTGCTTCCGGGCCTACTCCATCCCCAGGGTAAAGCGGCGCCGCTATATCGTCATCGATCATCAAGCCCTGGCCTATCTGAACTTCATCGAAAAGCTCAACTGCATGTATTGCAGCTATGTCAACGGGCTGATCGCCTATATCCGGGAGATCGCCGGCCGCACCGAGCAGTATTGGTGCCCGATCAAGCATGCCCGCCTCCAGGCCTCCGTGCACAGCCGGTATGGGAAATTTTTGGAGTACGGCGATGCCGAGGGCTATCGGAGTCATTTGGAAAAGATCCGGCGCGATTTCAGCGACTTGGAGGATAAGGATTAGCATGGGCGCGGTGAGTTGGGCGGTTGTGTATCTGGCGGCGCTGATCTGGTCCGCCATTGCGCCGAAAGATTTCTACACCTGGTTTCTGGAGGTGCTTCCCGCCTTGATCGGGGGCGGAGTGCTTGTCGTCACCCGACGCCGGTTTCCCCTGACCCCCCTCGTCTATATCCTTATCCTGATCCACAGCCTGATTCTGATGCAGGGCGGCCATTACACCTATGCCGAGGAGCCATTTTTCAACTGGCTCAAGGAGGTGTTCGGATGGCCGCGCAACAACTACGACAAGGTGGGCCACTTCGCCCAGGGATTCATCCCGGCCATGGTGGCCAGGGAGATCCTGCTCCGCAAGGCGGTGGTCAGCGGGCGGAGGTGGCTTAATTTTTTGGTGATTTGCGTCTGCCTGGCGCTCAGCGCCTTCTACGAATTGCTGGAGTGGGGGGTGGCGGTGCTTTCCGGCACGGGGGCCGACGCCTTTCTCGCCACCCAGGGCTATATCTGGGATACCCAGTCGGACATGGGGCTTGCCCTGTTGGGTGCGATCCTGGCCCTGCTTGTGCTGGCAAAAACCCATGACCGGCAACTGGCAGTGTTGCGGAGCCAAGGCTGAACGGGATCAAGCATGGTTTTCCGGCAAGGCGCGGTCAGAAAGAAATCTCGCTCCACTCCCTGCCCTGCGAGTCGGCAACCTCCCGGCTGACGAGTTTCCCCTGGTGCACATTCACCCCCCGCAATAAGGCGCGGTCTTCCCGCATGGCGCGGTCGAACCCCTTGTCGGCCATGGCCAGACAATAAGGCAGGGTGGCGTTGGTCAGGGCAAAGGTGGAGGTGCGCGGCACCGCGCCCGGCATGTTGGCCACGCAGTAGTGGATGATCCCATCCACCTCGTAGACCGGATCGGAATGATAGGTGGGGCGGGAGGTCTCGGCGCAGCCGCCCTGGTCGATGGCCACATCGACGATGACCGATCCTTGCGGCATCAGACCGAGCATCTTCCGGCTGATCAGTTTTGGCGCGCATGCGCCCACCACCAGCACCGCGCCCACCACCAGATCGGCCTTTGCAAGCTCTTCTTCGATGGCCTGTTGGCTGCTGGCCAGGGTTGTGACCCGGCCCCGGAACAGGCTGTCGAGTTCCGCGAGCTTGGGCAGATTGCGGCCCAGCATGGAAACCTCCGCGCCAAGCCCGACCGCCATCTGGGCGGCATTGACCCCTACGGTGCCGCTCCCCAGGATGGTGACATGTCCCGGCGCCACGCCGGGCACCCCTGCCAGCAGCACCCCGCGCCCGCCCGCCTCCTTTTCCAGAAAATGGGCGCCCGCCTGGATGGCCATCCTTCCTGCCACCTGGCTCATGGGGGCAAGGAGCGGAAGTGCGCCGTTGTCGAGCCGCACGGTTTCGTAGGCCACCCCGGTCACCCGGGCATCGAGGAGCACCTGGGTCAGCTCCGGCAGCGGGGCCAGATGCAGGTAGGTGTAGAGGATCAGGCCGGGCTTCAGCAATGGATATTCCGGCCGCAGCGGTTCCTTGACCTTCATGACCAGGTCGGCCTTTGCCCAGACCTCGGCCGCCGAGGGCGCCAGCCCGGCCCCGGCCGCGCGGTACTGCCCGTCCGCGATGCCGCTGCCCGATCCGGCGCCCTGCTCGATCAGCACCGTGTGTCCTGCCTGCACCAGCCCCTTGACCCCGGACGGCACGATCCCCACCCGGAACTCCTTTTCCTTGATCTCCTTGGGCACACCGATGATCATAGCCTGTTCTCCTTATTCCACCACCATGACGGCGCAGTGTTTGGCATGATGCAGGATCTTGCTGGAGGTGGAGCCAAAGACAAACTCCTCGCTATGGGAGATGCCCCGGCGGCCCACCACCACGATGCAGCAGCGGAGCTTTTCCTGCTCCTCCAGGATGGCGTCGCCGATGGAGGTGCAGGGCCGGATGGAGAGGCGGCTCTCGATCCGGCCATCCTGAAAGCCGGCGCCGATGAGGAGTTCCTTGTACCCGGCCAGGGTTTTTTGCATCTGGGATTCTTTTTCCTGCAACCATGCCTGGCGCTCCGTTTCGGTGGGGAAGAAATCCTCGGAAGGCTCGGGGATGATGGAGAGCAGGGTGATAAAAACATTCGGGGAATCACTGAAAAAATCAGCCAGAAACATCACCGTCCGCTTGGAATTGTCGGATTCGTCCACTGCGGCCAGCAGGTGGCGTTCCGTGTCCCTGCGGCGCAAATCGCCGAAATCGTCTTCGCTCATACCCGCCTCCCTGAAAGCTTCACCATGTCCGCCCGTGCCTTGGCCAAGTCGTCCAGCATCTGGCCGGTGGTTTCGTAAAAGATGTTCGCGCCGAAGGAAAAGTGCAGCAAAACCCGGTTTAAGGAATCCGGGATGTAGGGATAGATCTTTTTGAGGTTGGCCACCCGGTTTTTGTAGGCGATGCTCAGATCCTCGCCCCAGAGGGTATCGAAGAGTTCCCGCTGGTCGTGGTAGAGATCGCCCACCAGCACATCGCCGCGGCCGGCCAGAAAGATGAGGATGTTGCCCAGCCCCTGCAGATCGAAGCCGAACACGGATTCGCTCTGCTCATAGTTGTAGTCGAAATCGATCCAGCGGTTTGCCTGGGTCTCGTCGTCCCAGATGATGTGGTCGCGCCGGATGTCGCCGTGCTTTTCGCCGTGGTCGTGCAGGAATTGGATGGCCAGGAGCAGATCGAGGTATTGATCGAGCACTTTGGGAAAGTAGTTGTGGAAGTAGTCGTGATGGTCGGTGCCGTAGCCCGCCACAACGTCGTCGAAACGGGGGCCGCGAATGAACTCCAGGATCCGCACGTTGTTGCCGGCCGCGTCCAGAACCCAGTGGCCGTGCATGAAATTTTTGTGGCCCGCCACCAGATCGAGCACCCGCGCCTCCTTTTTCGGGCTGCGGAAGCAGGTGATCTTCACCTCGCCCACCGTGGCCTCGAACTGTTCGTGGAAGACCAGTTTGATGATCTTGGTGGCGCCGGTGGTCAGGTCGATGGCCCTGCGGACCCAATATTTCGGTTCGTCGTCGATGCCGAAGCGGCCCTCCTTTTCATAGCGCTTGACCCAATACGGAACACCGCCGAGCACCACCACGTCGTTGTACTCCACCCGGAAGAAATCGCTGGTGTCGGTAATGATCTTGAAACGCACCGGAACCCGGTCCGGACCGGCATGTGCGGCGATGAGCGCGCGGATTTTCGCTTCTTGCAGGGGGGCGGCAGGGTGGGCCATCAACATGATCCTCCTGGCTTATGGTAGCACCGAACAGGGGGGAAAAGACACTTTTTTCGGCAGCCTCGTCCTTGCCCGGATCAGCCGCCCCAAGGCAAGCGGGCAAGAAAATCCGCCAGCCGGGCCGGATCGCGCAGCTCCTCCTCGTCGGCGATGGGCAGGGAGGGAAAGCGCTCCATGACCAGCCGGGCAAAAAGCCCGGGGCTGTATGCGTTCTCCCCTGCCCCCTGCACCACCACCCGTTTGCCGCAGGAGGGGGAGCGGGCCTTGAGGATCAGGCCGGAGACACCCTTGTCCGGGAGGGTGTCCAGCCGGTGCAGGCACCAGTTCCGCATCGGTCCGGTCAGGTCGCGGCGGCTGACGGTGGTCATCAGCCTCGGGTTTTCCGGATCTCCCTCAAGGCGCATGGGCTCGCGGGGGATGCCCAGCCCGCATTCCGCCTCCGGGCAGAGCGGCATCAGGGTGACGGATTGGCGCAAGGTCTCCACGAGCAAGGGCTCCTGCCTGTTGCCGCCGTCGTAGCGGGTATTTTTGCCGAGGAGACAGGCGCTGATTCCGATTGTGATTGGGGTGTCCATGGAAGTATTGTAGCATGAATAAAACGAGGAGAACAAACGATGTCTCAGGGTTTCAGGCTTGGCGCTTTTACGATCCACTGGTTGCAGGGCGGGGAGTTCGAGATCGACGGCGGCTCCATGTTCGGGGTGGTGCCCAGGGTGCTCTGGGAAAAGAAATGCGCCTCCACCCCGGACAATCATGTGCGGCTGGCGGATTCGCCCATGCTGGTGCAAACCCCTCAGGGCAATGTGCTCATCGAAACCGGCCTTGGAAACAAGCTGACGGACAAGCAGAGGAAAATCTTCCGGGTGCGGCGGCAGTGGGATCTTTTGGCCGGCTTGGCTCGGCTGGGGCTCTCCCGCGAATCGATCAGCCATGTCATCCTCACCCACGGCGATTTCGACCATGCCGGAGGGGTGACCATGCTGGGCGAAACAGGCGGGTTGGAGCTGACCTTTCCCGCGGCCATGCATTACCTGCAACGGCAGGAGTGGGAGGATGTGCTGTCCCCCAACAAACGCTCGGCCAGCGCCTACTGGCCGGAAAACTTCGCCGGGTTGGCAGAGGGGAAAAACCTGCATCTGATCGATGGCCAGGGCGAGGTGGTGGAAGGCATACGGGTGGAGCGCACCGGCGGCCACACCAGGGGACATCAGGCGGTCTGGCTCGAATCAGGGGGCGGGATTGCCCTGCATCTGGGCGATCTCCTGCCCATGCCCGTCTACGGCAACCCGCTCTGGATCATGGCCTACGATAATTTCCCCCTTGATTCCATCGCGGCCAAGGAACGGTTTCTGGGCCAGGCCCTCGGCAGGGATGCCTGGTTTCTTTTTTATCATGATCCGGAAATATTGGCCTGCAAGCTCGACGGGGATGGCGCAGTGCGGGATCCCTTTCGCGCGGAATAAGCTGACGGCAGAGGAGCGCGCTCAACCCTTATGCCTGGTTTTGCGGCGTGTTTTGTATCCGTTGCAGGCAAATACCGCTTGCCTTTGCGAAAGAATGTGCATACATTCTGAGCGTTTTTCTTGGTGATCCCCCCATAACAGGGCGACACACCAACTCTTTTTACAACAGGGCACCGGGTGGCGGGAACATGGCTGAAAAACTGAAGATTCTGATTGCCGAAGACGAGGAGGTAACCCGTCATCTTTTCCAGATCGCCTTCCGGGACGAGGAACAGTTTGAATCCCGGCAGGTCACCAACGGCGAGGAGGCCCTGGTTGCCTACAAGGCTTGGCGCCCGGACATCATCCTGATTGACATCATGATGCCGCACATGAACGGTTTCGAGACCTTGCAGGCCATCCGGCAGACCCTGCACGACACAACCACCACGGTGATCATGGTCAGCGCAGTCACCGACAAGCAGGACATCGTAGCCTGCGCCAAGCTGGGCATCCAGGGCTATGTGCTCAAGCCCTTTCAGGTAAAAACCCTGGCCGAAACCGTGGTCGGGTATCACCACCAGCACAAAAAAGTCAAAAAGGTCTCCTAGAGCGGCAGGATCTGCACCTCTTCCCGCACGGGGTGGGCGCCTTGTAAAAACAGACCCTTTCGCCCGTCGATGCTGATCGCGTCGCCGAAACGGATCTTGCGGCCATTGATCTCGCAGCGTTCTTCCGCTTCGTATACCTTCAGGGCGTTACACCCCACCACGCAGGTTTTTTCCAGCCGGATGGTGACCACCGCCGCATGCGAGGTCTGACCGCCGCGCGCGGTGAGCAGCCCCTCGGCCATGGCGATCTCTTTGATATCCTCGGGCACGGTGTCTTGCCGGATGAGGATCAGCGGGGTAGCGGGATCTTCCTCCTTGAGCTGCCTGATATTGGCTGCGGTGAACACGGCGCGGCCCGAGAGGGCGCTGCCGGAAACGCCGATGCCGAAGCCGAGCAACGCCTTATCCAGCGCCTTGCCCTCGGTGAACACCGCGAATTTTTCCCGTTTCTTGATGGTGATCATGTCCCTGGTCTGGAGGAGAAAGAGGTTCTCTTCCTCCGACCCTTCAAAGGTGAATTCGATCTCCTGGGGGTTCCAACGCTTTTCATAGACCAGCTCCCGTGCAATACCGAGCAGCCGTTCGTACACCTTGGGAAATCGTCTCTCCAGGCTGTTTTCTTCCGGGCGGCCGTCCAATTCCGCCTGTTCCACGGAAATGGGCTGGGTTGCGACCAGGCCGCTGACGATATCCTCGCCCTGGTCGCCGGTGGCGTAATCGCCCCACAGGGCCACCCGGCTCACCTTGCGGTAGGGGTGGGCGGTGAAGAGCACGCCGCTGCCCGATTCCGGCCCCAGATTGCCGTAAACCATGGCCTGGACGATGACCGCCGTGCCCCAGGCCTCGGAAACATCCATCAACCCCCGGTATTCCTGGGTTTTCTGCGCATACCATGAGTTGAGCACCAGCTCCACCGCGCCGGTGAGCTGGTCCCACGGCTCGGCCGGGATGCAGATGCCGGCTGAGCGGATCTTTTCCTGGTATTCCAGGGCCAGCTCCCGCATCTGGGTTGCGGAAAAATCCTTTTTCACCGCGATGCCGTAACGATTCTTGGCCTCGTTCATCAGGGTCTGGAACACCTCCCGCTCCATGCCCTCGGCCATGGCCCACGACTGGAGAAAGCGCCGGTAGTTGTCCCAGGCCAGGTAGTCGATCTTGCAGGAGGGCGGATACCCTTCGCCCGAGGATCCGGCAAACCCCCGGCTGATTTCCTCGTTGAGCCCCACGTTGTGGATGGTGGCCATCATCCCCGGCATGGAGATGGCCGCGCCGCTGCGCACCGACAGGAGCAGCGGGTTGGCCGGATCGCCGAAGCGCCGGCCGCTCTTTTTTTCCATCTCGGCCAGGGATTTTTTGATCTGTCCCATGAACTCGTCGTGGGCCTTGTAAAACCCCTTGACCACCGGCCAGCAGCGGAAGATCTCCGTGGTGATGATGAAGCCGGGGGGCACGGGTTTGTTGTCCGTGGCCAAAACGGTGAGGTTGAAGCCCTTGTTGCCCAGCAGGATCAGGTTGTTGGTGTGGTGGTTCTTGAGGTGCAGGCTGCTCACCGCCCGGTCCGGGTTGTAGGTCATCAAAAGGTCGAGATCCTCCTCGCTCAGGATCTCCTTCTGATGCTCCAGGGTCTGGTAGATGCGGGTGATGAAGTTGTCCAGATGCTGGAGGCCGAAGGTTCCGGCGATGAGATCCCGCATGAAGGTTTCCGAAAGCCTGAGGATGTTGCCGGGCAGGTCTTCCGGCTCCCAGAGCGAGCGGTGTTTGGGCAGCAGGTTGGCCTCGCCGATCTTGGGGATGATGATGGAGAGGTTGTTCTCGTGGATGTTGGTGTAATAGGTGTAGATGATGTCCTTCACCCCCTCGGTGAAGCCCCGGAAGATGTCGAGGTACTGGGTGTAGGAGAACCGCTTGATGTTGAAGGAGCTGGTCAGGAGCGACATGTAGGTTTCCAGCCGCCGGCTGGTGATGCCGTCGATCTTCAGGGCCCGCAGGTAGAGGCGCAGGCATTTCATGATCCGGATGAAGGTGGCCCGGGTGATGAAGGCGAGGTTGACGGTTTCGGGCAGCTTTTCCAGATAGACGTTGGCCAGGTTTTCCAAGCGGAAGGTGAGGCCGAGGGCGTCGAATTTCTTCTCCCGGTAGCGGCCATAGACCGAGGGGATGTCCACGGCGATGTGCCGCTTGTAGTAGATATCCTCCTTGGCCTCGAATTTCTCCGGGCTCTGGATGGTCTCTTTCAGCTGCTCCAGGGTGTCGAGCAGCGCCTCCAGGCACTGGAAGGTGTCGCAGATCTCCAGATCGCCCAGCAGCTGCTCCATCTCCGGGAAGCCGGAATTTGCGGCGAGATGCAGCTGGTGGCGGATCTCCGCCACCCCCAGGTTGTACTTCTGGTGGCAGAGCTGGTACATCTCGATCATCAGGGTGAAGCGGCGGATCTCTTCCGGCCTGAGCCCCTGCTGTCCGGCCAGCCAGGTGTCGCGGCGGTGGTCGTCCCAGGTCAGCAATTCCTCGATCTTGGTGATGGGGCTGTCGTTGAGCACCCGGTTCATCAGGGTGTGGAGGTCGTCGACAAATGGTCCCCGGGTCGTCACCTCCTTGAGCACCTCCTCGGGCAGATAGGGCGCCAGGGTGGATTTGTCCAGGGTCTGCCAAAACAAAAAGATCGCCTCGATGAAATCGACGATCAGGTTGCTCGACTCCACGTGCGCCTGTTTGCGCAGGAAATGGATGAGCCGGTCCTTGCGGCGGTGCATCTCGTCGAGCTCGGTGGACACATCGCGCAGCTGCCCTTCCGCCCCGATTTCATTGAAAAAAACCGGCATCAACTTGGCGAACTGCTTGGCCAGGTTGTAGATGGGCTCGATGGGGTGGTTCAGGAGCTGGGTGATGTCGCGCTGGAAGAGATCGGTATCCTTGACGCAGGTGCCCGAGAGCTTGAGATTGATGATCAGGGCGGAAAACAGGGTGGAGCACCATTTGGGCTCCTGCATGATCAGGCTGAGCCAGACCCGGATGTTGTCCAGGTGGGCCGGATTGGTGATGGGCTGCCAATCGTCGTTGAGCCCCTGAAAGTTGGCGTACTGGAAGCCGAACCGCACCGTTTCAAAGAGAAAGGTCTCCACCAGCCGGCTGTTGCCGCGATGGAACACCTCGGAGCCCAGAACCTGGATGCATTGCAGCGAGGTGTGCGGGTATTTTTTGACATTGGCCTTGAGGAGCGCCAGGGTGGTGAGCAGGAAGCGCTCGATCTCCTCAAAGGTCTGCTGGCGGATGAGCTGGACCAGGCTGCGGTTGATCTCGCGCAGGGTTTCCTCGTGGATCAGTCCCAACCCCGCCGTGTCCATGATCCGAAAGAGGAAAAGCAGCTTGCGGTTTTCGGCAAAGCGGTCCACGGGCAGGGCTTCGCTGGCGATCTCCTCCCCGAGCCGGTCCGGCGCCTCTTTGTAGAGCCGGACGATGTCCATGTGGTTGGGCAGGGCAAGCAGTGCGGACAACGCCCCGGGAGCGGCCGGATCGATCCGGGTGACGGCGGCCAGATGCTCCTCCAGCCTCTGGTGGGAGATGGCGTTGAACAACGAGCCGGAGCGCCAGCCCATGCAGAGATCCCCGCATTGCCCGGTAAACCAGGTAAAGGGATCCTCTTCGCCCAGCCAGTACCGGTAGTTGAGGGTCAGGGCCTTTTGCAGAAGCCTGGCCGCGCCGGGCTCACAGGTGCAGCCGGGCGTGGCCAGGCAGAGCTGGTGCAGCCGGGTCAGGATCTTGCCTTGGGGATGGTGGCCCTGAACCAGGAAAAGCAGGATCTCGTCATCCAGGTCGTGGAGCTGCTCAAAACAGCCGGTCAGGGCGTTTTGATACCGGGGCAGGGTGTCGGGGGTGAGCAGGGAGGTCTGCTTGTCCACATAGGCCAGCAGGCACTCCATGGCCGTGGCCAGCAACGGTTCGTTCTTGCGGCCATCCTCCACCGCCCCGAGAAAGATCCCGCAGAAGAGGGTAAAGGCCTGGGGCCCCTGCTCGTGCCGGAAATAATGATCGATATTCTTGAGGACAAAGGAGCGGAGCCGGGGCAGGATCATCTTCCAGTTGCGGAACGGATGGCTGACCTCGTACAGCAGGGCCTCGATGTTCTTGCTTATCCCTTTGTAATTATTGACGATATCAAGGAGCGGGAGCAGCGAGTCATCGATGGTCACCGAATCCACGGCGGTTTCAAGGAGGTTGGCCTTGAGCGCGTCCGATTCCAGTTCCGGCGGGGTGTGTTCGGTGGTCATGGCAATCCTGATCGGCTGCGCAAAAG
This sequence comes from Deltaproteobacteria bacterium, assembly GCA_021811385.1. Taxonomy (GTDB): domain Bacteria; phylum Desulfobacterota; class Desulfobulbia; order Desulfobulbales; family Desulfurivibrionaceae; genus Thiovibrio. The sequence goes on along the minus strand of JAJZPC010000014.1, from coordinate 29,676 downwards.
ATTACAGCAACGAGGCGGCGGGATGTGAACTGTTATAAGCGTGACGCGAGGAGGCGAGGACGGAGCAGGTCGGAGCAGCAAAGCCCCCCGACCTGCTCCGAAGAGGCCTGTTATTTCTTTGCGGGCTTTTTGGCAGCAGCGGCTTTCACAGCCCTTGCCGGTGCTTTTTTTGCTGCCGGCTTTGCTGTAGCCTTTGCAGCAGGCTTGGCCGCCGCTTTTTTGGCGGGAGCCTTTGCTGTAGCCTTTGCAGCAGGCTTGGCCGCAGCTTTCTTGGCGGGAGCCTTTGCTGTAGCCTTTGCAGCAGGCTTGGCCGCAGCTTTTTTGGCAGGAGCCTTTGCTTTAGCGCTTGCAGCGGTTTTCGGTTTGGCAGCAGCCTTTGCAGCAGGCTTGGCTGCGGCTTTTTTTGCCGGAGCGGGTTTTGCGGTTTTCTTCGGTGCAACTTTTGCAGTAACCTTTGCCATTCTCACTTCCTCCCTTGGTTTGATTCTCTCCTTCGGTTTTGGAATATGTAATTTGCTATGCACCGGAGCATGGGGATTTTCTTGGTTTACCAGAACGCGTCCGGTCACAGCCACACTTGGCACAGAGGCAATTGTATTTTTTTGGCTCTATTATCGCATTGTTATCTCTGTTTTATTCCAAGATGTCGAGTATTTTTTCCAGAAATACAGCGAAATGCCTTGTTTTTCTCCGTGCCGGCCATGTTACGTCGTTGTTCCTGTTTTGAAGCAGGCGGCAAGACCCTTGTTGCAGTAAGTCTTCCGGTCGTTCGTCCAAGGTTTGCCCCCCGCTTTTTATCGGAGATTACAACGGCTTCTGGCTCTCCATCATCAAGATCAAATCCAGCACCCGGTTGGAGTAGCCCCATTCGTTGTCGTACCAGGACAACACCTTGACCGAGGTGCCGATCACCTTGGTGGACAGGGCGTCCACCACCGAGGAGTGCGGGTTGCCCTGGTAGTCGATGGAGACCAGGGGCTCTTCGGAATAGCCCAAATAGCGGTTGGCCGCCTCCTTGAGGGCCTGGTTCACCTCCGGCACCGTGGTCGGTTTTTCCACCTCCATGACCGCGTCCACCAGGGAGACGTTGGGGGTGGGTACCCGCACGGCCAGGCCGTCGAACTTGCCTTTCAGTTCGGGGATAACCAGGGAGACAGCGGCCGCGGCTCCGGTTTTGGTGGGGATCATGGAGAGTGCTCCGGCCCGGGCGCGGCGCAGGTCGCTGTGCGGGAAATCGAGGATGCACTGGTCGTTGGTGTAGGAGTGGACCGTGGTCATCAACCCGGTCTTGATGCCGAAGCGGTCGAGGATGACCTTGACCATGGGCGCCAGGCAGTTGGTGGTGCAGGAGGCGTTGGAGATGATGTGGTCTTCGGTGGGGTTGTATTCGTCCTCGTTGACCCCCATGACGATGGTTTTGACCTTGCCCTTGGCCGGGGCGGAGATCACCACCTTCTTGGCGCCGGCCTCCAGGTGCATGGCCGCTTTTTCCCCATCGGTGAAAAGACCGGTGGATTCGACCACGTACTCGACCCCCAGCGCGCCCCAGGGGATTTCGGCGGGATTGCGGTGATTGAAGATTTTGACCTGGCGGCCGTTGACCACAATGCCGTCCTCGGTGGAAGTCACGCTTTTATCGTACACGCCCATGATCGAGTCGTACTTGAGCAGATGGGCCAGGGTGGCGTTGTTGGTCAGGTCGTTGATGGCAACGACCTCGATATCGGCAAAGAGGGGATCTTTGTCAATGGCCCGAAAGATATTGCGGCCGATGCGGCCAAAACCGTTGATGCCTATCCGTATCGCCATGCCAGTCTCCTTGTGTGTGTAACTGTTCAGCAGCACCGCACCTGCTTTGTCATCGGCCTGCTCATGTGCAATAGCACACTTCGCAGGCCTCTTCCGCGCATCTGCGGCAGCAGTGAAGCGGCGCTACTGAACAGCTACGGTCCGTGGTTTTTCCAACTTTCCGGTTCCAAGCTGGACAGTTTTTTCTGTCGTTTTTTCCCGAAGGCGCGGAATTATTGTACCTGCGAAAGCGCCTCGCGATAAAGCGATAAATAATGGGTCAGCACTTTATCCCAGGTATAGGTGTCGTGAATCGCTTTGACAGCGGCTTTCTGCATGGCCTGGATCTTTTTGGGATTGTCGCGGAAGATCTGCAGGGCCTTCTGCATGGCGCCCATCAGGGCGGCGGACTTGTGCTCCGGATAGGCAAAGCCGGTTTCCCCGTCCCTCACCTTGACCAAGCCGCCGATGTGATGGACGATGGGCAGGTTGCCGAAGAGCTGGGCGATGTAGTCGGTAAGGCCGCAGGGCTCATAGCGCGAGGGGATGAGAAAGAAGTCGCCCGCCGCGTAGATGCGGTTGGCAAGCTGCTGGTCGTAGCCCCTGAGCAGGCAGATGCGGCCCTGGTTTTTGCGGGAAGCGGCCAGCCCGGCCAGGGCCGCCTCGATCTCCTTGGTGCCCGAGCCCTGGATCAGGACCTGGAAGTTCTGGTCCAGGGGCAGCAGGGTTTCCAGCGCGCCCAGGAGTTTGTCCACCCCCTTTTGGGAGGAGAAACGGCCGACAAAGGTGAACAGGGGGGTGCCGGTCCGATCGTCCAGGGAGCCGGTCTGGCGGACCGTTTTCAGGTTGCGTTGGGCCAGATCCTTGATCAGGCTCCGGCGGCATTTCGCCTTGCCCGCCAGGTCGCCGGTCGCCGGGTTGAAGGGGGCGGCAAGGCCCAGGGGTTTCGGCCTGCTCGGGTCAAAGTCCGCCGGGTTGATGCCGTTGGTCACGCCCTTGAGCACCACGCCCCGGGCGAGGAGCCGGTGGCCGAGCATGCCGGTCAGCGCGTCGTCGTCGGTTTCCCGCAGCTCCCGGGCATAGTTTTCGCTCACCGTATTCATCACCGCATAGGGCGAGGCAACGAGAAAGGGGTCGAAGTTGCCGTCCAGCAGGTTGGTGTTGATCAGCGCTCCGGGCAGCCCGGTGATCGCCTCGGCAAAGGGCAGGTCGCCCACCTCCTGATGGTAGCCGGTCCCGGCGTTGTGGATGGTCACCACGCAGCCGGTTTTGGCAAAGTAATGGCGCCATCCTTCGCTCTCGCGGAGCATGGCCGGGAGGATGGCGGTGTGGCCGTCGTGGCAGTGGATGATATCGGGCCGCTCGCCCAAGCGGATCATCAGGGCGGCCGCAGCCTTTTGCAGCAGGATGTTCATGGCGAAGTAGTCGAAATGGCCCGAGCCCTGGCGGTGGAAAGGGTCCAGGGCTTCGTCCTCGGCGGTGTACGTGTAGACGCTCTTTTTTTCCAGATAGCGGGCCGCGTCGATCAGGTAGATGGCAAGCGTCCCTTTTTTGGCGGCCGGTTGTGCCGTTTTGGCGAAGACCCGCACATACTCCCGGCGCGGTTCCCCGGTATAATCCATGTCGATGTCAAAACCCAGATCCAGGGGGGTGAAGCCCAGCTGACCCGGGTCCATGAAGCCGTAGAGCGGCAGGACCACGCTGACCTTGCGGCCCGAGCGCGCCAGGGCCTCGGCCAGTTGCCGGGCCACATCCTTGACCCCGCCGGCCCCGGCAAGCCCATCGTACTCGCGGGTCAGCATCCAGACGTTGCTGATTTTCATGGAAGGGCGAGACTCAGGGGCCATGACTTCTCCGGTTAAAAGGGGCTGTGTGTTTATGTGAAAGCAGGATTCATTATTGCGCGAGTTCGCCGGGGAGAGGAGGCTCTGGTTCGCGATCAGTTTCTGTTTCTTTTTTGTATCGATCATAGGAGATCTGTTCTTGTGAAGCGATATCAAGCGGGTGCTGCGCCATCCGCTCACGCATCTTGAGCCCCTCGTAAATATGTTCGTACACCTGTTCCTTTGATGAACAACCGGTGCAGAAAATAACGAGAGAGAGGCAGGCGAGCAGGGAGAGATGTTTCATGGCGATTCCGTTGTTCGTGTGTGGTCAGGCAATGGCCTTCTGCCGGAGCAGATGATCGGCCAGGGTCAGGGCCACCATGGCCTCGCAGACCGGGATGATCCGGGGGATGGCGGAGATGTCGTGCCGGCCGCCGATGCTGACCGTGACCGGCTCGTGGGCCAGGTTGATGGTCTGCTGCTCTTTGCCGATGGAGGGGATGGGCTTGACCGCCACTCTGGCCACGATCGCATCGCCGTTGGAGATTCCGGCCAGGATACCGCCGCTGTTGTTGGTGGCAAAACCCTCGGGCAGGATGACATCGTTGTTTTCCGAGCCCCGCATCCCGGCGGCCGCAAAGCCGGCGCCGATCTCCACCCCCTTGACCGCGCCGATGGACATCAGCGCGCAGGCCAGGGCCGCATCGAGTTTCTCGAACACCGGCTCGCCCAACCCTGCGGGGCAGCCGGTGGCGAGAATCTCGACAATGCCGCCCAGGGTGTCACCCTCCTTGCGCACCGTCTCGATATGGCTGATCATTTTGGCGGCAGCCTCGTTGTCCGGGCAGAACAGGGGGTTGTCGTTGATTTCGCCCAGATGGCGTTTGGCGGTGGCGATGCCTCCCAAGGCCACGGTGTAGGCCGTAACCGTGATACCGTGCAGGCCGAGGAGTTTTTTGGCCACGGCCCCGGCCGCCACCCTGCCCGCGGTTTCTCGGGCCGAGGCCCGGCCGCCGCCCCGGTGATCGCGGAGACCGTATTTGGCGAGATAGGTGATGTCGCCATGCCCCGGCCGGAAGATATCCTTGAGATTGTCGTAGGATTTGCTGTGGGCATCCTTATTGAAAATGGCCAGGGCGATGGGGGTGCCGGTGGTTTTGCCTTCAAAGATCCCGGAGAGGATCTCCACCGCGTCCGGTTCCTTTCTGGGGCTGGCGGCAGGCCCGCCTTTGCCGGGCCGTCTGCGGTCCAGCTCCGCCTGGATATCCTGGGCGGTGAGCGGCAGCCCGGGGGGGCAGCCGTCGATGGTGGCGCCCACGCCGGTGCCGTGGGATTCGCCCCAGGTGGTTACGCGAAAAAGAGAGCCAAAGGTATTTCCAGCCATTATTTACACCTAACAGAATATGGGATCCTTGGGGAGCGAGGCTTCGACATCGCGAAGAAACCCGTCGTCACCCAGGGCCGTTTCAATAATATGCACGATTTCGCCCGCGGTTTTGTTGCTGGTGTCCACGGCAAGGTGCGAACCTTTTTCATAGAGCGGATCCCGCTCGGCCAGCACCTGGGCCACCTCGACATAGAGGTCCGAGTCGGTGAGCGCGGGCCGCTGCTCTGTACTGCTTGCATCCTCGGCCAGCCTGCGGCAGATGGTGTCGATGTCCGCCGTGAGCCAGACGGTGAGGCCTGTCTGCCGCAGGAGGTTCCAGATATCCTGATGGAGGATCGCCCCGCCGCCGGTGGAAATGACCGCGTCCTTGCGGCAAATCATTTCGGCCAGCAGATCGCGCTCCAGGAGGCGGAACTGCCCCCACCCCTGTTCGGCGACGATCTGACGGATGGACTGCCCTGCCCTGGCCACGAGCAGCTCGTCCATGTCGATGAAGTCGAGGTGCAGGTGCTCGGCCAGTGTAAGACCGACCAGGGTTTTGCCGGTGGCCCGGTAACCGGTGAGGATTATTTTTCTCCGCGGTGTGAACATATAGAGAATTTACGGGAAGATAGGTGGGGTGTCAAGCGCGGCCTCTGTTTCTTTTCCGCGGTTGACCGTGATGCGGTAAAAATCACCTTGGCTTTTTTGGGGTCGCGTCCCATGTTACAAGCCCCATGGGGAGTTTTGCTTTTAGGTAATCACTTGAAACAAAAAGACATTTTAATTTTTTGCGGAAGCAGGATAAAAAAGGTTTGACTTTGATTTATACAAATGATAATTTTTATCAAACACGAGTTGATTTTCTTTGCTCATCCCTTTTACGATGGAGATATGTCATGGGTGATACTTGTTGCGGCGGGTTGCAGGTTGGTCAGAATGTGCCGGATTTTACCATGGAAACCTATGAGCCGACCGATTACGGCTTCGGCACCGTTTCCCTGGAGCAGTTGAAAAAGGCCGGCAAATGGACGGTGCTGGTCTTCTATCCGGCTGATTTTACCTTTGTCTGCTCCACCGAGTTGGGCGACCTGGCTGACGAATACGACAATATCAAGGCAACGGGCGGCGAGGTGATCACGGTGAGCACCGATACCGTGTATACCCATCTGGCCTGGAAACGGGAGGAGAAATTCCTGGAAAAGGCCAAATATCCCATGGCCGCAGATCCCACCGGCACGGTGTCCAAGTTGTTCGGCGTCTATGACTACGGTACCGGCCTGGCCCTGCGCGGCACCTTTATCATCAGCCCGGAGGGCAAGTTGGTCGCCTCCGAGGTGAATTTTTACAATGTCGGCCGCAGCGCCAAGGAGCTGTTGCGGAAACTCAAAGCCAGCGTCTATGTAGCGGCCCATCCCGCCGAGGCCTGTCCGGCCCGTTGGGAAGCAGGCGACAAGACCCTGACCCCCGGACCCAAGCTGGTCGGGCATGTGTATGAAGCCCTGAAGTAATTTTGTAACTGTCCAGCACCACCACATCTGCTTTGTCATCGGCCTGCTCATGTGCAACAGCACACTTCGCAGACCTTTTCCGCGCATCTGTGGCGCTGCTGAACAGTTACATGCCGTGGTTTTCGTTCAATTCCGGCATCAAGCTGGATAGTTGTGTAATTTTTTCCCCCCCTCTCTCTTCCCCACCCCTGAAAGCCCCTTTTCCCCCTCCCTGGAAAAGGGGCTTTCTTTTTTCGGGGTTCAGGGGTGATTATTTCCGTGCATGCCTATCCAGAGACCCAGGAAAAAATGGCGGGCATTGGTGCCCAGCGAACGGGTCCGGTAGCCCCCCTCCTGCACGATCAGGGTGGGCAACCGCAGGCTGCCGAGCATCCGGCCGTTTTCCTCGAAATCCGCCGCAGTGAGCGACCAGGTGCCGGTCGGATCTTTTTCGGCCGGATCAAACCCCAGCGCCACCACCAGAAAATGCGGCTTAAAAGCGCGGATACGCTTGAGCGCCTTGGCCAGCACCGGGCGGTAGCCCGCGCCGTCCAGCGTTTCCGGCAGGGGGTAATTGCGATTAAACCCCCTCCCCGCCGCCTCCCCCACCTCGTCGCTGAAGCCGGAGAAATAAGGATAGGCAAAGCTGGGATGCCCGTGGATCGAGAGGGTCAACACATCGTTGCGTTGATAGAAGATATCCTGGGTGCCGTTGCCGTGGTGGTAATCGATATCAAGCACCGCCACCCTGCCCTCGCGGCTGAGATAATTGGCGGCAATGGCGGCCGAATTGAAATAGCAGAAGCCGCCGAATAACCGCCGTTCCGCATGGTGCCCAGGGGGCCGGACCAGGGCATAGGCCAGGCGGTAGCCCTTCTCAAGGAGCTGAGCCGCAGTCAGGCCGCAGTCCACCGCGCCCTTGGCCGCCTTGTAGGCGTTGTGGTTCAAGGGGGTGAAGGTGTCGATGCAGTAGTAGCCTGCCCGCACCGGCAGATCCTTGGGCGGCCTGGCCGCGTTGCGGATGGGAAAAACATAGGGGTAGACCGATTTCCCGGGCTCAAGGGTGGTGCAGACCTGATTGAGGTATTCGACAAATTTCGGGTCATGCACCTTCTTGATGTGCCGTTCGGAAAAATGGCGGGACGGGATGCGCTCGAACAGGCCGGTGGGCTCGATCCCCTTGAGGATGGAGGCAATGCGCACCGGCGCCTCCACGTAGCCCCGCTCCCGGATATGGTGGATATCGTGCTTTTCGTTGACGACAAGGGCGATCAATTTTTCCAGCGACTTGACCGGATGCACCTTGATCGGTTCCGTCTTGATATAGCGGGGGGCACGGCGCTCCACCGGGTCGTCGCGGAAGGACTCCACCACCATGTCGATATAGCCCTTGGGGCAATCCTTGCCGTACTTGCGGATGAGGATGGCGCGCACTACCTCCCGTGCCCTGTCCCTGGCAAGGGGGGTGGTGCTGCCGAGATCGTCGTAAACCAGATAGGGCGGGCAATCGTACTCCGGCTTGAGTACCGTTTCGTAGGCCGTATTGATGATGGGCAAGGCGCCGTAGCGCTCGTAGAACCTGAGCCGGGCCCGGCTCTGCTTCACCGTGGCCGGTTCCCGGCAGATCTTCGGTTCATCGGGCAGGCACTCCATGAAAATTCCGTCACTGCCCAGGGACCGGGCCTCCTCCCGCACCCGTGCGTACAGGGCGCCGCCGACCCCGCCGGCCGCAGCCTTCGGGTCCACCGAGATGAAGTCGAGAAAGCAGAAGGAAAGGTCCGGGGCATGGTTGAGCAGGGCAAACCCCTTGACCCTGGGCTTCATGTCGTCGGCAACGAAGAGGATGGTGCGGAAGCGGTACTTCAGGGGGTTGGAAAGCTTCTGGGCCAGACTGTTGATCTCGCTTTCCGATATGGCCGAGAACTGGCTGCGCAGGATCTGCCGCACCTGATCGATGGTTTCGCGGTCGATGGCCAGGGTGTCGTCGTAGATCCGGCGGATTCTGAACATGATTGCCTCGTAATAACTCCGAATGTGCTTCAAACAGGTGCTTCGACAGGCTCAGCACGAACGGAATATCAATGCGTTTAAGACAACGTCCGTTCGTGCTGAGCCTGTCGAAGGGCTGTTGTTACGAGTCCATCAAAGTTATGAAGGAGGAATTGTCGCCGGTCGCTTTTGCTTCCCGCTGTAATCGCGGCTTTCGTCGAAGTCTGCGTTTTAAACAAACGAGGTCACAACTCCTTGAGGTAGATGACCTTGTCGTCGCCGTCCCGGTAAAAGTCCTGGAGCACGCAGGCCACTCGGTAGCCGTTTTTTTCGTAAAAGCTGCGAGCCCGATCATAGCCAGGCGTGGAGGAGGTGTCCACGTAAACCTTGGCCGGACCCTGACTGCCCAGCTCCGCCTCCATCCGGGCAAGCAGCCGCCGCCCCACCCCCTGCCTGCCCAGGTCCGGGTCCACCGCGATCCAGTACAGGTCGAAGCGGCGGTCGGTCATGGGGATTTCCCCGTAGCAGATAAAACCCGCCACCCCCTGCCCCTGGCTTACCGCCACGAGGATGGAATAATCGTTCTTGGCCGGGTTCAGGGTGTCGTCGATGACCTCGATGGCCACCGCCACCTCCTGGCTATTGAAATTATCCTGCCGTTCCACCAGGCGCAGAAGCTGGGCGCGGTCTTCCGCGGCAATGGGACGGATGGTGATCACAGGGTGGCCCTTGAGGAGACCAGCCGGACAAATTCCCCGATCATCTCCGTGTAGCCCATCGCGCTTTTGGCCACGGCGGCGGGAAACCCGGCATCCGGGCTCAGGCAGGGATTGGCGTTGATTTCCAGAATGGCAAGGCGACCCTGCTGATCAAGGCGCAGGTCCACCCTGGCATAATCGCGCAAGCCGAAGAGTCCAAAACACTCCTGGGCCATGCGTCGCATGGTCTGTTGCAAGACTTCGGGCAGGTTGTCCGGAAAAATCCGCTGGGTGTTGTGATATTCGAAGGAATCCTCGTCCCATTTGGCCTTGTAGCTCACGATCCGGTGCAGGTCGGCGGGAAAGCCGGAGAAATCGATCTCCGCCAGGGGCATGACCCGGGGCTGGGGATAGCCGAAGAGCGAAACATTGAACTCCCTGCCCGCGACATACTCCTCCACCAGAATGGCGCCGTACCGCCCGTAGAGCTCTTCCAGCCGGGGCAGCAGGTCACTGCTGTTTTCCACCACCGATTCCTGCTCGATGCCGATGGAGGCGTCCTGGAAGCGGGGCTTGAGGATCACCGGGAAATTGAGCCCCGCGGGCCGCAGCACCTCGCTGCCCTCGTAGAGGAAAAAAGCAGGGGTGCGCAGACCGGAGGCGGTGAGTAATCTTTTTACCGTGAGCTTGTCCGTGGAGAGCAGCAGCGCCATGGCCGAGGAGCCGGTGAAGGGGATGGAGAGCAGTTCGAGGACCGCGGCCGGGTGGCCGATGAGGAGCGGGTCTTCGTCCACCGACTCGCAGAGGTTGAAGGCTTTTGTGATCCCTGCCGCCTGCACCTGGCTGACAAAGCGGGACAGATCGCGGGTAAAGGGGATGCGTGCATGGGGCTGGCCCAGTTCGGTGAGCGCGGTCTCGATGGCCTCCACCTGGGCCAGGACATCGGCGGAGGATTCCCAGTTCGGCTCACCTTGGGGGATCGGCTCGTTGTGGATGATCCCGACCTTGGGGTGCTTCATGGTTCAAGCCCGAGCCGGGCAATGGCGGCGGCGACGATCTCGCTGAGCAGCTCCTGATAGGTGATCCCGTACTTGGTGGCGATGATGCAGAGGTCGGAATGTTCGGGATGCAGTCCGGCCAGGGGGTTGACCTCGATGAAATTGGGGATGCCGTTGGCGTCGGAGCGCAGATCCACCCTCCCGCCGTCCCGGCAGTCCAGCCCGCGCCAGGCGGCCAGGGCGGTTGCCTCCGCCTGCCGGGCCTCCGGGTCGTCCACCTTGCGGTATTCCACCAGCTCTTCGCAGAATTCCTTGTTGTGGTACGAATAGACCTCCGGCTCGGAATCGGGCAGCAGAACCACCTCCATCACCCCGATGGATCGGGCGGAAGCGCCGTTGCCCACGATACCCACGGTGAACTCCCTGCCCGGCAGGAAGACCTCCACCAGCACCGGCTGGTTATAGGTCTGCAACAGCTCGGCGCAGACCACGTGCAGCTCTTCGGCAGTGCTGATCTTGGAGGCCGGGGTCACGCCCTTGCCGGTCCCTTCGGCCACGGGCTTGGCAAAGACCGGATAGGGCAGAATCACGCCAGCCACATCCGCCGAGCTTTTCACCACCTTAAAGGCGGGGGTGGGGATGCCGAGATCCCGGACCACGTGTTTGCTCATCCCCTTGTGCAGCGTCAAGCCCAGAACCAACGGGTCGGAAAAGACATAGGGAATCCGGTGCGCCTCCAGCAGGGCGGGCACCAGGGCTTCCCGGCCAAAGCCGTATAGCCCCTCGCAGATATTGAATACCAGATCCCACCGCTCGCCAGCCAGAATCCGGGGCATGAGGCCCATGAAATTGCCGATGGGCACGGTTTCGTGGCCCATGTTCCGCAGGGCGTGGTCAATGGCCGCGATGGTGGATTCCCGGTCGAACTCGGCGGTTTCCTCTTCTCCGTACCCCGCGGCCAGATAGTCGCTCCGCAGGTCGTAGGTCATTCCAATCAGCATATGGTTTTTTCCTTGGTTACAGGGCAGTTAGCAAAAGGCGAGCAAGTTCCCTCCCCCCTCGGGGGGAGGGTTAGGGAGAGGGGGAATCAGCTATGAGCCCGGCAGATTGGGGCTTCACCCACCCCCTGGCCCCCTCCCGTCGAGGGAGGGGGTGTTCGATCCGGGCATAACCGTATCAGCTTGCCCGGCCTGCCGTGCCGATCACATCGGGGTAGCGGTAGACCTTGCCTTCGTAATTTCTAATCAAAAGATCGTTGCCCTCGCGACCGACCACGGTTTCCGGGATGAGCGGGATCTTGCCGCCGCCGCCCGGCGCGTCGATCACATAATTGGGCACCGCATAGCCCGAGGTGTGGCCGCGCAGTCCTTGGTACATCTCCAACCCATTGGAAACCGGGGTGCGGAAATGGGCCGAGCCGATGATGGGATCGCACTGGTAGAGGTAATAGGGCTTGACCCGGATCTTGACCAGTCCGTGCATGAGCCTGCGCATGGTGTCCAGGGAATCGTTGATTCCGGAAAGGAGCACGGTCTGGCTGCCCAGGGGGATGCCCGCATCGGCGAGCATGGCGCAGGCCCTGGTCGCCTCCGGGGTCAGCTCGTCGGGATGGGTGCAGTGGATGCTCATCCACAGCGGGTGATGTTTTTTCAGCATACCCACCAGCTCGGGGGTGATGCGCTGGGGCAGCACCATGGGCGCCTTGGTGCCGATGCGGATCATCTCCACATGCGGGATCCGGCGCAACCGGCCGAGCAGCCAGTCCAGCTGTTCGTCGGGCATGGTCAGCGGGTCGCCGCCGGAAAGCAGCACGTCGCGGATCCCCGGATTGGCCGCGATGTAGGCGATGGCTTTCCGCCAGCGGGACAGGCTGTGCCCCTTGCGGCGGCCGACCATCCGGGAGCGGGTGCAGTAGCGGCAGTAGCTCGAACAATAATCGGTGACCAGAAAGAGAACCCGGTCGGGATAGCGATGCACCAGGCCGGGCACCGGGCTGTGGTTGTCCTCGCCCAGGGGATCGTGTTCCTCGCCGGGCGAGACCAGCATTTCATTGACCGTCGGCACCATGGTGCGCCGCAGCGGCTGTTTCGGATCGTCAGGGGAGATGAGGCCGGCGTAATAGGGGGTAATGGCCAGGGGCAGGGTCGCGCCATTGAAGGCCATGGCCTGCCGCTCGCTGTCCGAAAGGTCTATGAACTTGCCGAGTTTTTTGAGACTGGTGATGCGGTTGCGAAGCTGCCAGCGCCAGTCGTGCCAGTCATCATCCGTGGCAAAGGGGAAATGGCGTTGGCGGAAGGCGGGAGAAGGGGTTTGGTCGGAAAACTCAAAGGCGGCGGGGCTGGGGCAACACCCCGGAGGTTCCTCTTGCTCCTCAAGGTGTACAACTTTTTGCTGCATCGCTTTTCTCCTTGCTGAATCTTCGGTGTTGCCTGAAAAAAGATCAAAGAAATTCAAAACGATACCGCTGATATCCGCAAGCGGTTCAGCGTATTTGACTGAACCAGTTTATGCTGATTGCGCGGGAAAGTGTCAAGAAAAAAAGCAGGGCGCACGATTTTTTTAACTCGTTGTTTTTGCGCATGTTTTGTTGCTTTGCGGATTGTCCCTGTTGCCGGCGGAGCGAAAAGGAACAGGGGGAGATGTTTAACCAGTTAAAATCATTTGCAATAATTCGGAAAGTTCCTGGAGGCTGAAGGGCTTGGGGGCAACCCCGCAAAACCCGTATTCACCGAAGGACGCCATGATCGGGTCGTTGGCGTATCCGCTGGAGACAACGGCCTTTACCCGGGGGTCGATCTGGCGGAGGTGGGTGATGGCCTCCTTGCCTCCCATGCCGCCGGGCACGGTGAGGTCCATGATCACCAGATCAAAGGGACATCCTTCCTTTTGGGCTTGCAGATAGCGGGTGATCGCCTCTTCACCGTCATTGGCGGCGTGGGCCTCATAGCCCAACTGCCTGAGCATGGCGGTGGAAACATTGCGGATGAGTTCCTCGTCGTCCATGACCAGCACCTTGCCCTGGCCCTTGGTCGGCAACGCTGTTATCCGGGCGGGCTTTTCCGCAAGGGGGCTTTTGCCGGTCGAGGGGAGATGGATGGAAAAGAGTGTGCCCTTGCCCGGTTCCGATTCCACGGTGACGTGGCCGGCGTGGCTGGCGATGACGGAGTAGACCACTGCCAGCCCCAAACCGCTGCCGTTCTGCTTGGTGGAGAAATAGGGGTCAAAGATCTTTGCCTGATGCTCCGGCGGGATGCCGAGCCCATGATCCCTGACGGTGATCAGCACATATTTGCCCTGCGTCAGCGGCGGCTCGTCCTTGTCGACGGTGAGGTTGCGGGCCGCAAGGCGGATGGTGCCGCCCTCCGGCATGGCATGGACCGCGTTGATCACCAGGTTCTGCAAAACCTGGCCCAGCTGGCCCCTGTCCACCTCGGCCAGCCAGAGATCCTCCCCAAAATCGTATTCGCACACCGCCTTGGTGCCGCGTACGGCAAAACCGGCCGCATCCTGGATGAGTCCGGCCAGGGAGGCTTCTGTTTTGATCGGCGCTCCGCCCTTGGCAAAGGTGAGGAGCTGCTGGGTCAGATCCTTGGCCCGGAGGGTGGCTTTTTCCGTCTCGGCCAATCGCTCCGCCACCTCTCCGCTTTCCGGCAGATTTGCCTTGGCCAGGGAAAGATTGCCGAGGATGCCGGTGAGCAGATTGTTGAAATCGTGGGCAATGCCCCCGGCCAAGACCCCGAGGGATTCCAGCTTCTGGGTCCGGAGGCGTTCCTCGTCAATCCGCTTCCGCTCGGAGATATCCCGGGAGACGCAGAGGATTGCCGTCCGGGTGTCATAGTCGATGAGGCTGCAGCTCTGTTCGATGGGGAGAATGGAGCCATCTTTTTTGCGATGGGCGGACTCGAAGATGGCCGTACCCTCATTTTTCAGCCGCTCGACGCGCTCCTTGACCAGAGGGATATACGGCGGGGCAACGAGCTGGGTTATGGGCAGGGCCAGGAGTTCTTCCCGCGTGTAGCCCAACCGTTCGCAGGTCGCGCGGTTCACCTCGAGGAGACGGCATTCCAGGCTGTAGATCAGAATCGCATCGTTGGTATTGTCAAACAGGGCCCGGACCTTTTTTTCCGAGGCCTGCAGGGAATGCATGTGCATGGCGTTCTTGATCGCCATCGCCGCCTGGTTGGCAAAGCTCTGATAGATGCTCGCCTCTTCGCCGAAGATCCGGGGTTGCAAGGTGTGGCCGATCAGCACCCCGAAGATCTCCTCGCCCAGCATCATGGGCACGCAGAGCGCGGAACGGATATTCTTTTCCACAACCAGGGAGGGGATTTCAAACCGGGTTTCCTGCTGAAAATCCAGCACCACGGCTGGTTTTTTTGTCAGCACCACATGGGTGGAGAGCCCCTGGCCCTTGAGCAGGGCATAATTGCCGATGGTCTGCTCCGGGAAGCCCAGGGTGTCGCGGATAACCAGTCCGCTCTGGTCATCGCTCATCAACATCAGGGTGGAGAAATCAAGATCCAGCAACTCCTTGGACAGGCTGGTGACCTTTCGGTAGAGACTGTTCAGGTCAACGGTGCTGGTCAGGCTTTGCGAGAAGGCGAGCAGTTCGGACAGGGCCTTTTCCTTCTGTTTTCGTTCGGTTATCGGCAGGACCAGCTCCAAGGCCGCGATGATCGTCCCCTGTGTATCGCGGATCGGGGTGGCGATGATTTCCAAATCGAGATGATCCCCGTTTTTGTCCCGGCTGACCACCTCCCTGACCACCCGTTCCCGGGACTGTTCAAAGACCTCCCGAACCCCGCACCATGGGCAGATGGTTTCCTGCTGCTGATACGTGCTGTAGCAGGTCTTGCCCACGGTATTGCCGTAGATATCCTCCATGACCTTGTTGGTCCAGAGGGTTGTATAGTCGCGGGAGATGATGGCAAGCCCTGCCCCGATGTGGCTGGTGACCATTTCAAGAATATCGGAGGAGGAGGGGGGGTGGGGGTCGAAAGCCGTCTGGAGGGGGGGCGTTGTGGTCATGTCTTGCGGGGGCCTCGCATCGGTTCCGAAGGGTATGCGCAGGTTAGGTGGCTGCGCCGTGAATTCTGATTATGCTCGAAGGCAAGGGAAATGTACAAGAATAAAAACGGCCTGCCCTGCCCCGGCGGCGATATTGTCCTAGAAATTCCAGGTTGCCTTGGCATAAACGCTGCGCTCGATTTCCGAGGGAATGGTATTGATGAACAAATAGCCGAATTCGGGCTGGGCGCTATCGAGCAGATTCCGGCCCACCAGGGCGAGTTCCAGATCCGGCCGAGCCTGCCAGCCGATCCGGGCGTCGAGCGCCACATAGCTGTCGATGCCATAGGTGGGCAGATTGTCCACATACCGCAGCCAGGTGTCCAGGGTGACGCTGGGGTTCAGGTTCATCATGGATCGCAGCGAGATCTGGTTGCGGGGGCTTTCCCCTTCGGCATCCTCGCTTGCCAGCAGGCCCTGGCCGGCTCTCCCGCAGATCCATGCGCAGAAAGGTGTAGGCCAGTTGCAGCCGCCACCACTCCAGCGGGTTGGCATCGGCTACCAGCTCGAAGCCATGGGTGTTCCCTGCCATGGTGTTGCCGTCTTTATAGTCGAACCGATAGGGCAAGGCGGGATCGCCGGTAAAGGAGAAAGTCCCTCCCGCCAGGGGGATTGTCCGCAACCGGCTGTAATCGTTGAGAAAGGCGGTCAGATCAAAGGCGAGCTTTTCATGCACCCGGGTCCGGTAGCCGATTTCGTAGGCAGTGAGCTTTTCGGACTCGAACTCCTTGTTCCCGCTGATGGTAATCTCCGCCAAATCTCCAGGCGGCAGGGAAAGATATTCACTGGGAACAATGGAGCTGCTTATCCGCACATCGCGATCGGCTTGCGAGGGGGTTCGCACCGCCTGGCTCACCGCGGTCCAGAAGGTGTGGTGTTTGTGCGGGGTAAAGAGCAGACGGCCGCTGGGCTGGACCTCGTAGCCGGTGAAGTCGTTGTGCTCGAACTTGGAGCCCAGGGTGAGCCGGAAAAGGTCATCGACCAGGGTGATTTCATCCTGGATAAAGGCGCTGAGCAATACATCGCTGGTGCCGGCCGGATCAAAGGAGATGGTCCGGCTGTTTTCCAGGACGTCATGGGTGTAGCGGAAGCCCAACCCCCAGGTCAGCTCCTGTTTCGAAGTTGCCTGGAAGCGGTGCTGGAATTCGATGTCAGCCGTGCTCCGGTCGTCGCCCAACACGCGGTCATTGCTCCTTTCGCGATCGTAATAGGCCTGCAACGACATCTCCGAGTCGTCTTTTCCCTTTCTGGTCAACCGGGTCAGGAGGTCCGCACCTCTGACGTTGCTGGGATTGTAGATATCGGTCGAGAACGGCGGGGTTGTCGAGGGGATGTTTGTCGTGGCGTCTGAATATCCGTTGTAGCCACCGCCCTGAATGGTGAAGGAATAGGGGGAGTCCGGGGTCTTGCTGTCCACCCGGAAGCCGCCGCGCCACTGGTACCAGTCGTCACTGGCCTCGTTGCCGTCGGCAAGCTCCAGATCGTCGCGGGAGAATGTTTTGCCGTACACCCGGTAGGTGGTGTGGTCATTGATCTTGGCGCCATGGCGGACGGAGCCGAACCCTTGTTCCTCGGAGCCGGTTCCCGCGGTGAGCAACCCGCCCTGGGTATCCGCCGAGTGCTTGGTGATGATGTTGATCACGCCATTGACCGCGTTTGCCCCCCACAGACTGGCCCCGGGCCCGCGGATGACCTCGATCCGTTCGATGTCCTCGAGCACGGTGTCCTGGGTATCCCAGAGGACTCCGGAAAAAAGCGGGTTGTACAGGGTGCGGCCATCCATGAGCACCAGCAGTTTGTTGGCGGAAAAGGCGTTGAAGCCCCGGCTGGTGATCGCCCATTTGTTGGCGTCGATCCGCGCCACCTGGAGACCGGGCGCCATGCGCAGCACCTCGGGAATGGAGGTGGCTCCGGAGCGGCGGATATCCTCCTGGTTGATGACGAAAACGGCGCTGGCCGCGGTGGCGAGCGGCTCCGATTTTTTGGAGACCGAGGTGACCTCCGTTTCCAGCAACTGCTCCAGCGAGAGCTGGGTGATCTTGGCGGGCGTGGCCTGGCCCGGGGCTGGGTTGGCAAGCAGGATGGCGGCCAGGATGGCGGGTGTCCGGAAGCGGCCGGGGCGGGGTTGTGGGTGGCGCATGGGGAACCTCGTTTCGGTCGTGCTGTTTTCAGGCATGGTGGTTGGCCTGGTCATGGATAAGTTCGGCAAGGGTTTTCCTGAATTCGCCGATATTGATCGGTTTGGAGATATAGGCGTCCATGCCGGCGGCATGGCACTGCTCGCTGTACCCTTTCATGGCGTGGGCGGTCAGGGCGATGATCGGCACATGGCGGCCGCTCCCCTGCTCTGCGGCGCGAATGGCGGCGGTGGCCTCGAAGCCGTCCATGACCGGCATCTGGATATCCATCAGGATCAGGTCGAACTGTTCCTGGCCATACAGGGTCATGGCCTCCTGGCCATTGTCGGCAATGACGACCTGATGCCCTTCCTTTTCCAGAAGCTTTTGCATGAGCCGCTGATTCACCGGATTGTCCTCGGCGAGCAGGACGTGGATGTTTTTGGTCGTCCGTGGGGTTGGGTCGGCGACGGGCGCGGCCTTCTCCTGTCTCGGCCTTTCCTGGCCCAGGCATTTGCCGAGTTCCCGGAGGAGTTCCTGGCGGCGGAACGGCTTGAGCAGGTAGCCTTCGATGCCGAGCTCGCGGCACAGGGCGGCATCGTCCTTGTGTCCGGCAGAGGTGAGGATGCAGATCGGGATGTTCTTGAGCTGGGCGTGCCGCCGCATCTGTCCGGCCAGGGTAAAGCCGTCCATGTGGGGCATGTGCACATCGATGAGAGCCAGATCAACGGGGCCGGTCCGGCCATTGAGAGCGTCCAGGGCCTCCTGACTCCGGGAAAAGGAGCGCACCCGCATGCCAAAACCGCCAAGCATCTGTTCGAGGATCTTCAGGTTGATCCCGTTGTCATCCACGACGACCACGGATTTGCCCGCGAGATTTTCCGGCGGGGCAATGGTTTCTTGCGTGGTGGTCTCCTCGGTCGTATCGAAGGCGGCGGTGAAGAAGAAGGTGGAGCCCTTGCCCTCTTCGCTCTCCACCCAGAGCTTGCCGCCCATGAGGTTGACCAGGCGGGAGGTGATGGAGAGCCCCAACCCGGTGCCGCCGTACTTGCGGGTAAGCGAGGTGTCCGCCTGGGCAAAGGGGTTGAAGATCGAACCCAGCTGCTGCTTGGGAATGCCGATCCCCGTATCGCTTACGGAAAAAAGCAGCTCCACCCTGCCGGGCGATTCCTTTGCCAACCGCACCCCGACCACCACATGCCCCTGCTCGGTGAACTTGAGGCTGTTGCCGAGAAGGTTGGTGAGGATCTGATGCAACCGCACCGCGTCGCCCACCACCATGGCCGGGGTCTCCGGGGCAATATTGCAGAGCAGCTCCAGCCCCTTTTCCTGGGCCTTCACCGCCAGCTCCTGGACGGTGTTTTCCACATTCTGCTCCAGCGGAAAGGGAAGATGCCGCAGCTCAAGCTTGTGGGCCTCTATCTTGGAAAAATCGAGGATGTCGTTGATCACCTCCAGGAGCCGGTTGGCGGACTGATCGATCAACTCGAGATATTCCCGTTGTTCGGGATTGATCTTTGTCTCGAGCATCATCTGGGTCATGCCGATGACCCCGTTCATGGGGGTGCGGATCTCGTGGCTCATGTTGGCAAGAAAATCGGACTTGGCGCGGTTGGCCGCTTCGGCCGCCTCCTTGGCCGCGAGGAGATCGAGGGTACGGGCGCGGACCTTCTCTTCCAGGCTGTCCTGGGCCTGGAGCAGGGCCTGGTCCCGGGCCTCTATCTGGTCGAGCATCTGGTTGAAGCCTCGGGCCAGGGTGGCAATCTCGTCGTCGCCTCCGGTTTCGGCCCTGAGGGTATAATCCTTATCGCGGGAGACGTATTTCATCACCCCGGAAAGGGCAAGGATCGGATGGGTGATCAGCCGTTGCAGCCTGGAGGAGATCAGCAGGGCGACCAAGGCCGAAAGCAGAAGCACGGCGGCGACGACCAGCAGGTAGCGTCGGATCATGATCTGTTCGTCGGCAAGGTCGGCATGGACAAAGATCCAGCCGATGAGCCTGTCGTCCAACCGGATCTCCCGGGCAAGATCGACATGCCCTTGCTGAAAGGCCGCCTTTGTGAGGGGCAGGGCCTCGGGGCTCAGATCATGGGGCAAGGGTTTTGCGTGCTTGCTGAACTGGGCAAAGATCCCGGCCGGGGTGATGATGGCTCCATAGGCAATGTTGGGGTCCGCCCCCAGGGTGGCAAGGGTTTGGGCGGCGGCCTCTTGGTCGGCAAAGGCGATGGCCGCCGTGGCGTTGGCGGCGATGGCCGAGGTGAGCACCGCGAGCCTCTCCTCCCGGTGCTGGCGGAAGGAGTACCATTCGTAGGCAAACAGGGTGAGGCAGGCAAAAAGCAAGGTGATCCCGCAGGTCAGCATGATGATCAGCAGCAGCTTCTGGCGGATGGAGTGGAGACGTTTTGCTTTCATGGCGCGATGTTCCTGGATTCGGCTTTGATGATCGCCAGCCGCAGAAGCTGGGAGCTGATCTTGAGCCCGGACCGTTGGGCGGCCTGGGGATTGATCTCAAAGCGGATTTTGTTGTCCTGCCGCACGAAATTGATGATGCCTCCGGCGCTGAGAAAGTCCGGGGATTCCCCGACGGTGATGACCGGCCGGCCCGAAAGAGCGGAGAGCAGCGAGGCGTGTTTTCCCGGAAAGGCGGCGGGAATGAAGACCATGTCCGCCTTGAGGGCGTCATCTGGGTTGTGGCTCTTGAGCACCTTGAGGGGACGGCCAAGGACGGTTTCATTGCCCAGGGCTTCGGCGATGGTCGCGCCAACGGGGCCGGTATCCAGGACGACCAGCAACAGCGGATGCGACGGGGGCGCGCCACCGGGCAGGGTGATGAAGTTGAAGAAGTTGAACAGGAAGCCGGCCTTGACCTCGTATTCGGCAACGGGGCCGGCAGCGCGCGCCGACGGGGGTGTCAGGAGCAGAAGGAAGAAGAGCAGGAGCAGGGTCTGACACAGCCCGGCGGTAACGACGGGCGGCAGGGGGCTGCGCAATGCTGGAGAAGTCCTTGGCGGCGGCAACATAATCAATTATAAACAAAATCATGCAGGATGCCAATTTTTTAGGGTGTCCTGAGGGTTACGGCAAGAGGCATGTCCGTCTGAACGGAGCATTTTGGGCGCATCCATGGGGTGCGGAGGGGTCAGGGCGCGGGAACCATGAAACAGAAATCCTCGGTTATCAATATCATCTGGCTGTCCCTGGTCGTGCTGGCCACGGTGACCGCCGCCTACACCAACCGGATGGACGCCCTGACCAAGGCCTCGTTCGAGTCGGCCAAGGACGCGGTTGTCCTGGCCATCGGCCTGATCGGCCCCATGGCCCTCTGGCTGGGGATCATGAAGGTGGCCGAGGCCGGGGGGCTGATGCGCATCGTGGCCCGCAAGGTGCGGCCGTTGATGGTCCGTCTGTTTCCCGACGTGCCCCACGATCATCCGGCCATGAGCGCCATGATCATGAACATGGCGGCCAATGCCCTGGGCTTGGGCAACGCGGCCACGCCCATGGGGATCAAGGCCATGCAGGAGCTGGAAAAGCTTGCCCCGGAAAAGGGCACGGCCACCAACGCCATGTGCCTGTTTTTGGCGATCAACACCTCCAGCGTCACCCTGCTGCCCCTGGGGGTGATCACCATCCGCGCCGCCGCAGGCTCGGTGAGCCCGGCCGCCATCTTCATCCCTTCGCTGATCGCCACCACCTGTTCCACCATCACCGCCATCGTGGCGGCCAAGATGCTGGCCCGCAAAAACAGCGGAATGGAGCCGGTCGTTGTCCAGGCAACCCAGGAGCCGGCAACGATCGAGGCAGAGCTCAATGGTGAACCGGAGCTGTATCCGCCGAGCACCACCGGGAAATGGTTTGTCCGGCTGCTGGTTGCTGTTTTTGCCGGAGGAGCGGTGTATCAGCTGGCGAGCGCCACCGAGCCGCTGGCCTTTTCCGCGGCCAGCCTCAACAGCCTCTCCAGCTGGCTGATCCCGGCCCTGATCTCCGGCTTGCTCATCTTCGGCTATCTGCGGGGGGTGCGGATCTATGAAACCCTCACCGACGGGGCCAAGGAGGGGTTCTCCACCGCCATTCGGATCATCCCCTTCATGGTGGCGATCTTTGTCGCCATCGGCATGTTTCGGGCCAGCGGGGCCATGGATATCCTGGTTTCCGTGCTCTCGCCTCTGACCGAGGCGGTGGGCATGCCGGCCGAGGCCCTGGCCATGGGGCTCTTGCGGCCCCTTTCCGGCAGCGGCTCCTTTGCCTTCATGAGCGAGATCATCAATCAAGCGCCGGACAGCCTGCTCTCCGCCATGGTTTCGGTGATCCAGGGCTCCAGCGAAACCACCCTCTACGTGCTGGCCGTTTACTTCGGGGCCGTCGGGGTGCACCGCACCCGCCACGCCCTGCCTGCCGCGCTCTGCGGCGAAACCGCCGGGCTCATCGCCTCGGTGGCGGTCTGTAATCTTTGGTTCTAAGGGAACGGCTGCGCAGCACCGCATCTGCGGCAGCAGTGAAACGGCGCTGCGCCACCGTCACCGATCGTGGATCCTCAGTTTTCACCCTGCGTTGGAAAGTTACGTTTTCGCCTCACCACCAGAATTCCGGATATCGCCTCGTTTTCGGGATGTTGTTCACCAGAAGCGCGATCACCAGCATGATGCACGCCCCGACCCCGGCGGGAAAAATCGCGTAGAGATAGCCCAGGGCGTAGATCTTTTCGCTGCCGATCACCGCGATGAGGGCGGTGGCGCCGCCGGGCGGGTGCAGGGTTTTGGTGAGGTGCATCACGGCGATGGCCGTGGCCACCGCCACCGCCGCCGCCAGCCACATGTGCGGGGCCAGCATCTTGTAGCTGGCCACCCCGATCAGCGCCGAAAGCACATGGCCGCCGAGGAGATTGCGCGGCTGGGCCAGGGGGCTTTTTATGGCGCCGTAGATCAAGACCGCCGAAGCGCCGAAGGAGCCGATCAGCATGAGCAGGTCCGATTGGGGCAAGAGATTGTAGTTGATGAACGCCACCGCGGCAATGCCGAGAAAGGCGCCGGTCCAGGACCAGAAAACCTCGGACAGGCTGACCCGGGGCGGGCTGGTGGTTGTGCCGCGCATCTTGTCAAAATAGTTCATCGGGTACCCCTTTCCGGAAAGGCGTGCATGAGATCACTGCGGGTGAGAATGCCGAGCAGCCGGTTCCTGTTGTCCGTCACCGGTACCCGGTTGATGCCTTTTTCCCGCATCAGTTTGCCTGCCTCGTGCAGCAGGGCGTTTTCTAAAACCGTGATCACGGGGGTGGTCATGATTTCGCCCGTGGTCCTCCCGCGCATGCAGAGCGCTGGACAGCCTCCCGAGGCAAGGCTGTCGGCGATAAGCGCCATGCAGGAGGTTTGGTGGCCGTCGCCCATGTTGCGGAAAAAATCCTGCTCCGAGAGGACGCCGGCCACGGTGCCATCCTCATGCACCACGGGAAGGCCGGTGATGTGGTGTTTGGCCATGCGCGCCGCCGCCTCGGCCAGGGGAGTGGTGGGGAGGACCGTTATGACCTCTCGGGTCATGATCTCGGCGACACGCAAGCTGTTGTACAACCGGGTTTCCGCATGCTCATAGGCGAGGAGATAGAGTTCCTTGAAATCCCCGGCCGAGATGTCGAGATAGCCGGGGATTTTTTTCATCGCCTCGTAGACATCTTCGTCCGAAAGAAGCTCTGCCGGGTTGGGCCCGGGACTGGTTCGTTGCGACATCAGCGGTTCCCCCTTGTGCTGAATTAAAAGAGACGCATGGGACGGTTGCAGGATGAACCGTATTGCAAAAAACCGCTCCCATCATTGACCTAGGTCAAGTGCTGTAATTATCTTATGCAGAGACCGGCGCGGGAAACAAGGGCGAAGAAAGCAGATCCCGAAGCGACCTGTCGCGCCTGGTCTTCCGCGGACCATATTGACTTCCGGCGGGGATGCGGGTAAATGATCATTCTTGCCTGGGCAGTGTCAGCGGCAGCAGCGCAGGCGGCGACTACAAGGAGAAAAATCATGTTCAATATATTGGTGTTGGCCACGACAAATAAGGGAAAGCTCAAGGAGTTCCGGGAGCTGCTCAAGGATTTTCCGGTGGAGATCCGCAGCCTGGCCGATTTCGGCCCCATCCCCGCAGTGGTGGAGGACGGCGAAACCTTTGACGACAACGCTTACAAAAAAGCGCATTTCACCGCCAAGGTTCTGGGGTTGCCGTGTATCGCCGATGATTCCGGCCTGGCGGTGGAAGCGTTGCATGGCGCGCCGGGGGTGTATTCGGCCCGCTATGCCGGGGAGAATGCCGGCGATGCGGAGAACACCGCCAAGCTGCTCAAGGATATGGAAGGGGTTGCCAACCGCAAGGCCGCCTTCCACTGCGTCATCTCCATCGCCGTGCCTTCCGGCCCGGCCCTGACCTACGAAGGAACCTGCGAAGGGGAGCTGCTCACCGCGCCGAGGGGCGAGGATGGCTTTGGCTATGATCCGATTTTTTACTGCCCCACCTTGGGCAAGACCTTTGCCGAAGCCTCCATGGAGGAAAAAAACCGGGTGAGCCACCGGGGACGCGCCCTGGCCGAGATGGCCGGGGAGTTCGAGCAGGTGCTCAAGTGGGTGAAGCAAAGGTTGAGCGAGGAAAAACCTGCCAAGCCGGATCACGAGCAGTTCGAGCACAACGACTGGTCCGAAGAGATCATGGTGCGTGAGGTGAAGTAGAGCTTGGTTGCCTGGGGCCTGGGTCTTACTCCCCTCGCCCACCTGTGGGAGAGGGGCCGGGGGAGAGGGCGATTGCGCTCCGTATCTGTTCCAGATAGCCTTGGCTGCGCAACCACGCATCCCGATGCCGGTCATATTCCGCCTGTTCGGCGTGTTGACCGCCATCGATCTCAATAATCAACTGCCGTTCCACGCAGACAAAGTCCACGATATAGCGCCCCATGGGTTTTTGCCGCTTGAATTTCAAAGCCATGAAACGGTGTGCCCGCAGGTGATGCCACAGCCGCTGTTCCGCTTCAGTCTGGTTGGCGCGGAGTGTCTTGGCATTGAGGAGCACTTTTTCAGCGCTCATGGACCCTCTCCCCCGACCCCTCTCCCACGAGTGGGCGAGGGGAGTTCTGCCTCTCCAAACGAATCTCCCCGTTTTCCTCGACACACTCTATCCCGGACCCTGTGAGCTGTTTGAACAGCGGCCTGCCAAAGAGAAAAAACTCCAGCTCCAGCGAAATTCCTGCCTTGTGGGCAACCTCATTCCTGATGGCCAGATCGGCGCGGATCATTTCGTTGAGCCGGACGAGGGAGTCCTGTCCCGTGTCCGCAAGCAGATCGGTAAATTCCTTGCCAGGGCATGCCCGTTCGTGGCGGTCGATTTCGGCAAGGATCGGGTCGTTGGGGTTGACCAGGTCGGCGCGGCGCAGGGTGTTCTGGTAGATGGTGGCCAGGAGCGCTTCCGGCTGCCGGCACTCTAGAATCCTGCAGGTTGTGGGGCGGTGCGCATAGATGGTGCAGCCGTTGTTTGCCTCGGCCAGGAAGAGGCAGGTCCAGCCGTTCCCCTGCCCCCGGATCTTGAGCAGTTCCACCGGTACCGGCTCAAGCTTGCCGGTGGCCGGGTTGTACCCCATCTCCCCTTGCCGGATGGTGACCAGCTGATCGTGGCGGATGTATCCCTGGCGGACAAGGTCGAGATCTTCCCGGCTCAGCGCTGGTCCGCCTTTCCGGCAGCAGGTTCCGCATTGGCGGCATTGTTTGGTATCGGTCATGGTTCAGTGATGAAACGGCAGGGGGTATCTTGGGCGCAATATGATCCATGCCGGTTCGCGAAATGGATCATTTGTAGCCCTCTTGTGGTTGATTATTTCTTGCATCCTTGTTCAAGCTTCCCTATAAATAATTTTTTTCATGGATGCAGCTCTTTGTTTTTCCGTGAAAAAAATCTTCGCGTCTGTTCCCGGCAACCCTTCCGCCTCATCCTTGGCATACCCCTTGCGTATACATAAGAGCAAAGCGGTGTACGAAATGATTCTGCGCCGCCCAGGACATCCGAGACAGGAGGTCGGCCATGAAAAACACACTCCACAGCGAAAAAAAAGACGTAGCCCCGATTGTTGCCGATGCCACTGGCAAGCTAGCCGAAACCTTCTGGTTTGTCAGCTCCTTTGTCATGTCGCTGCTCATGGGGCCTTTCGCGGCGGTGCCCGCCATCATCGCGGTTTTTTCCCTGAAAATCGACGGGCCCATGCCCCTTAACATCTCTTGATCACGAGGGTACACCATGAACGCACCTTCCCGGACCACCATTGAAACCTCCGCCCCCAGCTTTGTCCATCCTTTGCTGGCCGATAACCAGGCCGTGTTCACCATCAGCGCCGCCGCCGAGATGCTGGCCATAACCCCGCGCACCCTGCGGATGTATGAGAGCGACGGGCTGTTGTCCCCGGTCCGGCACGGCAAGTGGCGCTATTACAGCCTGGACAACCTGAAATGGGTTTCCTGCCTGCGCTCCATGATCCACGAGCACGGGATCAGCCTGGCCGCTATCCACAAGCTGCTGCAATACACCCCCTGCTGGAACATTGCCGGCTGCCCCTTTGAAAAACGGAAACTCTGCACGGCCTTCATGTCCAGCGGGTTGGTGCCGAAAAAGATCGCGCCCCTCGGCGACCGGACAATGTCCGCCTGATTGCTTGCGTCTTTCCGCCCGCATCGTGTACAACAGTGTAAAAATCCAACCCGGAGGTATGCCTTGAACCAATTTTACAAGAACCTGTCCATCTGGCTGGTCATCGCCCTGGTGGGCTTGCTGTTGATCAATCTCTTCAATCCCGCGGGCGAGCCGGTCAACCAGATCAGCTACAACGATTTTCTGGAAAGCGTCAACTCGGGCAAGGTGAGCCGGGTCACCATCACCGAGAATGTGGCAGAGGCCCAGGATCTGGTGGGCAACCGCTTCAAGACCGTGCTGCCGGACAATCTGGAGCAGGTGAAGCCCTTTATGAAGGAGGGGGTCACCCTCCAGGTGGAAAAGAAAAAAGAGCCCCATTGGCTGGTCAGTATCATCGGCTCCTGGCTGCCCATGATCGTCCTGGTCGGGCTTGGCCTCTATTTCATGCGCCAGCAGCAGGGCGGGGGCGGCAAGGGGTTGATGACCTTCGGCAAGAGCCGGGCCCGCCTCATCGAGGGCGAGGAATCCAAGATAACCTTTGCCGATGTGGCCGGCATTGAAGAGGCCCGCGACGAGCTGGGCGAGATCGTTGATTTTCTCCGCGACCCAGGCATCTTTACCCGGGTGGGGGCCAAGATTCCCAAGGGCGTGCTCCTCTCCGGCGAGCCGGGCACGGGAAAAACCCTGCTCGCCCGCGCCATTGCCGGGGAGGCCCAGGTGCCGTTTTTCTCGATCAGCGGCTCGGATTTTGTCGAGATGTATGTGGGCGTCGGCGCTAGCCGGGTGCGGGATCTGTTCAAGGAGGCCAAGAAAAAGGCGCCCTGCATCATCTTTATCGATGAGATCGATGCGGTGGGAAGGCAGCGCGGGGCAGGCACCGGCGGGGGCAACGACGAGCGCGAGCAGACCCTGAACCAGTTGCTCGTGGAGATGGACGGCTTCGAGGCCAATGCCGGGGTCATCATCGTCGCGGCCACCAACCGGCCCGACATCCTGGACCCGGCCCTCAAGCGGCCGGGCCGGTTCGACCGGCAGATTGTCGTGCCTCTTCCCGATGTGCGGGGCAGGGAAAAGATTCTCAAGGTCCACGCCGCCAAGGTCCAGCTGGAGGACGATGTGGATATGGCGATCATCGCCAAGGGCACCCCTGGATTTTCCGGGGCCGAGCTGGCCAATATGGTCAACGAGGCAGCCTTGATGGCGGCCCGTTTCGAGGTGGGCAGGATCTCCATGGCCCTCATGGAAAAAGCCAAGGACAAGGTGATGATGGGGGCGGAGCGCACCAGCATGATCCTCACCGGCAAGGACAAGGAACTCACGGCTTACCACGAGGCGGGCCATGCCCTGGTCGCCCGGCTGCTGCCCGGCACCGATCCGGTGCACAAGGTGACCATCATCCCCCGGGGCCGCGCTCTGGGGCTGACCATGCAGCTGCCCACCGACGAAAAGCATTCCCAGTCCCGCTCCTGGCTGATGAACAACCTCTGCATCCTCTTGGGCGGGAGGGTGGCCGAGGAGATCGTCTTCGGCGATGTCACCACCGGAGCGGGCAACGACATCGAACGCGCCTCGAACATCGCCCGGAAGATGGTCTGCGAATGGGGGATGAGCAAGGAGATCGGCCTGTTGAACGTGGCCGGACCCGATGAAATGGGGCGGAGCAGACAACCCTACAGCGGGGAAACAGCGGTGCGCATCGACCAGGCCGTGACCGGATTGGTGACCGAGGCCAGGGATACGGCAACCCGGCTGCTCAACGAGAACCGGACGATCCTGGAGGCCATGGCCAAGGATTTGCTGGAAAAGGAAACCATCGGCAGCGAGGATATCGAGCGGTTGATGGCGGCTGGTTGATAATTACGGAAAGGCAATGAATGCATTGGGCGGCAGGGGGAAACTCCTGCCGCCTTTCTTTTTGTTATTAAGGAAGCTCGGCTGCGTGCCAATGGGACATTTTCCCATACTATTCTGCCTTCAGGTTCTGCTTGACAGGTCGTGTCCGGCAAGGGTAGGAATCTGGTTTGAGAAAAATCACCGGGCCATGTCCGGCATGGTCTGGTAATAAAAGCGCAGAATACAAGAAAGTCCCCTCTCCCTTGGCGGGAGAGGGATAGGGAGAGGGGGAAGGTGCCGGTTGGGAGGTCGTTGCCAACTTCACCCACCCCCCCAGCCCCCTCCCGTCGAGGGAGGGGGAGTTTCATGTGAAAAGCTGACCGGGCATCACCGAACCATCCCGGTTTCTTATTATGCAAGGAGGTCGTACCCATGCTTGAGGCGTATCAAAAACATGTTGCCGAGCGGGCCGCTCTTGGCCTGCCCCCCCTTCCCCTTTCCGCCGGCCAGACCACGGCCCTGGTCGCGCTGCTGCAAAAACCGGCCGTTGGAACGGAAGCAACCCTGCTCGACCTGATCAGCAACCAGGTGCCTCCGGGGGTGGACGAGGCCTCCAAGGTCAAGGCCGAATTTTTGGCCGGAATAGCGCAAGGCAGGATCGTTTCGCCGCTCATCGACAGGAAGGCTGCGGTGCAGCTCTTGGGCACCATGCTGGGCGGCTACAATGTGCAGCCGCTCATCGATCTGCTGGATGATGCAGCCCTGGCCCCGGATGCGGTGGCCGCCCTTTCCAACACCCTCCTGGTCTACGACTCCTTCAAGGATGTGGCTGCCAAGGTAAAGAGCAATCCCCATGCCCGGCAGGTGGTGGCCAACTGGGCAGAGGCGACCTGGTTCACCTCCCGCGCCCCCATGCCCGAGGAACTCACCGTCACCGTGTTCAAGGTGCCGGGCGAGACCAACACCGACGATCTTTCCCCGGCCTCCGAGGCGTGGAGCCGTCCGGATATCCCCTTGCACGCCCAGTCCATGCTGAGCAATCGGTTGCCCGGCTCGCTGGCGGTTATCGAAGAGCTGAAGAAAAAAGGGCACCCCATCGCCTATGTGGGCGACGTGGTGGGCACCGGCTCCTCCCGCAAGTCCGGGGTCAACTCCATGCTCTGGCACATGGGGCGCGACATTCCGTATGTTCCGGCCAAGCGCACCGGCGGGGTGGTCATGGGCTCCACCATCGCGCCGATCTATTTCAACACCGCCGAGGATTCGGGCATGCTGCCCATCCAGTGCGATGTGACCTCCCTTGAGACCGGCGACATCATCACCATCAACACCCGCACCGGCACCATCAGCCGGGATGGGCAGATTATTGTCAATTTCAGCCTCTCCCCCGCCACCCTGCCCGACGAGGTTCAGGCCGGGGGGAGGGTCAATCTCATCATCGGCCGGGGCTTGACTGCCAAGGCCCGCGAGGCGTTGGGGCTGCCGCCCTCCACCCTGTTCCGGGAGCCGGAGGTTCCCAAGGACAGTGGCAAGGGCTACACCCTGGCCCAGAAGATGGTGGGCAAGGGTTGCGGGTTGCCTGGGGTGCGGCCCGGCATGTACTGCGAGCCCAAGATGACCTCGGTGGGCTCCCAGGACACCACCGGCCCCATGACCCGCGACGAGATCAAGGAGCTGGCCTGCCTGAAATTCTCCGCGCCCCTGGTGATGCAGTCCTTCTGCCACACCGCCGCCTATCCCAAGCCGGTGGACGTGAAGACCCACCAGACCCTGCCCGGTTTCATCAGCGAACGGGGCGGGATCAGCCTGCGCCCTGGCGACGGGGTGGTCCATTCCTGGCTCAACCGCATGGTGCTCC
>JAJZPC010000013.1 GCA_021811385.1 Deltaproteobacteria bacterium | reverse complement strand
TCCTGTTGGGCATAGACCTCGCACTCCCGGCACATTTGCTCTTTTTTCCCGTAATCATCCAGGGGAATATCGCCGCACTTGGTTCCCGGCACCAGCCAGCAGCGCAGCCATCGCTTGCCGAACGCCGGGCACTCGTTTTTATAGCATTTGAGGATCTGCCAACAGGAAAGGCGCTTCTTGTTCACGATGGGAACAAGGGCGAAATTCGTCAGGCCCATCTTGAGAATATAGGGATCGGCTGCCGCCTCCTCCTGTTTAAAAACAGGAAACCCTGTCACCAGCGGTCTGGTCAACAGGTTGTCGGCCGTCACCGGAATCTGGAGAGAGCTGATGGTCCCTGCATCAAACCCCCGGCACAGTTTTCCCTGCAACATTCCCTTGCGATGTTTCACGAAAAAAAGGCCCACCCGGTCAAAACCGAAGATATCGGCGGTAAGATTGACAAAGCGCTCCTCGATGGCATCGATATCCATTTCCTCGTACACCAGGGAAAGCATCTCAAGCAGGGCTATTTCCTTGGGCGGGAACGTATTTTCCGGCTGAGGCATTTTTTCTCTCCCTGATGGACGCTTAATAATGAAAAAGCTAAAAAAAACTCTCTCGCATTGCATTGCGTACAACTTAGCATTGCCGCTCTCGGATAAAAAAGCAAGTACGCGAAACTTGCGCCTTATCTTCCTTCTTTCCTGAAGGCCTGGATGAGATATTCCGGTTTTTCGGTTGAAAACGGCATCGTGTATTTGCCTAGAAACTCCGTAGTGAAATGAGGGAGGTCGCGATATATTTCCTTGCAGCCAAACCTCTCGAAAATATCCCGGTATTCCGAGTCAGTCCGGTTGCACACAGGGATCCTCACCCCTTTTTTCAGCTCCATATACCCGGTCCGGCCATCCTCAAACCCCGTAAAAACAGGATTGCCCGAGTTTTCCTCGATGAATTCGGGGTTAAAAACAGCATGGACGAGTAACCCGTCGGGCTTTAGGAGGGAGATGATCTTTTCCGCCGTTGCTTCGATATCATGGACAAATTGCAGCACCATTATGGAAGTTATCACGTCATACTGCCCTCGCCGTGCCGCGAGAGCGGCTGAGTCGGTTACCGTCACCCCCTCGGGGATATTGACGCGGGCAGCTTTAACAAGGTCTTCCGACTCGTCGTAACCCGTTACCGCAAAGCCCATTTCGTGCAGTTTTCGGCAAAACAGCCCGCCTCCGCAGCCGAAATCCAAGGCTTTGAGCCGGGCCGGCTTGTCAAAAACCTTTTCAATGCAGTTGATAATCGAGGGCCATGCGATACAGATATTGTCGGCGGCGCACTCCGGGATTGCATCTTCACTCCATCTGCATCCAAAAACATCCGTAAGCTGGTTCCATTGATTCATGTTCATTTCTCGCATAACGCGGCAAAGCGCGGGGGAAGCCCGGGTTTCCGGAGACGTTGAAGAAATCACACTAGCAAATATATCCCCCGGACACAAAGCCAAAAACACCGCGGAAAGATCCGGCGCGATTCCGGCCCTGTCGCCCCGGGAAAAAACCAGGCCCCACCGACCGCTGATTGGATTTGACAACGCTTCCCCCCTTGTGCTGTACTGAAAGAAAAACGTCCTTGCGTCCGCGCCGGGATCGCTGCCGGAAAACGCCGGACTCGGCATGAGGAAGGAGGATGGGGCATGGAAGATATTTTTGCTCTCGGGGATGGACTGGGCCCGGCCAAGGTGATCCATGTCTCCCAGCCGCAACTCGGCCTGAAGGGCGTGCTGGTGGTGGACAACGTGGCCTGCGGCCCAGCCATCGGCGGCTTGCGCATGGCCGAGGACGTGAGCACCGGTGAATGCGCCCGTCTGGCAAGGGCCATGACGATGAAGAACGCGGCCGCGGGCCTGCCGCACGGCGGCGGCAAATCCGTGCTTCAGGGCGATCCGAAGATGGCCCGGGCCGACAAGGAACGGTTGATCCGCGCCTTTGCCTTTGCCTTGCGCCGGGAGGAGGACTACATCTTCGGGCCGGACATGGGCACCAACGAAGAGTGCATGGCCTGGATCAAGGATGAGATCGGCCGTTCGGTCGGCCTGCCCTGCGAGGTGGGCGGCATCCCCCCGGCCCGGCTCGGCGCCACCGGCTGGGGACTGTGCCAGGCCGTGGAGACGGCCATTCCCTTTTGCGATTTCTCCCTCACCGGCGCCCGCTTGGTGGTGCAGGGGTTCGGCGCGGTGGGCAAGCATACCGCCCGCTTTCTCGCCGAGCGGGGGGTGAGCCTGGTGGGGGCCTCCGATTCAAGGGGCACCCTCCATGACCCGGCCGGGATCAAGATTGAGGAGCTGATCCGCATCAAGAACCAGGGCGGCTCGGTCCTGGATTATCCCGGGGGCTGCAAGGCGGACCGGGACGCGATCATCGATCTGGAATGCGAGATCTGGGTGCCGGCAGCCCGTCCCGATGTGCTGCATGAAAACAATATCCACCGGCTGAAAACCAGGCTGGTGGCCCAGGGCGCCAATATCCCCCTGACCCTCGGCGCGGAGCACTATCTCCATGACCGGGACGTCCTTTGTCTGCCGGATTTCATCGCCAATGCCGGCGGGGTGATCTGCGCGGCCATGGAGTACCACGGTTCCACCCAGACCGAGGCCTTCCGCGCCATTGCCGAAAAAATCCGCGACAACACCCAGCAGGTGCTGGTGGAGGCCAGGCAGGATGCGATCATGCCCCGGCAGGCCGCGATCAATCTGGCCACCCGCCGGGTGGAACGGGCCATGACCTATAAGCGGTGGGGGATTTTCTAAAGGAAAGGAGGAGCCATGTACCGCATCCGCTTGCACGGCCGCGGCGGCCAGGGCATGAAAACCGCCGGCCGCATCCTCGGCAGTGCCTTTTTCCTGGCCGGCTTTGAGGTGCAGGATGCCCCGCGCTACGGCGCGGAACGGCGGGGCGCGCCGATCTTTGCCTATGTCCGCGCCGGCCGGACGCCCATCCTCGAACGCGGCGTCATCAGCCGCCCCGACCTGATCATCGTCGCCGACGACCATCTCCTGGCCATGCCCGGCGCAGGCGTGCTTTCCGGCGCTCAGCCGCAAACAGCCTTTCTCATCCACAGCCACGAAAAACCGTCCCTCTGGCGGGAACGCCTCAACCTGCAAGGGCCGGTCTTCACCCTGCCTGGTTTGCCCGAAAACGAACTGCGCTTCCGCGGCGCGGCCTGCGCCGGTGGGGCCGCGGCCCTGATTCCCGAGCTGAACATCGACCTTCTCGCCGAGGCGGTGCAAGAAGAGCTTGCCCCCCTGGGCCCGGAGCTGGTGGCAACCAATCTCGGCGTGGCCCGCATGGCCTATGCTTCCCTGGCCGCGCATCGCGGCGCGGTACACGAAGGAGGCCCGGTTTCCGCCGGGGAGTACACGCCGCCCGGCTGGCTGACCCTTGCCTGCGAAGAGCCGCTGTTGAGCGCCCCGGCCATCCATGCCGCAGCCACCAGCGAGCTGTCGCAGACCGGCCTCTGGCGGACGGAGCGGCCGATAATCGATGGATCCCGCTGCAACCGTTGCTGGTGGCTCTGCTCCACCTTCTGCCCGGAGGGCGCCATCCAGGTGGATGACGAGCGCAGGCCGCGCATCGATTATGGTCACTGCAAGGGATGCCTGGTCTGTCTGGCCCAGTGCCCTGCCCATGCCATCAGTGCCGTGCCCGAAGAGGAAGCCGCGGCCCAGGGGGAAACACCATGACCCGGAAATTGCTCACCGGCAACGGCGCTGCCGCCTGGGGGGCGCGGCTGGCCAGAATCGACTATCTGCCCGCCTTTCCCATCACCCCCCAGACCGAGATCATCGAAACCCTCTCCAACTGGATCGAAGGCCGGGAACTGGAATGCCGGATGGTCACCATGGAGTCCGAGCACTCCATGCTCACCGCCGCGGGCGCCGCAGCGGTTACCGGGGTGCGGGTCTTCACCGCCACCTCAAGCCAGGGCCTGCTCTATGCCACGGAGATGCTCTACACCGTGGCAGGTTGGCGGGTGCCCCTGGTAATGGTCAATGTCTCCCGGGGTCTCTCCTCGCCCATCACCCTGGAGCCGGACCACAACGATGTCCTGGCCATGCGGGATTGCGGCTTTCTCCAGCTCCACTGCGCCACCTGCCAGGAGGTGCTGGACAACCTGCTCATCGCCTACCGGCTGGCCGAGCACCCCACGGTGCGCTTGCCGGTACTGGTCAACCTGGATGGCTTCTACCTCTCCTTTACCCGGGAGCCGGTGCTGATTCCCACCCAGGCGGAGGTGGACCGTTTCCTCCCCCCCTTCAACCCGGGCTCGATCCGTTTCCGGGGTGGCGAGCCCTTGAGCGAAGGGGTGGCGGTGCTGGAGGGGGCGGCTTATTCCTATTTCCGTTACGAGGCGCACCTCGCCTCCCTGCAAGGGATCAGGGTCTACGAAGAGCTGGGCCAAGAGTTTGCCGGACTGTTCGGCAGGAGCTACACCGCTCTCGAGTGTTACAAAAGCGAGGATGCCGAGATCGTCTTTGTGATGATCGGCTCCTTTGCCACCAAAGCCAAGGAGGCGGTGGACCGGCTCCGCGAGGCGGGCAAAAAGGTGGGGCTGGTGCGGCCCCGGCTGGTGCGGCCCTTCCCGGCCGCAGCCCTGCGTGGGGCGTTGGCAGGCAAAAAAGGGGTTGCCGTGATCGACCAGAATCTTTCCCCGGGCAAGGGCGGCATCCTGCATGGGGAGCTGGCCTCCGCCTTGTACGGGATGGCGGAGGCGCCGCCCGTGCTCGCCTCCTTTGTCGGAGGGTTGGGCGGCAGGGATATCAGCAGCGAGGAATTTTTCGAGATCCACAAGGCGGTGCAACGGGCAGTGAGCGAAGGCGTCAACCCTTCGCCCCGGTTGCTCTACACCGAGGAAGAGCTGCGCGGCGTCCGCACAATGCAGAGCGTGGCCCGGGCCGCCGACACCAAGCAGGGAGGCGGCGCATGAGCGAAACACACTACCACCACCTCAGGGATCTGCCCTCCCGTCATATCCTCGGCACCGGCACCCCCATGTGCGCGGGCTGCGGTGGTCTTGCCACCCTGCATCAGGTTTACGACCTCATGGGTGAAAAATGCGTCATCGTCAATGGTGCCAGTTGCCTGACCCTGCTCTCCGTCTACCCCTATACCCCCTTTCGCGGCTCCTGGCTCTACACCGCCATGGCCTGCGCCCCGGCCGGGGCACAGGGGGTGCGGGACGGACTCGATATCCTGAAAAAAAAGGGACGCATCAGCGAGGCGGAAGACCTTGAGGTGGTGGTGCTCACCGGCGACGGCTCCGCCTACGGCATGGGGCTTTCCGCCACCTCCGGGGCCATGGACCGCAATCTTGATTTCCTCTATCTCTGCTACGACAACGAGGGGTACGGCAACACCGGCCAGCAATTTTCCCCGGCCACGCCGCACGCGGCCCACACCGCCACCAGCAAGGGGCCCAAGGGGTACCCCGGCTACAAAAAGGATCTCTTTGGGATCTGGGCCGCGCACCAGCCGAGCTACGTGGCCACCGTGGTTGCGGCCGAGCCCCTGGATCTGGCCCGAAAGATCGAGCGGGCCAGATCCTTGACCGGCCCCCGCTTGATCCTGGCCCTGGCCCCCTGCCCCACCGGCTGGGACTATGAGCCGAGCGCCACCGTGGAGATCGGCAAGCTCGCGGTGCAAACCGGCATCTGGCCCCTCAAGGAGTATGTGGACGGCAGGGTAGTCCACACCAAGATCCCGCATCCCAGGCTGAAGGTAGAGGAATATCTCAAGGCGCAGGGCCGCTTCCGCCATCTCTTCGCCCCGAGGGAAAACCGGGAAATGATCGCGGAGATCCAGGCCGGGGTGGACCGCTACTGGCAGCAAGTGGAGCAAGAGCAGGAACAACCAAGATCATGAGCGACCATCTCAGCTACTGCCGCACCCATGGCACCCCGCCCTTGCTGGAACAGACCATCCCGGCCCACCTGGCCGGAATCGCGGCCCGCTTTCCCGGACGAGAGGCGGTGATTTCCCTGCCCCAAGGGCGGCGGCTCACCCATGGGGAGCTTGACACCGCCGTGGCCGGGCTGGCCAAGGGCTTGCTGGGCCTCGGCTTTACCAAGGGGGAGCGGATCGGCATCTGGTCCACCAACAACATCGAGTGGCTCCTGATCCAGCTTGCCACCGCCCGGATCGGCGCCATCCTGGTGAACATCAACCCCGCCTACCGTAGCAGGGAGCTGGCCTTTGCCCTACAACGCTCGGAGGTACAGGGGCTCTTCCTGATCCCCTCCTTCAAGACCAGCGATTACGTGGCCATGCTCACCGAGCTCATCCCCGAGCTTGCCCACTGCACCCCCGATACCCTGGCCACCAAGGATTTCCCCTTCCTCCGGCGGGTGGTGCTCTACAATCCGGCAAATCCCCTGCACACCGAGCGGCCCGCCCCCGGCTTCAGCCTCTGGGGTGAAGTGCTGTCCGGCGCAGCCTTGGTGAGCGACACCGCCCTGGCCGCATGCACCGCCACACTCGACTCCCACGAACCCATCAACATCCAGTACACCTCCGGCACCACCGGCTTTCCCAAGGCCGTGGTCCTGAGCCACCGCAACATCCTAAACAACGCCTATTTCTCCGCCCTGGCCATGCATTTTACCGAGCAGGACCGGCTCTGCGTGCCCGTGCCCTTTTACCACTGCTTCGGCATGGTGCTGGCCAACCTGCTCTGCCTCTCGGTGGGGGGGTGCATCGTCATCGCCTGCGAGCATTTCGATCCTGGCCAGGTGCTTGCGGCCATAGCCCAAGAGCGCTGCACCGGTATCCACGGGGTGCCCACCATGTTCATTGCCGAGCTGGAGCATCCGAGCTTTCCCGAACTGGACCTCACCAGCCTGCGCACCGGGATCATGGCCGGCGCCCCCTGCCCCCCCGCCCTGATGCAGCGGGTGATGACCGACCTGCACTGCAACGAGATCCTCATCGGCTACGGGGAAACCGAAGCCTCGCCCCTGACCCATCTCACCACCAGGGAAGACACCCTGGAGCGGCGGATCAACACCGTGGGCAGAAACCTCCCCCACCAGGAGGTGAAGGTGGTGGATCCCTTCTCCGGCAAAACCCTGCCCTTGGGCGAGGTCGGCGAAATCTGCTTTCGGGGCTACCATATCATGCAGGGGTATTATCACGACCCGGAAGCGACCGACAAGGCCATCGACCGGGAGGGGTGGCTCCACTCCGGCGACCTGGGGAAGATGGACCAAGAGGGCTATGTGCGGATCACCGGCAGGCTCAAGGAGATGATCATCCGGGGCGGGGAGAACATCTATCCCCGGGAGATCGAGGATTATCTCTTCACCCATCCCAAGGTGGCCGGGGTGGCGGTCTTCGGGGTGCCGGACGATTTCTACGGCGAGGAGATCATGGCCTGGCTCAAGCCCCGCAGCGGCGTTGCGCTCAGCGAAGAGGAGATCCGCGCCTTCTGTGAGGGCCGGATCGCCCATTACAAGATTCCCCGCTACATCTGGTTTGTAGAGGAGTTTCCCATGACCGTCACCGGCAAGCTCCAGAAATACAAGATGCGGGAACAGGCCGTGGCCCGGCTGCAACAGGAAAGAGACTGCGGTTGAGGGTTCTTCGGCAAGAAAAGAGCGGGGCCCGCGATCACTCCCTGATCCCGCAAGAGCAGGGAGTGAGCCTTTTTATCTGCCAAGGCCCATGAGGATGAGCAGTTCGTAGGAAAGCGCGGCCACCAGGCCGGCGGCGGGAAGGGTCAAGACCCAGGCCATGACCATGCTCTGGGCCACACCCCAGCGCACCGCGGAGAGCCGCTTGCTGGCGCCTACCCCGAAGATGCTCCCGGAGATGACATGGGTGGTGCTCACCGGCATCCCGAAATGGCTGGTGACAAAGAGGACGACGGCGGACGAGGTCTCGGCGGCAAAACCGTGGACCGGCTCCAGCCGGATGATCTTATGCCCCATGGTCTTGATGATCCGCCAGCCGCCCACCGAGGTACCCAGCGCCATGACCGTGGCGCAGGACAACACCACCCACAGGGGAACCACCGGCTCGGGGATCATCCGGGCGCTCACCAGGGCCATGGTGATGATGCCCATGCTCTTCTGGGCATCGTTGAGGCCGTGGGTAAAGGCCATGGCCGCGGCGGAAACAATCTGCAGATGGCGAAAGGTCGAGCTCACCCGGCCGGGATGCACGTGGGCAAGGGTCTTGAAGATCCCGCCCATCAGCAGAAAGCCGATAATGAAGCCCATGGCCGGAGAACCCACGAGCGGGATGAGCACCTTCTTCACAATCCCGCCCCAGAGGACAAAGGGCAGACCGCCGTGGATAATGGCCGCGCCGCACAAGCCGCCGATCAGGGCATGGGAGGAGCTGCTGGGAATGCCGAATTTCCAGGTGATCAGGTTCCAGACGATGGCCCCCAGGATGGCGGCCAGGATAACCACCTGAAACACCTGCTGGTTTGAACCAAGCTCCTGGGGATAACCCTTTTCCAGCAGGGCGCGGTTCGTGTTGGCCCGATCCTCCGGTTTCAGCTTGGCCGCATCCTCGGCCTTGGCCAAGGTCTTTGCAGGCAAGGCGATGCCGGCGAACCGTTCGGCGGAATAGAGGTCGGTGCGGGTGATGACGCGGTTCAGGTCATCCACCATGGCGCTCTGCAACCCCTGGGAAGGAACCCCATCCCCCGCATACTGCGCCAGCAACTCCCGGGTTGCCGGAGAAAGCTGCCCGGCCAGATACCGGGAGACCGGCTCAACGGGATTTTTCAGCTTTCCGGCGAACTCCGCGGGCTGATGCACGTCATTGGTCTGGAAACGCGCCGTATCGACCAGTCCGCTGGCCACCGTGATCGCCACCTGGGTGGAGAAGAGCGCGCCGACGAAGTTCAGGCAAGCCGCCATGACAATCGCCTTTCGCGGCGAGAGAACCCGGGTGGAAACCACCGTGGCGATGGCGTTGGCCGTGTCGTGAAAGCCGTTGATATAGTCGAAGGCCAGGGCGCAGAGCACAACCAGCACAAGCACCAGGGAGAGACTAAGCATACTTCACAACCACGCTCTCGATGACATGGGCGACATCCTCGCATTTGTCCACCGCCGCCTCGATCCGGTTGTAGACAGACTTCCACTTGATCACGTTGATCGGGTCGGCATCCGGGGCGTTGAGCAGGTCGGCCAGGGCTTTGCGGAACCGGGCATCATGCTCGTTTTCGATCTGGTGGATGTGGATAAATAGACCCTGGATCTCATCCCGGTTGGGCTTGTCGCGCAGGGCCTTGACCGCCTCCCGCGTGGCTTCGGTGATCTGCAGCAGCAACAGCACCAACGCGCCCAGATCCGGGCGGCATTGCTTGAGCTCATAGAGCGCCATCCTGCCGGTGCAGGCCTCGATGCAGTCGGTCACATCGTCCAGCTCGCTGGACAGGGCATGCAGGTCTTCCTTGTCCAGCGGGGTGACAAAGGTGGCGTCGATCCGGTTGGCAAGCTCATGGGTGATGTGGTCCGCCTCGCTTTCTATCTCCTTGATTCTTGCCGCATGCCGGGCAAGATTGTCGAAGTCGTTGACCAACGCCTGAAATTCCTTGGCCGCATCCACCGCGGCCTGCGCCTGTTTTTCCAGCAGAGCGTAGAACCCCTGCTTCTTGCTTAATCCTGGGAAACGCACAAACCTTGCCTCCTTATGCGGAAAATCGAACGATCAACACCGGCATCGGCGCCGACGGGCAACCCCAAAAAAACTACTCCGTATACTGAAGATTGATGATCACTGTCCGGTTGAGCGATCTCCCCTCGGGCAGGCTGTTGTCATAGGGCGGGTTGTTGGGCCCGTTGCCCGCATGGCTTATCTGTTCGGCAGCGACAATCCCGGTCTGGAGGGTGGTGTCGTACACCGCCCTTGCCCTCCGGCCGGACAACTCGATGTTGTATTTTTCCGTGCCGATGATATCGGTGTGTCCGGCGATCTCCATGGTCACCCCCTTAAGTTCCGCCACCCTGGCGAGCACCCGGTTGACGATGACCTGATTGCGATCCTTCAGCTCCGCCCGGTCGAAATCAAAAAGGATCAAGCCATATTTCTCCACCACCTTGTTCTCGATTTTCTGGGCGATGCGCTCCTCCCGCCGGATAAAATTGATCCCGATCGGACCGGTGACGGTGCTGAACACGTTGCCCTCCTTGTCCTTCACTTCAAGATCGGCGCTGACCTGCCCCAGCTGGACCAGATTGCGCAGGCCCAGCGGCGCCAGGGCAAAGGAGACCTCTGCCGGCGGAGTTCCCGCACCCTCCTGGGTCGCCAGCACCTTGTCCGCGCCCAGCAGCCTGATCCGCCAATGCTCGATCCCGGCCTCGGCCTGCAGGGAAGGAGTGATCCGCAGCTCCTTGGTGTCGGCTTGTTCCTGCACATAGGTGCTCTTGATGGTGTCGAGGATGGCGGGATGGGTGGAAAGAATTTCAACCCGCTGGTTTTCGACGACACCTTCCGGCACCCGGCTGGAGCTGGGCACGGCGGGAAGGTTCCGGGCCTTGATTTCCATCCGGGAGATATCAATGCCCCAGACGGACTCAAGATAGGCGAACACCGCTTCGGCCCGGCTCTTTGCCAGGGAAATCTTGCCCTTTTCCACTCCGCTGTTGGAGTTGCAGCCCACCAGGGTTATCTTGGCCTCGGGGTTGGCCAGCAGCCGTTTGCCGATCACGTTCAAGACCTGATGATGCTTCTCCATCGTGTCCTTGAGTTTCTCTTCGGCAAAGGCGGCGGTCTCTGCCGGAGCCAGGGCGACGTACCTCTCGGGGATGCGGCTTTTTCCGGTATCGAAATAAACGTGGTTCAGCATGGGCGAGCTGTCCACCACGGTGACCTCCTCGATGTTCACCGCACCAGGCGCGCCCGCGAGCGTCCCGGTGGGGGGCTCAAGAAAGCGGTAGGTGACCACGTAACGGTGGAAGATGGTGGTGGAGAATTTCTTGAGAATGGGCAGAAAATCCTTGGCCGAGGTGGCCTTGCGGATCATGCCGTTATGGCCCTGGGCAAAGGAGGTCAGGAAGGGATCCAGACCGGGTTTGTCCATGTAGTCCACGGCATAGGCGGCGAAGTTGCTTACGCCCTTGGCCGCCAACGCCACTTCCTCACTCTTGAGCGCGCTGTTGATGTCTTCCCCGTCGGAAAAAACGAGCATGAACTTCTGGCTGTCCGCGGGCATCTGGCGGATGATCTCCAATCCCTTGTGCATGCTGTCATAGAGGTAGGTGCCGTCTGTGGTGGCGGGGAAGAAACTGCTCCGAAGAAATTGGTTCAAGGCCTGCGTCTCGCTGGCCTGAAAGGTCCGGGTGGAGAGTCTGGGCTGTTTCGTGCCCGGATCGACAAAGGTGACGACATGGACATTGTCGATGGGACGGACCAGGGCAAGGAAGCTGTCCATCGCCGCCAGCAGCGGCTCCACCGCCTTGCGCTGCTCCATGGAATAGGAGTTGTCCACCACCAGCACGATATTGAGGCCGATGTTCCGTTGCTCCTGGACATCCTCCACCGAAATGATCTTGGCGGTCTTTACCCCTTGCTTGATGGAAAAATCCTCTTTCTTCAAGCCCAGGATGGCCTCCCCGCCCTTGTCCTGAACCGAGACCAGCACCTTGCCTTCCTCCAGGGACTGGAAGCTCAGCTTCGCTTGCTGGCGGAGGGCCTGCACCTCAAGGGCATCCAGGGCCATCCCCCGGTCCACCCAAGAAAAAACAGTCAGCAACAAACAAAGAAGACCAACGATTTTTTTCATGCTCATTCTCCTGTGGCGGATGCGGCAGTGCATCATTACGGCAAAGGTTCCGCGAGATTATGTAAACAAAAAAAGGTGTGCTGAACGGACTCATTCAGGCGGGGTGTCGGAAAGCCCCCTGCCGATGGCATACTTGATGAGATCGGCCACGCGTTTGATATTGAGCTTTTTCATCATGTTGGCCCGATGGTGCTCAACGGTCCGCTTGCTGATGTCGAGCTTGTCGGCGATATCCCGGCTGGTAACCCCCTCGGCCACCAGCTGGAGGATCTGCTTTTCCCTCGGGGTGAGAACCTCGCCGGAGCCATCGCTCCGGCTGCGGCAGGAGGCGATGACATCCTCGGGAAATTCCCCGGCCAGATTGGGGGAGATGTAGAACTCGCCCTGGCGCACCCTGGCGATGGCCGGCAGCAGCTCGGTGTCGGAATCGTCCTTGAGCAGGTAGCCGTCCGCCCCGGAGGCAAAGGAGGAGCAAAGGTACTGCTCGCCCTTGTGCATGGTCAGCATCAACACCTTGATCGCCGGACAGATCTTGCGCACCTCCCGGATGGCCTCGATCCCGCGCAGATTGGGCATGGAGATATCGAGGATGACCAGATCGGCCGGGGTGATTTTTAAAAGCTCGATGAGTTCCAGGCCGTCGGCCGCTTCGCCGACCACCTTGAGAGCGGGATCCTCCTCGATCATTTTTTTGACCCCGTGCCGGATCAAGGCATGATCATCAGCCAGCACTATACGACATATACCCATGACACTCCCCTTCCTCGCCAGAAAAATCAGGAAAAATCACATTATATTCCCTGGTTATATACAGTAGTCAAAAATTTCCCGCAGTAAAATTTGCGGCGCGCGTTTTTTTCAGGTTGTACATTCGAGCGATTCCGGCTTGGGAGCAAAGGCATTGTAAGCCAGGCTGATCCCCAGGGTAAAAAGGGTGGTGCCCACCCCGATTACGGCGCCGAGGGTAATCGGCGCAATCAGGGCCAGCCTGATAAGGACCGTGGCGACCGCATAGCCGGAATTACGGAAGGACACCTGGTACTGCGCGCTATAGCGAAGCGAAATGAGCACCACCAGCACATCGCTGAAAACAAGCAGGGTATAAAAGGAGGAAAAGGCATTCTCCGGCAACCCCAAGGCGAAATACCCCCAGAGATCAACCACGCAGATGCCCGCGAACGAAAAAAGCAGCAGCAGGGCGATCATCTTTTTGGCCAGAATGAAATGGCTGCGGATTCTCTCATCGGCAGTAATGGGATGGGAGCGTTGCGCCTTGTAAAAAAAGCCCAGGACAATAAAGATCAGCAGGGCGCCGACAGCGGAGGCGACAATGCTTGCCAGGGACGGCGC
Source organism: Deltaproteobacteria bacterium (assembly GCA_021811385.1). Classification (GTDB taxonomy): domain Bacteria; phylum Desulfobacterota; class Desulfobulbia; order Desulfobulbales; family Desulfurivibrionaceae; genus Thiovibrio. The sequence goes on along the minus strand of JAJZPC010000013.1, from coordinate 33,031 downwards.
GATCTCCGCCCAGACCAACGGCTCGCTGAAATGGGCGAATTCCTTGAAGGTGTCCCGCAGCAGGATCAGGGAGAGGATCTCAAACTGTTTGCCCACCGACTTGGTCACCGAATGGGAGAGGCTGAAGATAAGGCTCACCACCTCAAGGGCCAGCAGCAGGTTGAAGGCCTGCTCAATGGCCGCGAGGTGGGAATGGGAAAAATGCGAGGCAAACGGCTCGGGCACAAAATGCCGCCGGTTCAACTCGATGAGGATAATGGCCGAGATGAAGAAACCCACCAGCACGGTGGCGAAAAATTTCAAGCCCTGCTTGCTTTCCACATGCAGTTCGATCCAGTCGAAAAGAAAGCCGGCCCGTATCATGATGAATTCCATAACTGTCCGTCCCCGCCTTGTGGAAGTAAAATAATCCCTCTCTCTATTTTCTACTAATCTGATTTTTTGGGCGGCACAAGCTTTTAAGAGCCGTTACGAAATAACTTCTGCCTGCTTGACCATCCGGGTGACGACATTCCGTTGTCACAACGGCTTCCTGACCACCCCATCCCGTGCCGCGAATCCCCACGCCCGGCCAATAAAATCTTTGACTTGGGCTGGTCGAATGAGCAATCATGGATACAGGAGCTGTTCTTGTGCAGTCAAATCCATCCTGTGTGGATCGGAGGTGATCATGAGCGCGAAGATGATCCGGGCCATGCTCCGCACCATTGAAGACGAATGCCGCTTTACCGGCGGACTCACCGGCCGCTACACCCTGCGCCAGCAGATCTTCGACGCCATGGCCACGGTGCGGCGCGAGGAGTTCGTTCCGGACGAACTCAAGCCCTACGCCTACGACAACAACCCCCTGCCCATCGGCAACGGCCAGACCATCTCCCAACCCTTCATCGTCGCCCTGATGACCGACCTGCTGGAGCCGGAGCCGGACGACACCATCCTGGAAATCGGCACCGGCTCGGGCTATCAGGCCGCCGTTCTCTCCCAGCTGGTAAGACAGGTATACAGCCTTGAGATCATTCCCGAACTGGCGCGACAGGCTGCCCGCCGTTTGCGCCGGCTGGGATACGACAGAGTGGAGGTCATTGCCTCCGACGGCTCTTCCGGGCTGCCGGAGCATGCCCCCTATGACGGGATCATCGTCACCGCCGCGCCGCCCAGGATTCCCGCCGCCTTAATCGAGCAGCTCGCCCCTTTCGGCAGGCTGGTCATCCCGGTGGGGGAACCCCATCTGCCCCAGGATCTGCTGCTGGTGGAAAAATCCGGCAAAAAGATCACCAGCCGGAGCATTCTCTCCGTGGCCTTTGTCCCGTTCACCGGCAGGATGGAAGAGTGACGAGCCCCCTAATTGAACAAGGCGTCGCCCCGATCCCCCCTGCTGCTCAGGAATATCCCATGAAAACAGGATTATTGCACACCGGGCAAATCGAGTGCTACGATGAAAAAGGCGCCGCTATCCCCTGCCGGGCCAGCGGACAGGACGGGGAATTCCGTCTTGGCCTGCCATGGCCGCAGCCACGATTTTCCCTGAAAGACGAGACCGTTCTCGACCATCTCACCGGGTTCACCTGGGCCGGGGATGCCAACCTGGGTGAATTCCCCATGCCCTGGCAGGAAGCCCTCGATTTCATCGCCGGGATGAATCGCCGCACGTGGGCCGGTTTTGCCGATTGGCGGCTGCCGAACCGCCGGGAGCTGCGCTCGCTCATGAGCTACCAGACGAAAAAACCCCCGCTGCCGGAGGGCCATCCGTTCACCAACATCTTCCTGGGCTGGTACTGGACCTCCACCACGGCCGCCATCCACCCGGCCTATGCCTGGTGCATCCATCTTGAAGGCGCCCGCATGTTCTACGGACGCAAGGACCAGGACTCTCTGTTCTGGCCGGTGCGCGGCACCGGATATGGCCTTCTCCCAAAAACCGGGCAGACAGCCTGCCACGATGCCCTTGGCCAGGAAATCCCCTGCCCGGACTCTGGGCAGGACGGGGAACACCGGCATGGCCTCGCCTGGCCGCAGCCGCGCTTTATCGATCTCGGCGAGACGGTGCTCGACAATCTGACCCGGCTCATCTGGCTCAAGGATGGGGATCCGGGCGGGAAGCCCACGAGCTGGCCGCAGGCCCTGAAGCTCATCGACGAGATCAACCGGGGCAACCTGCACGGCAGCAGCGACTGGCGGCTCCCCGACATAAACGCCCTTGAATCCTTGGTGGACTGCTCGCAGGCGGAACCGGCCCTGCCCGCAGGCCACCCGTTCCAAAGGGTGCGCGAGGCGTATTGGTCATCCACCACCAGTTTTTTCGAAACAGACTGGGCCTGGGCGCTGTATCTCAACAAAGGCGCCTTGGGGGTCGGCCACAAAAAGGGAGAATCGTTTTTTACCTGGCCCGTCAGGCTTGCGGGAGAACAGGCTGAGGCTACCCGAAGAGCCCGACCAGAAAAAGGCTCAGCAACGGAAAGTAGGTGATGATCCCCAGGGTGACGAGCAGGATCGCCAAGAATGGCAGGGTGGCGGTGTAGAGTTCGGCGATGGGCCGCTCGAAACGGTAGCTGGCCAGAAAAAGATCGAGCCCCACCGGCGGGGTGCAGTAGCCGATCTGCAGGTTGGTCAGAAAGATGATGCCCAGGTGGGTGAGGTCAACCCCATACCCTTGGGCAATGGGCACGATGAGCGGCACCACCAGCACCAGGGCGGAAAAGATATCCAGCAGGCAGCCGACCATGAGCAGAAAGACGTTCAGCAGCAAAAGAAAGGTGTACTTGCTTGAGATATGCTCCCGGATCACGGCAAAGAGCCTGGACGGGATCTCCTGATCGATGAGAAAGCTGGTGGAGGCCATGGAGGCGGCCAGCACCACGAAGATCCCCCCGAACAGGGCCATGCTCCGCACCACGATGGAGGGCAGCCGCGCCGGGGTGATATCCCGGTGCACACACATCTCCACGATCAGCACATACAGGGCGGTCACCGCCGCCGCCTCGCCCACGACAAAGAGCCCCCCGTAAATCCCCCCCAATACGATAACCGGCAAGGGCAGCTCCCAGGCTGCCGCCCGCAGGGCCCGCCGCCTTTCCCCCTTCGGCACTGGCTGACGCAGTCCGCGGCCGGCCGCGCCTTTTTTGATGCTGTAGGCCCCCAGCAGGAGCAGCATCAGCAACCCCGGCAGAATCCCGGCCAGAAAGAGATGGTCGATCCGGGTCTCGGCAATGACCCCGAAAAGAATAAGGGGGAGACTGGGAGGAAACAACAGCCCCAGGCTGCCGGAGGTGGTGATCAACCCCAGGGAAAACTGCTCGGGATAGCGATCCTTGAGCATGGCGGGAAAAAGCAAGCCCCCCAGGGCAAAGATGGTCACCCCGGAGGCGCCGGTAAAGGCGGTGAAAACCGAACATACCACCAGGGCGATCACCGCCAGCCCGCCGGGCAGCCAGCCCAGCAGCACGTTGGACAGATCCAGCAGCCGCACCGGCGCCTTGCTTTCGGAAAGGATGGTCCCGGCCAGGATGAACAGGGGCAGGGAGAGGAGCATGGGGGTATCGGCCAGCCGGGACATCTCGATGATCACCACCGAGGGATCGACGCCCGCGCCGTGAAAGGAGAGCAGGGCCAGGGCGGCCATCACCACGAAGAGCGGGCTGCCCAGCACGGCCAGCCCGAGGGGTATCAGTTGCGCAAGCGGCATATCAGAATCTAGGCCATTTCATCGGAAGATTGGTGGTCTTTCCCGGCCAGGGCAGCGCGAAGGCTTTGCCCGCAGCCGACCAGGAAACGCAGGGCCATGCCGCCGAAAGCCAGGGGGAAAACCAGGTTGAGCTGCCAGGAGGCAAGCCCGGCCATGACCTGCCCGTCGCCCTGGCCCGCTTCCTGGAGGACAAAATCGGCCGCCACCCAGGTAAGCACCACGCAAACACCCGTGGCAAAAAGATGACGCACCACCCGCAGCCAGCGCAAAATCCCCCTGGGCAGCAGATGGGAGGCAAGATCAATGGAGATATGCTTGTCCATTTTGGTGGCCACCACGGCCCCGAGAAGCCCTGCCCACAGCACCATGACCCGCAGAAGCGGATCGGCCCAGGAAAGCCCCCCGCCCCACACATCGCGCAGAACGATCTGCACACAGGCCAGGGCAATCATCGCCGCGACAAGCAGCAGGAGGACTACCTCCTCAAGCCGCTCCAGCAAACGGCCCACCTGTTGCATGCTTCCGGAAAGCCAGGCCCTGGAATCGCTCATTTCGCTCCGGCCTGGCCTGGGGATTTTGCCCGAAAATCGGCAAGCAGACGGATGGCCGCCTCATGGATCTCCTTGGAAAAGGCCTTGCCAACCAGACGCGGCACGGTTTTTTGATCGCGCACCGCCACCAGCTGGCGCAGGGTTTCCTTGTCCGCCTGAACCAGCTGAATGCCGTTTTTTTTCAGGGTGGCAAGGGCCTCTTCATTGCTGCGCCGGGTGTCGATCAGCAGAGAGGCGAAATGTTTTTTCGCCGCAGCCTCCATCAAGGCGGCCTGCTGCGGGGAGAGCTTGTCAAAGGCGTTCTTGGAAAAAACCAACCCGCCGTAGGCGTAGCCAAAGGGCGTATCGGTGATGTATTTGGTCCGGGTAAACCACTGGAGAACGATGGAGCCGTAAAACCCGTTGAACACCGTGTTGATCATGCCGGTTTGCAGGGAGGAGAGCACATCCGGGATGGACAGGGGGATGGGGGTGACGCCCACATCCTCAAGAAAACCGCGACTGAGCGGATCATTCTCCGGCGCCCAGCATTTGCTCGCCCGCAACTGGGCCACCGTGGTCACCGGCTCGCCGGACATGGTGTAGACAAAGCCGACCTCGGTCATGGCCAGCAGCACCAGATCCTTTTCCAGAAATGCCTTTTGGAAGTGCGGGAACAGGCCCTCCGCCAGCCGGTCCACCTCGGCATAGGATCTGAAGAGAAAGGGGATGGCCATGATCCGGAAATCCGGCACGGTCTCGCTGATCCCGGTCATGGTGAAGCCGCCGCCCTGGAGCTGGCCGATCCGCATCTTGCGGTACATGGCCCGGTCGTCGCCCATCACCCCGCCCAGATAGAGTTTGAAGCCGATCTCGCCGTTGCTCTTGGCAGAAACCTCGTTCTGGAACTCCTGGAACCGCCTGGCCCAGACGCTGCCCTCCGGGGCAAGGGTGGCAATCTTGAAAAGATGGCGAGGCGCGGCCTGTGCGGTCATCGGGGCCATGAACGCCAAAAGGATTATGCCGGAGCAGATCGAGCGCAGCAGACGATTCATACCTTCCTTTCTCCTCGGGGCAATGGTTGTTGCAAACGGCTCAAAAAAACTCATCAACCTGATCCAGCAGTTTCCGGGCCCGCCTCTTGGCCAGGACATTGGGCAGGGTCAGGTCCGGGGCCAGGGCAAGGTCAAAGGCAAGCGCCTCCTCAAGGAGACGGACATAGAGCTCCCGATCAAAGGTCTGCCGTCCGTAATATTCGGCATAGGCCACCAGGGCTGGGAGAAACCGCCGCTCGCCCAGGGCGAGGGCCTTCTCGAAATGATCCCGGCTCACCTCCGGCTTGCCGCCCAGCATCACCGGACGGGAGCCATGATAAATGCCGAGGAAAAGATGGGCGCCGCCATGGTAAAAGCCCTCATCCAGGACCAATACCCGCAGCATCAGCTGTTCGACCTTGGGCAGATCGGCCACCGCCGCGGGCGCGCCCTTGCTGGACCCGATCCAGGTTGCCCACCCGTAACCGGACCAGAACAGTTTTTCCACCTCCCCGGAGTCGACCGACTGCAACGCCTCGCCGAACCCGGCAAGCGGCACTTGGCTTGCATCAGCAAGGCCTTTATGGGTGCCAAGCAGGCGCAGGCCGTATTCCTTGGCCCTTTCCCCCAAAACCGGCGCCCGTTCCGGACGGCCGCATTCCGGCATGAGGCTCGCGTAGGCGGTATAGGCCTGGGCGCCGTGCAGCAGCAAGCGGGCGTTGTCGGGATCTGAAGCCAGCAGGCTGTCAAGGAGCAGCAGATACGAGGGGGCGCCGTCACAGACCAGTTCCAGGTCCGCCTGACGGTTGAGATTCTTCACCACCGGACCGACCATCGGGGTTATCACCAGCGAGGCGCACCCCTGGGACAACAGAGCGGCCGCAAACAGCACGACGGCCAAGCGCCCATGCCGCACGAAAAGAAAACACCCTTGGCCGATAAGTTTCCGCATGCCGCCCCGATCCTGGTTATCCATATACCCCGCATACCCGGCGCCCAACGCCTCTCTCGCCGAGTATACCATACCCTTTTGCGCCCCGGATACAGGCAACCGGGCCCATACCCAAAAAAATGCCCCGGTAAGAAAATTACCAGGGCATCGCAACAGACTCACTTATTTTCCGATTCAGGAAATCGCCACCAGCTCCAGGGCAAAGGTGAGATCCTTCCCTGCCAGGGGCGGATTGGCGTCGAGAACGACCACTTGGTCATCAACCGCCACAACCGTGACCACAACCAGCTCGCCGTTGGGGCCGCCCATCTGCAGCTTCTGGTCGACCTCCGGATTGAGATCCGGGGGAACCTGATTCCGGGGCACCTCGATGACCAGCTCCAAATTCTTTTCGCCATAGGCCTTGTGCGAGGGAATGGTGACCGTTTTCTTGTCGCCGACAGCCATCCCCAGAACAGCCTCCTCAAAACCCACGATTACCTGGCCACCGCCGAGTGTAAACCCCAGGGGCTCCCGCCCGGCCGAGGAATCGAAAACAGTCCCATCCGCCAGGGTGCCGGTGTAATGGATCTTGACGCTATCTCCTTTTTTGGCCTGTGACATACCCTTACTCCTTTTCGTCTTCTCCCGAGAGGGATTTTATATCGATGAAATTACGCTGTTTATAATGGAACGAAACATGGGGCCCCACCTTTTTCACGAATGGTGCTTGCCTAAGGCCCCTCTTTGGCTTTAAGTTGGGAGCCGTATTCCCTTTTTCCTACAACAACCGCCAAAACAGCAGTGCGGCGGCGGCAGCGAAGGACATGTCATGTACGAATGGATTCTCACCGGGCTCAGTATCCTGGGAACCCTCTACAACCTGCAAAAACGCGCGGCAGGCTGGGTGATCTGGACCATCGCCAATCTCGGCTGGATTATCAGCTTTTCCCATAAGGGCATGATGGCCGAGGCGTTCCTCTTCTCGGTCTATCTGGTGCTGTCCGTTTACGGCATCTTCAAATGGTGGACACCCCGGCCCGCGGAAGACAAAGGCTGAAGCCGCCGGTCATGCGCCCAGCTGAATGGAATCCTCCACGCCGAGGGACTGGTAGATATCCAGGGCCTGCCGGGAGTGATTCAGGGTGTAAAAATGGATGCCCCGCACCTCGTTGTCCAGCAGATCGCGAACCTGCTCGGTGGCCCAGTGCACCCCGACCTTTTCCACCTGCTCATCGCTTCTCGCCCGATCCAGGGCGCGCAACAAGGCGGCCGGAATCCTGGCCCCGGCGGCAAGCTCGGCCATCCGCACCATGCCGCTCTTGGTGGTGATGGGCATGAGCCCGGCAATGATGGGCACGGTTATCCCGGCCAGGGCGCAGCGGTCACGAAAATCATAAAAATCGCGGTTGTCGAAAAAGAGCTGGGTCACGATATAGTCCGCCCCGGCGTCAACCTTGGCCTTGAGATAGTCCATCTCCAGCAAACGGTTGGGGGTGGCGGGATGTCCCTCCGGGAAACCGGCGACACCCACGCCCATCCGCGGGAATTCCTTTTTGATAAAGGCGACCAGATCGGCGGCATGGGCAAAGCCATCCTCGGGCTGGACGAAATCCGTCTGGCCTTTGGGAGGATCACCGCGCAGGGCGAGAATATTCCTGACCCCGCTTGCCGCGTAGTTACCGAGGATCTCCCCCATTTCCGCCCGGTTTGAGCCGACACAGGTGAGATGGGAGACAACGGTGAGATTGGTCTCCTGCTGAATCCTGACGATCAGCTTGTGGGTGCGATCCCGGGTCGACCCGCCAGCCCCGTATGTCACGCTGACATAGGCGGGCTTGAGGGGCATCAGGTCCGAGATATTGGCAAAAAGATTTTCCCAGCCCGGCTCATCCTTGGGCGGAAAAAATTCAAAACTGAAGGAAAACCTGTTGTTGTCGAGAATGTCCCTGACCAGCATCGTATCTCTAACCCGTTGTTTTGGTGAAAAATTTCAGATATCAGAAGAAACACCTATCTACCAAATTTAACATCCGATTGCTCGAAAAATTCACGGCCATCGGGAAAAAAATACGCGACCGGCGGCAAATAGGTTGTCGGGAGCCCCGGTCCGGACAGAACGAACCCTCATCTTGACTTGACAAAGTCCGGCTCGGGGTTGTAATCAGATTCTGGCGAAGTAAGCGAGCACAGGGCACCGTACCTGCTTTGTCATCGGCCCGCTCACATAGGCGGGCTATAATTCGCGGGCCTCTTTCGCGCATCTACGGCACCCTGCAATCGCTTACGATTCCAGGGTAAAGCGTAGCTCACGGCTCCACCCCTATGATTCAGTTATCTGGCGAAGTAAGCAAACATTGCGCCATCGGGATGATGGCCGGGGGATCACGGAACATTGGCACATTCAAACAAAAAAACACCTGCGGCCACCCTGCTGTTCTGCTCCCTGTGCCTGGCTGCCATACCCCGCCACGCCGCCGCCTACACCGAAAAAGATCTTGAAACCCTGAAGACCGCCAACCGGTGCGTGGAATGCGATCTTTCCGGCGCGGATCTGCGCCGGGCAAAGCTTGCCGCCGCCTGCCTGGAGCGGAGCAATCTTTCCAGGGCAAACCTGGCCGGGGCCGATCTGGAAGGGGCAAACCTCAAGGCCGTTGACCTTTCCGGGGCAAACCTGGTCGACGCCAACCTGGAAGAGGCTGATCTCTACAAGGCGGATCTCTCCGGCGCCTTTATCAAGGGGGCCAACTTCAAGGACGCCTCACTTGCCCGCAGCAACCATGAGCGGGCAATCCTTGAAGGCTCGGCATACACCGCCCCGGAGAATGCCCTGACAAGGCCGGAAAAACCCGTGCCGGAACCGCCTGCCGCCCCAGCACTTCCGGAAAAAACCGAACCGGCCATACCTGCTCCCCAGCCCGAGCCAAAGCAAGCAGCACCGGCCCCTCCCCCTGCAGCTCCGGTTGCAGCCAAGGTTGCGCCCACGCTTCCCGTTCCGTCTCCTTCGGCATCGACACCTCCGCCGCAGCCCGTTTTCGAGCCGACTCCCGCCCCGGCATCGTTGCCCGCCCTGCCCCGCAAGGAAACGACGCCCGAGGTTGCGGAAAACCAGTTGCCGGCCTCCTTACCGGAACCGGCGCAGACGGCGCAGGCGGTGGCCCCCGCAGCTCCGCCCCAGGCGCAACCGCCTCCGGTGCAACCGCCTCCGGTGCAACCGCCTCCGGTGCAACCAGCTCCGGCGCAGCCCGCACCGGTCCGAGTCACAAAAAAACCAGCGGTCCAACCGTCCATGCCCCCGGGAGCCGCCTCCGAGGTGGAACGTCTGGTCGCCCAAAACGCATGTCCCGGCTGCAACCTGGCCGGGGCAGACCTTACCGGCCTCAATCTGAATCGGGCGAATCTGGCCGGAGCCAACCTGAGCGGAGCCAATCTGGAAGGGGCAAGCCTCAAGACGGCGGACCTGGCCACGGCAAACCTCAGCCAGGCAAATCTCACCAGGGCAAATCTCGCCGGAGCCGACCTCTACAAAGCCGACCTCACCGGGGCGATCCTGACCGGGGCTGACCTCGAGGGAGCGTACCTGATCGGAACGATCATGGAGAAAGAACGGCAGAAAGGCACCAAAGAGGACATCGATGCCTTCCTCGCCCAGTACCGCAGCAAAACCCCTCCACCCTCCAAGAGAAAAAATCCCCTGGAAAGGGATCGCGCCCAGGCGGAAAACCTGTGGGCTCCATCCTTCCAGGTCATGCAAACAACGCCGACGCTGGGTACCCCCGAGCAGGAAAACGACACAGCCGACGTCGCCGTTGCGCCTGCGCCCAGCCCGGCCACGGCCATGCCCTCGGATAAGGAGCCCCCCGTCGCCGTCGCCGCAGCCGTTCCCAGCGGTCCGACCGCAACAGCTCCGGCTGCGGTGACGCCTCCGGCCAAGGCAGCAGCGGAGACAGTGCCGCCCGCCACACCCGTCGCCATCCAGCCCGTGGCTCAGCCAGTCCCGCAGACCCCACCCCTTCCTCCGGTCTTGAGCAAGATACCGGAAGAGGTGAAACCGCCGGAAAGCCCCAAGCTTACCGACATGGAAAAACTCCTGCAATCCAACCGCTGTGTTGAATGCAACCTTGCCGGCCAGGATCTCTCCGGGAAAAAACTGAAAGAGGCTGTCCTTGAGCGCTGCAATCTCTCCGGGGCAAACCTGCGTGACGCCGACCTGGAAGGGGCCAACCTCAAAGGCGCGAACCTTACCGGAGCCAATCTGGAAAATGCCGATCTGGAAGGGGTTGATTTCTACAAGGCTGACCTGACCAATGCCAACCTTAAGGGGGCAAACCTCAAGGACGCATCGGGATTACGACAGACCGGCGCCCAACCGGAAGGGGCCTCGGGCACAGGTCTGTTCTCAAGATAAACGAAGAAAGGGAAATCCGGCAAAGCCCAGGGGGGAGGGGCTTTATCACTTCGCCTTGTTGATCTTGATTTCCTTTTTTTTGCTTTTTGCCGTCTTGGGCAGGGTGACGGTGAGCACGCCCTTGTCGAACTTGGCCTCGATCTTGTCCTCCTGCACCTCCACCGGCAGACGAAAGGAGCGTTGAAACGCCCCGCTGTAACGCTCCAGATAATAATGGTGCTCGTCTTTTTCCTCTTTTTCCTTTTTCTTCTCTCCCTCGATGGTCAACAGGTTGCCGGAAAGGCTCAGCTTGATGTCTTCCGGGTCGAGGCCGGGCAGTTCGGCCTTGACGATCAGCTTGTCCTTGGTTTCCGAGATGTCGGCCATCGGCGCCCAACCCTTGGTGAACATGGTCGGCAATGGCCAATCATCCAGAAACCGGTTCCACAGCCGGTCCATTTCGTTGCGCACAGTGCTGAGTTCCGAGAACGGTTTCCTTGGAATAAGTTCCCTCATGGCACACCTCCTTCGGTTATGTCCCCCCTGGACTTCACAGAGTTTTCACCGGCATCAAGCACCCGCCGCACCACCTCCGCCAGCCTCCCGGGACTGATGGGCTTGAGCAGATACTCTCGCACCCCCAGCTCCAAGGCCTCTTCTTCGGTCATGATGTCGCTGTAGCCCGTGGTCAGGATAACCGGGATGCCCGGCCGCAAGGCCAGGATCTTTTCCGCAAGCTGGGCGCCGGTCATGCCGGGCATGGTCAGGTCGGTGACGACCAGGTCAAAGCCCTCCGGATCGGCAACAAACTCGTTCCAGGCCTCCCGGCTGTCGCCATGGGCCCGTACCCGATATCCCGCAACCCCAAGCGCCTGTTTTCCCAATTCGGCCAAGGCAGGCTCATCATCCACAAAGAGGATGCGCTCCGTCCCCCCGGACAATCGCAAGTCGCCACCGGCGCCGTTGATCTCCGCTATCTCCTTGATGCGGGGGAAGTAGAGATCGAACACCGTTCCCTGCCCCGGCACGCTGGCAACCTCGATGGCGCCCTGATGGCTTTTCACGATCCCGTGCACCACGGCAAGCCCCATCCCGGTTCCTTCCCCGGTTTGTTTTGTGGTAAAAAACGGCTCGAAGATCCGCGCCACCACATGCTGCTCCATCCCCTGCCCGGTATCGCGCACCCCGAGATGAACATACGCTCCGGGTCTCAGGTCCGGGTTCAAGGCGGCGCGGGACTCATCAATCTCCTCGGGACCGAGGGTGACGAGAAGGGCGCCTCCCTTCCCGCGCATGGCATGGGAGGCGTTGATGCAGAGATTCATCAGCACCTGATGGATCTGCACCGGATCGGCCAAAGCCCAACAGGCTTGGTCGCTTATCTCCTGTTTCATCTCCATGGTGCTCGGCAGAGAGGCCCTGAGCAGCTTCATGGCCTCCTTGACTATGCTCCGCAATTCAAGGGGTTCCCGCCGTGCCTCGCTGTGCCTGCTGAAGGTGAGAATCTGCGCCACCAGATCCTTGGCCCGCTTGCCGGCCCTGGTCACCTCCGCCAGCTTGGCATAGGCAGGCATGTTCTGCTGCAGATCCATCATGGCCAGCTCCGTGTAGCCCATGACAGCGGCCAGGATATTATTGAAATCATGGGCAATGCCGCCGGCCAGGGTACCGATGGCCTCCATCTTCTGGGCCTGCAGAAGCTGGAACTCCAGCTTCTTTTGTTCGCTGATATCCTTGGCGAAATGGGCGATGCCGTTTATCTTTCCCTGGTCGTCCATGACCGGGGTGGCGGTGAGCAAAAAGGTCTTTTGCAGCTCGGGATGAAAAATCTCCTGGCTATGTGACTTGCCCTCGTGGGAGAGAAGATGCGCCGCGCATCCCGCACAGGGATCGGGGCTCCCCAGGAACACCTCGTAACAATGCCGGCCGACCAACTCCGCCGCTGTTTTTTTCAGGATACGACAGGCCGCCTTGTTTACCCTGGTGAGACGCAGGGAGGTATCCTGCAGGGTAACGATGTCATCCACGGCGTCGAAGGTCCGCTCCCACTCCCGCTGGGCCTCCCCCATCCGTTCTTCGGCAACGCGGCGCTCCCGCATTTCCTTGAGGAGCTGCTCATTTTTCTGGGAAAGTTCCGCCGTGCGCGCCACCACCATCTTTTCCAGATGATCACGATACCCCTCGAGCTTCTCTTCCGCGGCCTTGCGCTCGGTGATGTCCCGGATGATCACAATGGCCGTTCGCTGCTCCCCATCGGCAATGGGCAGCGCGACCAGGGCGACTCTCCGCCCCTTCAGCAGCAGCGCGGCCTCCTCGCCCAGAGCAATGGGGTGTTCGCCGAGTTCGATAAAAATCCTGCCCACTTCCCGACGGGCGCTTCCCGCAAAAAAATCGGGGAAATCGGCGGCCAGGATCTTTTCTTCCCGTGCGCCCAGGATGGCCGCCCCGGCGGCGTTGACATACACAACCCTTCCCTCGGCGGTGCACTCGACGATCCCTTCGCTGATGTTGCCGAGAACAACCTCGAAATGTTTCCTTGAATTCAACAGCTCCTTGGTGATATCCCGCTGGTACACGCTTTCAATCCCGGCAACCCCGGAAAAACCCAGATCTTCCTTGTTCTTATGGGCGGAGAGCAAGTTGGAGATATGCTGTTCGATGTCGCGGAAAGGGCCCTTGGCGATACAGGCATTGGCGCCGAACGAGGCGTAGTCGAGCGTTTCTTCCGCAGCGATGGCGGAAAGGATGATGATGCAGACGTTTTTCAACTCCGGCATGGATCGCACGATCCGGCACAACTTGTCGCCGCTGATATTGGGCATGACCAGATCCACGAACATGATATCCGGGACAAAATCAGCGAGCACGGAGAGGGCTGTCAGGCTGTCGGGCGCGGTTCTCACCTCATAGCCTTTCTTGCCGAGAAAATTGCTCATGAGCCGAAGCATCAGCGGCTGGTTGTCCACTACCAGAATCTTTTCATTCATGGTCGTTCCCAAAGCCCTATGGCCGAGCGGACTCGCCTCTCAGCCCTGAGTATCCCTGTGCCGCACCGCCTTTTTTTAATTGTAGCACAAGTTTTCCCGCCGCCGTGCGGTTAAAATGTGGACATCCCGCTCCACTCCTGAAAACGGTAGAGACCGTACCGGAGCGGCGAATTTTCGGCAAACTCCTTGTAATCAACGGAATAGACCCCATCCCGGTTCCGCCAGATCCGCTCGAAATAATCGCCTGCCTCCCTGGCCACCGGAGAATCCGCCGGGCCCGTCACCTCAAGGCAGGCCTCCAGGTTCAGGTCGTCAAGATTCCGCCGGGTCAGATTGGCCGAGCCACCGATGAGCACTGTTTCTTCCGGCAGGGAAATCATGGCCAGCTTGGGATGAAACTGCTCGCCGTGCGTCCCGTACCAGCGCACCTGAATCTTGCCCCGGGATTTCCCGACAAGCTCCTGGGCCACCGGCCGGTTGGGGATACCGTTTTTTTTGCGGCCGAAGGCATCCTTGTTGGGGTCGAGGAGCAGCCGCACCTCGGACCCCCTGGCCGCCGCCCCGAGAAGTCCTGCGATAATCTCGCGGTCGGAGAGATAGAACATGGCCATCCGCACCGAACAGCCGCTCCCGCAACGGGACAGGGATTGCAGCAACCGCGCCTTGATCTTCCCTTCGGTGAGCAGGCACAGACGCACGGTACCGGATCCGGGTCGGTCCGGGATCTCCCATTGGGGCAAAGTCTCCCCGGAAAGGCTTGCCACCGCAGCCTCCGCATCGACGACATCCCGCACCACCGCCCCTTGGGCGGCGATGGCGATATTGGAATGGTAACCGCTTGCGTCATGGGGGTTGGCGGAGGTGATGAGCGCCTCTTTTTCACTGGCCACAACCTTGCGATGGTTGGCCTTGAAGTTGAAGAGGCTCAAATACCCCCGCATGGTCATGGCCGGGCCATTTTTAGCGAAAGGCGACGGCAGCCAGCCTTCCCCGTTGACGCCGAACCATTGGCAAAAAAGCCGCCACCAGGCCGAGTAGATGAAGTTGGAATCACGCAGCTTGCCGGTATCGGTGTAAATGATCCGCACCCCGCTTGCCCGCAACCTCTTGAAATGCTCCGGTTCCTCCCCTCCGTAACTCCGGTTGATCGGATCGGTGATGAGCACAATGTCCACCTGGGGCGACCGCTGTTTTTTTTCAACGAGCCTGCGGGTCATCTCCTCGGACAGGGGAGGATATTTCTCCCCTGGAGCATGAACGCTGTTGAAGAGAAAAAGGTCGAGCAGAACAAAACGCTCGGCCTTGTCGATGATCCGGTGGATCCGGCTAAAAATGGCTTGCTCGCGCACCGGCTGCCCGTCCCGCTGATAGGTGCGGTCGGCCAGAAACTCGACCTTCGAGGCAACACGCGCCACCCCTGCAAACGAGACCCCCTTGGGCAGGGGCTTGCCCTTTCCATACGCCATGAGACCCAACCAGGCAACCGCCACGACAACCACGATGATCCGCAAGAGATTACCCCTCCCAAATTTTGCCTTGCCCATAACACTCCTTGGGGAAATTACATTCGCCTGTCAATTAACGGTCTTGGAACGGGGAGAACCACTGAAGGGCTGAAACGGAGAAAAAAGCTGCAATGGTCATACCGAAGCCAAAAAGATATCCACCAGATTCGGATCAAACTGGGTTCCGGCCAGGGAACGGATGTGTTGGGCAACCTTTTCCGGAGGCCATGCCTCCCGGTAGCGTCGGGCCGAGATCAGGGCGTCCCAATTGTCGGCAATGGAGAAGATTCTGGCCGCCAAGGGAATCTGCTCGCCTTTCAAGCCGCGCGGATAACCGGTGCCATCCCACCGTTCATGATGGCAATAGGGGATATCCAGGGCCGGGCGCAGATAGTGAATGGGGGACAACAGGTCAAAGGCAAAGGCCGGATGCCGCCGCATGATCTGCTGCTCCTCTTCGGTGAGCGGGCCGGGCTTCATCAAAACCGTATCCGGCACCGCCATCTTGCCGATATCATGGAGCAGGGCGCCGCGGCGGACATGATCCAGCTCATCCTCCCGGATGCCCAAGGCGCAGGCCACCTTCAAGGTGAGCTCCGCCACCCGCTGGGTATGGCCCTCGGTTTCCGAATCGCGCAACTCCAGCGCCTTTGCCCAGCCCTCGATGGTGGTGTCGTAGGCCAGGGTCAATTCGATGTTCGACTCCTGGAGTTTGCGGAAAAGCGTCGCGTTATCGATGGCGATTGCCGCCTGAATGGCCAAGGCCTCAAAAAAATCGGACCATTCCGGGTCGGCCTCAAACCGCTCCCGGGAAAAAATCTCGAAAACGCCCTTCACCTGCCCTTTGGCAATGAGGGGCACAGCATAATAGGTTATGAATTTTTCTTTTATGAGCAACTCATTGCGGACAAACGGATTGGGCTGTTCTTCAATATCCGGAATATGAACGACCCGCCGCTCATAGGCGGCAATCCCGGCCCCGCCTTCGCCAAGCCGCACCTTGGATTTGCGGATGCCGATCCCTTCAAAACCCCAATCCGCCCCATGATCCAGGGTCTGGGTGTGGGTGTTGAGCAAAAGAATGGCCCCGGCATCCATGCCGAGTTGCGACACGGTCTGTTCCAGAAAAAGTTTCATGGTCAGCCGCAGATCCAGACTCGCGGTGATCACCATGTCGATGGCGTGCAGGGTGGTCAGATGCTGGAGCCTTGCCCTGGCCCTTCCTTCCGCCTCAAGCCGGGCGACAATCTCCTTTTCAAGTTCCGTGTTTTTCTGAACGAGGGCGGTATTCGTCCGGACGATTTCCAGGTCCGCCTCATGCACCCTGGTGATGGTAAGCCGGGACAGGCCGATGACCAGAAAAACAAAGAGGGATCCCCCGAAAAAAACCAGCCCGGTGATGAGTTCCACTGGAAAAACAAGATGCCTGACCTGAATGATGATAAAGAAAAGGTATCCGGCAATAAAAAACACATTCAGGGCAGACAGAGCCCGCCATTTTCCCACGCAGGAAAGGGGAACCAGCCGCCTGGTCTGCATGCAAAGCCGCGCCGCGGCAATGAGAAAAATGATCCCGGGAATCACCAGGATGGTGGACAACAATTGACTCGGTGTCATACGGTGTTCCGACAATGCAAGGAATCCCATCGGAATCCCCGCGGTTAATAAGCATTCACCCCTGTCCGCAATCAGTGTACAGAGTGGCGGCGTTAAAGTCAAAATCTCCGACCGCGTTACCCGATGGACACGGCGGCCCATCGAGACGAATCATTGCTTTTCTGAATGATTTCGCCTACCATAAGGGCATTCTTCGTTAATGGGAGTGCATCGGCTCCGGCGCCGATTCGGGAAACGACACAGGAGAGCACCGCGCGAATATGGAACCGCAGCCACTGGTCATCGAATACCGCTTCCGCCTGCAGGACAACAGCGAAGAGCTTTTTACCATCCGCCTCGCCCCCCAGACCCTTGAGACCCTGCCCGGCTCCGCTGCCGAGCCCTTGCCGCGCTGGACTACGCTCTCCTTTGCCCAGTGCGCCAGTTG
Source organism: Deltaproteobacteria bacterium (assembly GCA_021811385.1). Taxonomy (GTDB): domain Bacteria; phylum Desulfobacterota; class Desulfobulbia; order Desulfobulbales; family Desulfurivibrionaceae; genus Thiovibrio. Next base: position 15,931 of record JAJZPC010000013.1, on the reverse strand, counting down.
CCCGTTGACAGAGGCGGCCTCCCCCCACTGCCCCGCCGCGGTCAACCTTGCCCCCATTGTCCGGAGGGGAGAAAAGCTTCTTTCCTTTGACCAGGTGGACCTTCAGGTGACAACCGCCGAAAGGATAACCATCCAGAAAACCACGGCGCAAAGGGCGCTCTGCTCCCTGATGGGGCTTGTCATCGCGACAAGCGGCTGCCCGCACACCGCCTTTTTCAAGCCCATGGCCCGGTTTCATCTGCCGCTGGCCAACGAGGAAGAAACCATCTTCCGCGCCACCGCAACCTATATGCTGGCCCAATATTTCGTAACCAACGAGGGAAAACAGGCGGATTTCAACCTGGAAAAATTGACTGATCTGTACCGCACCATCCAGGAAGTCAACCTGGCCATGGCGAAAAGAGTCCGGAGCGGCTCAACAACAGACTCGTCCGTCAATGCCATTATCCTGCTCGATATGTACGCCAAGGCCCTGCCCTATATGGTCAAGCAGTCCCTCGAAGAACTCCGCTACCTGTTCGAGCCGTTTCTGAAAACCCTCGAGACCCCGGCCAAATCCTGATCTTCCTAACGGCGGCCCGTCCCCCCAAGCGCTCTGTATCTGGCAGCCGCTGCCCTGCCCAGGCTCCCGCGTGAATCGGCCGCCGCCACCTGACCGTATAAGGTGTGGGCCTTTGCAAGCTCCCCGGTTTTCTCATAGCTTTCGGCAAGAAAAAAGGCGCTCCCCAAGGTGGGCATAAGCTTCATGCTTTTTTGCAGATGTTCCTTGGCCGAGGCGGGATTGTTCTCCTGCAGGTACAGGTAGCCAAGGCCGAAATGGCTTTCGTGATAATCCCCATCCAGCTGCACGGCCTTGCTCAAATATTTTTTTGCCTGCTCCGGGCTGTCGTTTCTCAGATACGCCATTCCCAGGGCATTTTGCAGCAGAGCCTGCCGAGGGGCTTTGTGAACCGCCTGCTCATACAGGGCAATGGCTCCAGCCAGATCCTTGGCCTGCTCTTTTTCCCTGCCCCTATCGTAATCGTCATACGCCTCCTTGGCTTTCCTCAACGGCGCCATGGCCCGCTGGAACTCTCCGGCCCCGGAGACATACGCCTCATTGTTCATGGCCCAGTTGTAGTTGCTGTCGATGTAGTACTGGTTATCCCGCATCCGTTCCTTGGAAAAAGGATGGGTCCGGAACAGCCCTTGGAGCCACAGGGCTTCCCCCTCTCCACTTTTTTGGGCTAAAAACTCCTGCAACTCCACCGCCCCCTTGGGGCTGTACTGGGCCTTCACCATGTAGTCGATGCCCAGCCGGTCCGCCTCCCGCTCCTCCTCGCGGCTGTAAGAACTGTCCAGCAGCGCGCCTGCCACCTGCCCTGCCTGCTGCGCCAGGATGCCGTAAGAAGTTCCACTGCTCCCATAGGACAAAACCTGCAGGCCGATGTTGAGCAAGATCCCGCGTTGCAGGTTCTGCAACGAATGCCGGGCCGTGACATGACCAAGCTCATGCCCCAGCACCGCGGCAAGCTGGGCCTCGTTTTCCAGGGCAACCAGCAGCCCGCGGGTGATGGCGATATTGCCGCCGGGCATGGCAAAGGCATTGGGACTGGAGTCGTTCACAACCTTGAAGGCATAGGGAAGATTGGGCCGATGGCTGACCTTGGCCAAGCGCATTCCAACCGCAGTGACGTACTCCTTCAGATGCGGATCATCGTACTCCCCCTGCATCCGTTGGATTGCCTCGGGAAAGGCCTTTTTGCCGAGGGAGACTTCTTCCTGTTCGCTCAAGCTGTAAAAAGCCAGCTCGGACTTGCCGGTAACGGGATTCATCGCGCAGCCGGAAAAAAGGGACGCCAGCACCGCCAGCACAGGAAAAAAGAATCGTAAACGAATATCCATGGGGACACACCTGTCAGTTTGCGCTTGAAAAATGGCACTCACGATCTTTCCAGTCTATTCAATCCGTCCGTCACGCGCAACCGGGTTCCCCCCAGCTTCGCCGCGCACCCGGCAAAGCTGAAGAAAGCAGTCTCGCCGGGGAAAAGGGACAAAAAAAGGGTGGCCAAACGGCCACCCTTAACAAACATCCTAGTGCCTATGCCTTAGAAACGGCAGTCGAGCAGGAAGTAAACGTTATCCAGTTCAGCGCTGGAATCTCCAGGCTCACCAAACACCTGAGACCTCGACCCATGATCGTAATTGATATGGGTGTAACCTAGGCGGCCAAAGAGATTGTCGTTGAACGGCTGAATGTAGTAAAGGTCATAGGCATCGCCACGGGTGGCAAGCTTGTTGTACAGCTCAGAGGGACCCCAGGTAAAGCTGGACCAGTATTCACTGCCATGGTTGTACTCAAACCCGACCTTGGGGTTATTCCACGGCTTGTAGGGAATATTGTAACGCAACCCGGTGTACACGGACCAACCTGAATGCGCGGTTGTCCCATCATCGTTAAGTAACCCCACCGGTCCAAAAACATTTCCATTAGGATCAGTTTTGTTAAGCCCAGTGGAAAGGAAGATATCGAACCCGGAATCGACAACGTTATTGGCTTGGGCATGAACACCGTACAGAGCCATGTCGCCTATCTTCCCGGCTCCTGACCCCATACCGTTGATATCCGTTGCCCCCAGAGCGCTCAAGACCAGCAGACTGTCACGCACCCCTGGAATCTCCGTTTCAAAGAACATGGCATAGACATTGATGTCATCATACGGGTTTGCCCCGTTATCCAAGTAACTGACAACATTATTAGAGTCCTGATAACCCTTACCCCAGGCAAAACGAATGCCGGAGTTCTTCCAGCCCAGATACCGTTCCAGACCAACGGTGGCCACCACACCATCCGCTTCGCCGTCAAACAGCAGAGAGGGATAGGTGGACTGACGGAGCCGGTTTTCCTTCAACTCGGAAGGCGGACCTTCTGACGAGGGATGACGACCAAAGGTCAGGGCCAACGGGATGGGCATGCCCTCGGGAATCCAGTCTACATAGGCGCGGTCCAGCTTCAAGCCACTGTCACCAGGCACATGGGCTTGATTGGCATCATTGGTAACCTCAAAACCTTTATTAGCAAAATTCTTGTAGGCGGTGACACGACCGGTGAACAACAGATTCTTCCGAATCTCGGAATCAAGGTTCAACCGAAAGCGGTTAGTCCAGTAATTATCATTATGGTCAACAGTGCCGACCCCACCAGTCAGCGCATCATCCTTCAACTTAAAGCTGTCCACCCTGGTGCGAAGCTCCGCGCCCAGGTTGATCCGATCCTTCAGGGTCTTGGTTTCAACCTTGTCCAGGGTATCGAAGATGGTTTCCACATCCTTGGCCAGCTTGCTCGGCATTGCGGCGGTAGCTGCCTTGCCGGAAGGGCTCTCGGTTTTCTCCATCTGATCAACACGCTTCTGCAGGGTATCCAAGCGTTCCAGAATCGCCTTATAGTCTTCTACCGGAATGGCTACAGTCTGGCCACCTGCTCCAGCAACGGCGCAGCCTGTCCAGGCCAGCAATGCACCTGCGGTCAATAAAATTTTTTTCACTTATTCTCCTCCTCCCAGTGAATATCTTTTTTCGCCAGTGAATTATTTGGGGATAACCGCCGCTGCCGGTTGGTCACTGTCGGCTGCGTGCTTCACCAAATACTTCACCACCGCCTGCAGGTCTGCATCGCTCATGCCCATATCAACCGTATGACGTCCACGGGCAAAATATTTTTCCCACACCGTGCCGGCCTTGTCGGCAGGGTTCACAATAGCCGCCTTGCCTCCCTTTTTGTGACATGCGCCACAGCTCTGTAAAAAGAGCGCGTCCCCGCTGGCCGCCAAAGCGACAGTAGGAAGCATCAGCGACATTGCTGTCAGCATTGTTACGATTCGCTTCTGCACCAACTCACCTCCCATTTCAAAAATTGATAACAGAAATCCTGTTTCCTGAAAGTTTATAACTGGTTACTTTCAAAAAAGTCAACAAAACATCCGTATTTTTCTCTTTTTATGCCTGCCACCAAACCCTTGTTGTTCTAGGAATTGCTTTCCATTGGCCCGGATCAGCATATTCTCGGCAGCTGTTCGCCCACCGGCATATCCACAATCCTTTGCGCCCCTAAGGCTGTACGCATGGCCACCAACCCCCGGTTGCCTGCAACAACCTCGCCGATAATCGCGGCCTCCCGTCCCTGGGGATGGCTCCGCATGGCGTCCACCACCGTGCCGGCAACCTCGGCCGGAACAACGGCCACCAGCTTGCCCTCGTTGGCGACGTACATCGGATCGATGCCCAGCACCTCGCAGGCGCCCCGCACCTCGGGCCGCACCGGAATGGCTGCCTCCTCCAACATGATGCCGACCCCGGAGGATGCGGCAAACTCGTTGAGCGTGGTGGCCAGCCCCCCACGGGTGGGATCGCGCATGGCGTGGATGGCGGGAGAGGCGTGCAGCATCCGGTCCACCAGACCATTCAAGGCAGCCGTGTCGCTCCGCACCCGTGAGGCAAAGGAAAGCCCTTCCCGAGAGGTCAGGATCGCCATGCCGTGGTCACCAATGGCGCCGGAAAGGATGACCTTGTCCCCCGGCTTGAGATTGGCCGCGGAGATGTTCACCCCTGCCGGGACCAGACCCACCCCGGTGGTGGTGATGAAGAGCTTGTCGCAGCAGCCCCGGTTGACCACCTTGGTGTCCCCGGTCACGATTTGCACCCCGGCGGTTTTCGCCGCCTTTTCCATGGAGAGCAAAATCCGGTGCAGGGTGGTCATGGGCAGACCCTCTTCGATGATAAAGGCGGCGGCCAGGTAGAGCGGCGTGGCCCCGCTCATGCAGACATCGTTCACCGTCCCGTTGATCGCCAGATCGCCGATATCGCCGCCGGGAAAGAAAAGAGGATCCACCACAAAGGAATCGGTGGTCAGGGCCAAGCGGCCTTGGGGGAAATCGACCACCGCCTGATCCTCCAGCCGGTTCAGGGTTTCATTGCCGAAGCGCGGCAGAAAGAACCGGCTGACAAGCTCGGCGGACAGCCGCCCGCCGCTGCCGTGCGCCAGTTGGATGGTCTCGTATTCCATGATGGGCAGGGGGCAGCTGAAGTCTTCCGGATTCAGATCATGCATGGGATGTCCTGTGATATTTATAGTAGGCGGCGCAGGCGCCCTCGCCCGAAACCATGGTCGCCCCCAGGGGGTGCTCCGGGGTGCATTCGCGGGCAAAGGCCGGACAGCCGTCGGGTTTGATCAGCCCCTGCAATACATTGCCGCTTTTGCACAACTCCGATTCCCGCGCCTTGATAGTCTCCACGGCAAATTTCCGTTCGGCGTCATAGGCTGCGAGATGTTCCCGAATCACCAAGCCGCTGGCAGGCAAGACCCCGATCCCCCGCCAGGCGCGGTCGCTCACCGCGAACACCTCGTCCATGACCCGTTGCGCCGCCAGGTTGCCCTCCCGGCTCACCGACCGGCCGTACTGGTTTTCCACTTGGTGGCGCCCCGCCTCAAGCTGACGGAGCACCATGAGCAATCCGGCAAGGATGTCCACGGGCTCAAAGCCGGTGACCACGACGGGTACCTTAAATTCCTCTGCCAACGGTTCGTATTCCTGCCAACCCATGACCGTGCAGACATGACCCGGAGCCAGATACCCCTGCACCCGGTTGGATGGCGAGGAGAGCAACCCCCGGATGGCGGGCACCACCAGAACGTGGCTGGCCAGCAGGCTGAAATTCGTCAAACCCTCGCGCCTGGCCTGCAGCAGGGCCATTGCATTGCCCGGCGCCGTTGTTTCAAAACCAACCGCCAGAAAAACCACCTCCCGCTCCGGGTTCTGCCGGGCCAAGGCCACGGCCTCCAAGGGCGAATAGACCATGCGCACGTCAGCCCCGGCGGATTTCGCCATGAACAGGCTGGAACTGCTTCCCGGCACCCGGAGCATGTCGCCGAAACTGGTAAAAATCACCTCGGACCGGGCGGCGATGGCCACCGCCCGGTCAATGGTCTCCACCGGGGTCACGCAGACCGGACAACCCGGCCCATGCACCAGCTCAACCTGGGCGGGCAACAACTGATCCAACCCGTTTTTCATGATGGCATGGGTATGGCCGCCGCAGATCTCCATGACCACCCAGGGACGGGTCACGGTGTGGCGGATCTCCGTAAGAAGGCGACCGGCCAGGGCCGGGTCGCGGTATTCATCGACAAATTTCATGGGAATGAAAAAACCTCGCAAAGGCACAATTCAACGCAAGGGCGCAGAGACGCGAAAGGGTTGTATTGATACAACAACTGGACCCGTGTCTCTGTTTGCATGACACCTTCGGCACTTTCCTTTTTTTGCGCCTCTGCGCCCTTGCGTTGTTCTTTTCTCATTTTTCCAAAGGCTTCCCGAAGATATCCGTGCCCTGGGCTGCCACGGCCTGGACCAGCTCCTGCCAGGCCGCGAAACTCTGTTGCGCCTCTTCCTCGTCCAGCACCGACAGGGCGAAGCCGGCATGCACCACGGTGTACTGGCCCACCGCGATCTCCGGCACATACTCGAGGCAGACCTTGTTGACCGTGCCGCTGTAATCCACATGCCCCATGAGCAGACCGTTCTCCTGAAAGATCTCAACCACCCTGCCGGGAATCGCCAGACACATACCGTCACCTTTTTTTTAACGCCTCGCGGCCGATAACGGCCTGCCCCAAGGAAATACAACCATCGTTGCAGGGCAGCTCTTTGTGAACTAGCACCTGAAACCCAGCCCGCCCCAAAGAGGAGGTCATCCCCTCCAGAAGCAATCGGTTCTGAAAAACGCCGCCGCTCAAGGCCACGGTATTGATCTTTTCCCGACGCCGCGCCTCCTCGGCGACCCGGGTAAAAACCGCAATCAGCCCACCATGAAACCTGCGACTGATCTCGCTTTGCGCCATCCCGGACTGCTCGGCTTGCGCCACCGCCCGGATCAAGGAACGCACCGAGATTTTCAGCATAGCATCTTCCTCGTAGACTTCGCAGGGAAATACTTCCTTGCCAAGCTCCCAGGCCGCCACCTGCATCAGCTCGATGGCGGCCTGGGCCTCATACTGGATGGTCTGCCTGCCCCCGCACATGGCGGCCACCGCATCAAAAAGCCTGCCGCAGCTGCTGTTCAGGGGGGAATTCAGCCCCTTTTGCACCATGTCAAGGATCACCCCGCACTCGTGCTCGCCCATAAAGGGCAGATCGGGCAGGTCGGCGCCGTAGGCGGCATGAAGATAGCTCACGGCTGTCCGCCAAGGGGCCTGCACCGCGGCATCCCCGCCCGGCAGGGGCAAGGATTCCAGGGCGGAGAAACGCTGGTACCCGCCGGCATCTCCCAGCAGAACCTCGCCGCCCCAGATGGTCCGGTCCGATCCATACCCTGTCCCGTCGAGAATAATGCCGATGGCCGGGCCTTCCTGGTGGTTCTCGGCCAGACAGGCGGCCAGATGGGCATGGTGGTGCTGCACGCCCAGGGTGACCACATTCTGTTCCTCGGCCCAGCGGCTTGAAAGGTATTGGGGATGCAGGTCGTGCGCGATCAGGGATGGACTGATTTCAAAAAGAGCCCCCAGCTGACCGATACTTTGCTGAAAAACCCGGTAGGCCTCCAAATTTTTCAGATCCCCGATGTGCTGGCTGAGAAATGCTTGGTTTTCCTTGAGCAGACAGACGGTATTCTTGAGTTCCGCCCCCACCCCAAGGACCATCCCCCCGGTTTCCGCAAGTCCGATGGGCTTCGGGGCAAAGCCCCGACTGCGCCGGATCTGACGCAGCATCCCTGCCTGGAGTCCGACCACTGAATCATCGCAGGGCAGGTGAATCCCCCGGTCATGGATGAGGAAACAATCGGCAATCCCACCCAGACGCTGCACCGCCTCGTCGTTATCGATGCAGATCGGCTCTTCGCTGCGGTTGCCGCTGGTCATGACCAAGGTGCGCACCACCCCCTGCAAGAGCAGATAGTGGAGCGGCGCATAGGGCAGCATGAGGCCGAACTGGTCGCATTCAGGCGCAACCTCTTCCGCCAAGCCATGCCCCGCTTTTTTTACGGCCAGGACGATGGGCCGCTCCTGACTGGTAAGCGCCTGTTCTTCCATCCCCTCCAACCGGCAGATCTTCCGGGCCGCGGACAGATCGGCAACCATCACCGCCAGCGGCTTGGCCTCCCTCCCCTTCCTCTGTCGCAGACAACTTACCGCCTGCGCATTGGCCGCGTCCACCGCCAGATGAAAGCCACCGATCCCCTTGACCGCCACGATCTCTCCTGCAGCCAACCGCAGGATCGCCTCGCGGAGCGCCTCATCCCGCCGGGCCACCAATCGACCGCTCCCCGCCACCAAACCAAGCTGCGGGCCGCAATCCGGGCAGCAGTTGGGCTGGGCATGGAATCGCCGGTTTCCGGGATCATCGTATTCCCGCCGGCAGGTGGCGCACATGGCAAAACCGCGCATGGTCGTGTGGGGACGATCATAGGGGATGCGCTCGACAATGGTATAACGGGGGCCGCAGTTGGTGCAGTTGATAAAGGGATAGCGGAAGCGGCGGTCGGCCGGAGAAAAGAATTCAGCCAAACAGGCATCGCACACGGCGACATCCGGGGAGATCAGGGTGGAAACCGGACCACAGGCTGTCGAATGGAGAAGGACAAATTCGCCCTCATCGCCGAGAGGGATGGGAACCGCAACGATCTCGCCGACCTGGGCCAGGGGAGGCGCCTCATCCCGCAGGGCGCTAAGAAAATCATCAAGCCGCGCGACCTGCCCCTGGGCCTCGACGGCAACCCCGTCCGAGGTGTTGGCCACGAAACCGGTCAGGGATCGCTCCTTGGCCAGACGGTAGACAAAGGGCCGGAAGCCGACGCCCTGGACAATGCCGCGGACCGATATCTTCCAGCGCTCGGTGGGCATTACATCCTTCAGATCTGACTGCGCAGCCAGGCCAGCCAGCCAGACATGCCCTCGCCGGTCCTGGCGGAAATCTCGAAAAATTCCAGCCGGTGGTTCACCCGCAGCGCATATTCCCGGCAGCGGGCCACATCAAAATCCACATGGGGAAGCAGGTCTATCTTGTTGATCAGGCATAAACCGGCTGCGTCGAACATGGCCGGATACTTGAGGGGCTTGTCCTCCCCCTCGGTGACGCTGATGATCACGACCTTGGCCGCCTCGCCCAGATCGAACATGGCCGGGCAGACCAGATTGCCGACATTTTCGATGAAAAGCAGGGAGTTCTCCGCAGGCTCCATCCGGTGCAGGGCCTGATGCACCATGTCCGCATCCAGATGGCACCCGGCCCCGGTGTTCACCTGCACCACGTCCACCCCGGTGGCATCGATCCGCTCGGCATCGAGCATGGTCTGCTGATCCCCTTCGATGACCGCCATGGGGATATCACTCCGCAGCTCCCGGATGGTCCGTTCCAGGATGGTGGTCTTGCCCGAGCCGGGAGAACTGACCAGATTGAGCGCCACGATCCGCTGTTTCCTGAAAAAATCCCGGTTGTGCGCGGCAATCCCGTCGTTTTTTCCCAGCACCGCCTCCCGGACCTCAACAACTCGGCCATGGGCCTGATACGATTGATGCGAATGGTGGTGGTCCGCCACGTCGGGGCCGGGCCCGGCCTCCCCTGGCCTCGTGATGGTCACACTGTTCTCCGGCCGGCTGCAACCGCAGGAATCACACATGGCTCCGCCTATTCTTCGTTTTATTCGTCAACAATGAGGGAGACAACCTTCAATTCCTTGCCCTGCAAGGTCTCCACCGCATACCCGCCGCATTGCGGGCACTGGGCGAGCAGGGAATCAAGCGCGAAGACATGGCCGCAGCCCCGGCAACTGCCGCGCCCGTCGAGTTCACGGACCAAAAGCTCCGCCCCTTCCGCCGGGGTGTTGCGGGCGGCCGCCTCAAAACAGAAGACCAGCGCCTCGATCATCACCCCGGAAAGCTTGCCGGCCTCAAGTTCGACCGAGGTCACCCTCTTCCCCCCGGCCTCCCGCGCCTTTGTCGAAACAAGCTCGACGATATTCATGGCCAAAGACATTTCATGCATGGGTTCATGATACACAAAGACGCGGGCTTGTTCCAGGCCGGATCGGGCCTGAAGCTCTTTTTTCCGGCTTGTCCGGCGGATTATTCCCGGCAGGCAAGCTGCTGAAGATCGTCAATCTCCGGGCCATGCACCGGCAGGGTGACGATGAATCGCGCCCCCATGCCCGGAGAACTTTCCGCCGTGATGGTCCCGCCATGCCGTTCGACAATCCGTTTGCATACGGCAAGGCCGATGCCGGTTCCCTCGTATTGGCTCCGGCCATGCAGCCGCTGAAAAAGGCCGAATATCTTGTCGGCGGACTCCGGGGCAAAACCAATGCCGTTGTCCTCCACCGTAATGCGGCAAAACTCTACCGCTCCTTCGGCATCGGGGGTAGCGACAATCCGGCTCGACACCAGAACGTGCGGGGGGACCTCGGGCCTGCGGTATTTTAGGCCGTTGGCGATGAGATTCTGAAAGAGTTGCCTGATCTGGAGGGGATCCGCCTTGATTCGGCACAGGGTGTCAACCTCGACCCGCCCCTTGGTCTCGGCAATCCGCATCTCCAAATCGGAGATCACCTGCAGCACGATCTTCCCCAGGTCAATCTCCTCGAAAGGCTGGGCCTTGGCGGAAACCCGCGAATAGGCCAGCACCCCGGAGATCAACTCCTGCATCCGCGCGGCAGCGGTTTCGATCCGCCGGACATATTCCAATCCCTTCTCGGGAAGGTTCTCCCCATAGCGGGCCCGCAGCCTCTCGCTGAAAGCCTGAACAAGAACCAGCGGCTCGCGCAGGTCGTGGGAGGCCATGTAGGCGAAATCCTGCAAATCCCTGTTGCTTTGGGTCAGCTCCACCGCAAACTTATTAAGGGTTTTCTCGCTCCACTTGCTGCCGGTGATGTCCCGATTGCTCGCCCTGCTGCCCAGGAACTCACCGGACCGGCCATACACGGGCTGACAGGTATGCCCAACCCAGCGTTCCTGCCCGCTTCTGGCAATGATCCGGAATTCCAGCATGCACACCCTGCGCTCCGATACGACATGCTTGAAATGATTTTCCATCTGGGCTCTGTGGTCGGGATGGATGAGCCCCAGGAAAAGACCGGGATCTTCCTTGAATTCCTCCGGGCGGTATCCGGTGATCCGCTCCGAGGAAGGAGAAACGTAGAGAAAATTACCCGCCGGGTCCATCCAGTATTCCCAGTCGTAGGTAAAATCAGCAACGGTCCGGAACTTTTCCTCGCTGACCAGGATCTCGGCCTCTGCCCTTTTTCGTTCGGAGATCTCGGTCAGCAACGCCGCGTTGGCATACTCCAGCTCCTCGCTTTTCCGGGCAAGACGGTCACGGGATTGCTGCAACGCTTCCTGGGCCGCATCGCGTTCCGCGACACGCCGTTGCAGGAACCCGCCGCCGAGCAGCATCCCGGCCACCCCGATACCCCAAATCAGGCCGGCCCTGAGGAGATGGGAAAATATCTGTTTTTTCTGGAGGGCCAGCGCTTCCACCATCGACAAGCTGACACTGATTCCGCCCCGGATATCCCCTTCTTTATAGCCTTGATGCCCGTGACAGAGAAGGCAGTCCCGGGTGACCATCACCGCTTGAATCAACCGCAAATGCGGCACGCCGCCGATCTGGGTAAATTCGATCTTTTCCGACTGCCGGGAATGGACAAACTCCTCAAGACACCGACGCTCCCACGCATCCGGCGCATTCTCGGGACGCAGCGGGTTGAGGCTTGTCATCCTGACCCCTCCCCCATAGAGGCTTGAAAAATGCTCTCCCACCTGCCGCATCATGTAGGCAGGATTCATCAAGGTCAATGCCCTGCCGGAGGGCGTTGTCAGATCACGCTCGGGAAGATGCGCGAGATATGGGCTCCCCGGGGTTCGCTCGTCGACAGGCACGTACACCCCGCCATGGGAAGCCCCCCAGGTGCGCAAGGCGCGATCCTTGTTGCAGTAAGCCCGGATCTCGCTGATGGCTAATTCCCTGGTGATCTGCCGGGTATCGTCTATTTCGTGAAAGGAAAGCCCGGAGAGAAACAGGGTCCAAACCCCGACCAGAATCCAGGTAAAACGTTGGACAGGCACAGGCATTATTTTTGAGTTGTTCGGCTCCGCGGAATCGTTCACACACCCACCAAGAGGTTGGAGAAAGCCATTTTCGGCTTGCAGACAAGGCTATTTTTGATGATCGTGTAACACACTAAACAACGTAACGCCAAGACGCAGAGGCGCAAAAGCAACATGCTGAAATAAAAGGATAAAAACTTTGCGACTTTGCGTTAAAAAATGAGTTGTTACGAGTCCATCATTTTTGCAGAGTGGCGACAACCGGGACACGGACCGGTTCCCCCAAAAACAGAAACTCCTTACGAATCGGGCCAGAGATCGGGATCGGCCACGCCGATCTTCATGGCAAACTTCAGCATGGCCAACGGATCGCTCATGCCGAGCTTTTTGCTGATGTTGGAACGATGTTTTTCCACGGTTTTCGGGCTCAGGCACAAAAGTTCGGCTATGGATTTGGTGGGGTTGCCCTCGATGACCAGCCTGAAAATCTGCTGCTCCCGGTCGGAGAGCATATCGTACCTGCTCGACTCGGCGGATTTTCGCTCTTCGTTGTTGAGATATCCGCGAATGAGCTCGGAATTTATCTCCCTGCTCAGAAAATATTTGCCCTGCGCCACCATCCGCACCGCCTCGAGAACCTCGGCCCAGGGGGCGGTTTTTAAAACATAGCCGAGAGCGCCCGCGGACAAGGCCTGATGCACATAAATTTCGCGGGCGAACATCGAGAGGATCACGATTGCCGTGTCCGGGGAATCGTTTTTAATAAGCGGGATGCATTCAAGGCCGCTGACCATGGGCATGGAGATATCAAGGATCGCCACGCCGGGCTGCAACCTGCGGATCTCCTTGACGGCAGCCTCGCCATCCGCAGCCTCGCCAACCAGCGTAAGGGTGGTGTTTTTGACAAACATCTGCCGCAACCCTTCCCTGACGATGGAATGATCATCCGCCACAAAAACCGAGATCTTGGACATCCTTTCTCCTTGGGAAAAAACAGCCGGGCCGCCTCCGGATCAGACAAAGTGTTTCATAAAATACTATTTGGCGGTGAGGAGCAAGTTTTTTTCCAGAGACAAGGCGCGGCGGAGATAAGTCCGGCATCCACGGAGAATGGCTCAACGGCTTGCCGCGCCCACCTCGACCCCCATCAGGCCAAGCTCTTTTACCACGGCCAGAACCACTTGCCCGACTGCAACGTTGACCTCGGGGGACATCTCGATGCCGGTGGACAGATCACGGGGGACAATACCGAAGAGGGTGATGGATGGGGGCAGGCAATCCTGCATGGCGGCAACGGCCAGGAGCTCGGAAAGCCCGATCTGATGGGGGGAAATTTTCTGCCGGAAATAGGCGGGGGGATCGAGCAATTTTTCAATGACCACCGAACCGGGAGGCTGCGTCGAGAGAATGGCGTCAACAATAAAAAGATGGGTCTTGTCATCCAGATACCCCAGAAGGTCAAGCCCCATGGTGCCGCCATCGATCAGCTCCACCTGGGGAGGGAACGCATAGCGGTGCTGGAGCTGCTCCACCGCCCGCACTCCCGCCCCCTCGTCGGCGAGCAGCACATTTCCCACGCCAAGCACCAAAATATTGTCAGACATACGCCTCCTTATAAAACAGGCCGTCCCGGGAATCGGGGCGGCCTGTTTGCAATGGACAACAAAGAAACAACAATCCTAGACAGTGGTCCTGACCGTGACGATTTCCCGGCTCTTGGGGTCTAGAAGGTGGATGGCGCAGGCAAGGCACGGGTCAAAGGAATGGACCGTCCGCAACACCTCAAGGGGTTTCTCCGGATCAGCCACCGGATTGCCGACCAACGAGGCCTCGTATGGGCCTGGGGCGTCTTTACTGTTCCTGGGCCCGGCGTTCCAGGTGGAGGGCACCACGCACTGATAATTCTTGATCTTGCCGTCCTGGATCACGACCCAGTGGGACAACACGCCGCGCGGCGCTTCATGGAAGCCCACCCCGCGCTGCTCTCCTTTCGGGAACACCGGCTGGTTGAAGGTCGCATAATCCCCTTTGCCGATGTTGTCCATCAGGGCCTGCCATTGACCGAGCAGGGAATCGTGGAGCACGGCGCAGCGCACCGCCCGCGCGGCATGCCTGCCGATGGTGGAATGGAGCGCGGAGATCCCGACCTTGGTCTTGGCCAACGCGCTCACCTTTTGCAGCAGTCCGTCTGTATAGAGCTTGGTCGGGCCGTGGCCCGCGGCATACATGCACAGAACATTGGCCAGGGGACCGACCTGGGCCGGCTTGCCGTTGAAGGTCGGGGACTTGACCCAGGAATACTTGCCGTTGTCCTGGAACTCGGTGTGCTGGGGCACGGTCTCCTCTTCCCAGGGATGGCGATCCCAGTCGCCCTTGTACCAGGAATGCTTGACCCCCTCCTTGACCCCCTGTTTGAAACCCTCGTCGTTGAAGCTGGTGATCGGTTTGAACGAGCCCACGTTGCCGTCACCGATGTACCCGCCGGGCAGGGCGAAGGTTGTCCCCTTGGTATCCAGGGGCAGATCCGGCACCGAGAGATAATTGGTCACCCCGGCGCCGTATTGCGTCCAGTCCGCGTAGAAGGCGCCGATGTCCGCGACATCGACCATGTAGACATTCCTGATGAAATCGCCGATCTCATCGATCAGGGTCTTGATGTGATAGAGCCGCTCGATGGTCAGGGTGGACTGGCTGTCCGGGTTGATGGGGTTGGCTACGCCGCCCACGGCCAGGTTCTGGATATGCGGGGTTTTGCTGCCGAGGATGGCCACCACCTTGTTGATCTGCCGCTGGTACTCCAGGGCCTGAAAATAATGGGTGGCGGCAAGGAGATTGACCTCCGGGGACAATTTCATGGCCGGATGACCCCAGTAGCCGCCGGCAAAGACCCCGAGCTGGCCGCTCCCGACAAAACCTTTGAGCTTTTCCTGCACCGCCTTGATCTCCTGCTCGCTGTTGCGGGGCCAGGGGGAAAGCTGTTGGCCAAGGGCCGAGGCAGCCTTGGGGCTGCCCTTGAGGGCGGAAACGATATCCACCCAGTCGAGGGCGGAGAGATGGTAAAAATGGACGATATGGTCGAATATCCCGTGGGCGGAGATGATCATGTTCCGGATGTACTGGGCATTGAGCGGCACCTCCAGGTTCAAGGCGTTTTCCACGGCCCGCACCGAGGCAACGGCATGGACCGTGGTGCAGACCCCGCAGATCCGCTGGGTAAACACCCAGGCGTCCCGAGGATCGCGACCCTGGAGGATCAGCTCTATTCCGCGCCACATCTGACCCGAGGACCAGGCCTTGGTCACCCTGCCATTATCGATCTCGCAATCAATCCGGAGATGCCCTTCAATTCTGGTGATGGGATCAACGACGATTCTCTTGGCCATGAACTCTCTCCTTGTTTACGAACCTTTCCAGCCCGGAGCTGGATAGTTACCTTCAAATATGCATTATGCCTTGGTGAGCCGAGGCAACACCGGCAAGGTTTTAACAAACCACAGATAGGCCATCACCTCGGCGGCAATGATGCCGAAGGTGATGAACAACTCGGCCACCGAGGGGAAATACCGCCAGCCGGTGCCGGGATCAAAGCCGACGATATAGGTGTTGAACCGATACATGCTCCCCCCCAGCAGCATGGCGCAGGAGGCGATGAACAGCAGTTGCGGGCTCTGCCGGTTGCTGGGATAGGCCAGGATCAGCAGGGCGGCAAGGAACAACAGGTTTTCGAGCAAAAAAAGGTTCCCCAGGAGCCCCCCCTCAAAGGCCAGGGGCAGATAGCCGCGCAGATTGACGTCCTCGATGCGGACCACCAGATAGAGGCCGAGCAGCCAGGGCATGAGCGCCGAGATTTTGCTCAAG
>JAJZPC010000012.1 GCA_021811385.1 Deltaproteobacteria bacterium | reverse complement strand
CTTTTCCTGCTTCTCGCCGCAAAGACCAATATCCTCCGCGATGTCGGTCCGAATCCCGATGTCGGGAGAAAGCCTTACAGCCTCGCGCTCGTGCAGATGTCCGTCTGGTTCTTCGCCATAATGACGTCATGGCTGTTGCTCTACGTCGTAAGGCACAGCTTCAATACGATTTCCGATACGCTTGTTCTCCTGATGGGCATCAGCGCAGGCACTGGGATTGGAGGTGTGGCTATCGATACGAACCGGTCGAGACCTGCGAAACAATCGCAGGGTTTCATAACGGATATCGTTTCAGACGACTACGGAGTCAGTTTTCACCGGTTTCAAATCTTCGCCTGGACAATTGTACTGGTCGCGGTATTCGTACGGCAGGTAACTGCATACTTGACGATGCCGGAGTTCAATGCTTCCCTTCTCGTCCTGATGGGGATAAGCTCCGGAACCTATCTGGGGGTTAAGGTGACGGAAAAACCCGTGGAAAACGCGGAATAAAAAAAGCTTTCGTGAACCCAGCAGGTGCATGACATGCACTTTTGCTATCCATGTCCAGGTGTACAAAAGCCGAACATCTGTAAATCCTTCTTGTCTCCTGGTATAAAAAAACTTGACGCCTCCCGGAAAAAAAGCAAAGGTCCCATCTTCACTTTCAGGCAACCCAGCCCAGGAACAGGCCAGGAACAGGTATGACGAAAAAAATCAGCCAGATGTCGCCCAAAAGGATTTTGGTCCGCTCAACCAACTGGATCGGCGACGCCATCATGACCACCCCGGCGGTGCGGACCATAAGGGAGAATTTTCCCGCCGCCGAGATTACCATTTTGGCTTACCCCTGGGTGGCGGATATCTTTGCGGCCTGTCCCCATGTGGACCGGGTCATGCTCTATGAGAAAAAGGGCAGGCATAAGGGGTTGGCCGGGATGTGGCGTTTGGGGCGCGAGCTTGCCGCCCAGCGGTTTGATATGGCCATCCTGTTGCAGAATGCCTTTTCCGCCGCAGTGCTTGCCCTGCTCGCCGGGATTCCGGTCCGGGCCGGGTACCGGAGGGATGGGCGCGGGTTGTTGCTGAGCCATGGGGTCACCATTAAAAAAAGCACCAGGGTGCGGCATCAGGTCTATTATTACCAGGAGATGCTCAAGGATCTCGGCCTGATGTGCTCCCCCCAGGAGCTGTTTCTTGACCTGCCGGATTCCGCCGATGCTTGGGCCAGGGATTTTCTCGCCGCCAAGACGAAAAAGCCGGTGATCGGGTTGAATCCCGGCGCGGCCTATGGCCCGGCCAAACGCTGGCCGGCGGAGAGATACGCCGGGCTGGCCAAACAGCTGGCCGAGAAGTTGGGCGCTACACTGCTGGTTTTCGGCACCCCTGCCGATACCGAGGCCGCTGCGGAGATCGGCGCGGCAGCGCCTGGCCAGGTGCATGATCTCACCGGCAAGACCACTCTCGCCCAGGCCATGGCCCTGATCGGGATGTGCGATGCCTTTGTCACCAACGATTCCGGGCTGATGCATGTGGCTGCCGCCCGGAAAACCCCGTTGGTCGCCATCTTCGGCTCCACCGACAGCGTGGCCACCGGACCGTTTGCCCCCAGGGTGGAGGTGGTGAATAAACATCTGCCCTGTAGCCCGTGTATGAAAACCCATTGCCCCCAAAACGATTTTGCCTGCATGCTGGAGATCGGGGTGGACGAGGTGTTCGCGGCAACCTGTAGACTTCTGGAAAGCGAGGATTGAGTATGCGACCGGCTGTGTTTCTCGACAGGGATGGCACCATCAACGAACAGATGGGCTACATCAACCACATCTCCCGGTTTGTCATGCTGCCAAGGGCTGCGGCCGGGATACGCCTCTTAAACGAGCAGGGGATTCCGGTGGTGGTGGTCAGTAATCAGTCCGGACTGGCCCGGGGCTATTTCCCCGAGAGCCTGATTAACGAGGTGCATGCCAAGATGAACGGGGCGCTGGCCGAGGGTGGAGCCCATGTGGATGGCATCTACTATTGCCCCCATCATCCCGAGGCCAAGGAGGAGCGCTTCCGTCTCGCCTGTAACTGCCGGAAACCAAAGCCGGGGCTGTTTCTCCAGGCAGCGGCGGATCTGGATCTTGATCTTGGTCGCTCCTACGTGGTGGGCGATCGCTGGTCGGATCTCAAGGCGGCGGCGGCGGTGCAGGCCAAGGGAGTTCTGGTGCTCACCGGCTATGGCCGTGGGGATTACGAGTACATCGGCCCAAGGCAGCAGGTGCAGCCGACGTATGTGGCGGAGGATCTCCATGCGGCGGTGCAGTGGATCGTGCAGGATATGGCGGGGTAAGTTCGGCTGCCGTACTTCGGCTATTCGTGGCGCTTCTTTTTCTCGGGAAATTCGTAGATAACCTCATTCTTCTTAATGAGGCCGAATTGCCGCCGCGCCACTTCCTCCAGATAGACCGGGTCTTTTTTCAGTTTGTTGATTTCCTGCCGTAATGCGGTATTGGCCTCGCGCAGCTGTTCGTTCTGGGCCAGAATCTCGTTCAACTCGTTTGTAACTCCGTAGTACTTCAATGCTCCGTATGGGCCAAATATGGACCAGGCCCCGACCACCGCGACAATGAGCACGCTGTACAGCAGCACTTTTTTTCGATCACTCTCCGAGAGGTTCGCTGGCATGGCCGCCCATTGCAAAGGGTTTTTCCCGGTTGAGCCCGGGAGTTGACAATATTTTTCTTTTATTATTCCTGTTAGATAGCATAGAAGCGGAGTTCATGCAATCGGTGAGTTTTGCGATCGGGAAAAGGGGAGGCCGGTCGAGAACCGGCTGACCCTCCCCGTCGTGGCGAAAAATCCTTCGAGTCCCATGGAGGTGCATCGAGACGTTAAACCCGCGAGACCGTCATTCATCGGGGGGCGTCCAGTAATTTCCGCACCGTTCGGGTGAAATGGTCAAGGGTAAAAGGTTTTTGCAGCAGAATGGAGCTGCGTTCCTCTTCCAGTTCCTGTGTCGCAACATCAAAGGCGTAACCGGTCATATAGAGGATCGGCAGACCGGGTCTCCGGTCCCGGATCGTCCTGCCCAAGGCCTTGCCGCCCAGGCCCGGCATGATCAAATCGGTCACGAGCATCTCGATTTCCTCGCCCTTTTCCGCAAAGAGATTCAAGGCGGCATTCCCGTTGGCCGCCGTCAGAACCCGGTATCCGACTTCCTCCAGGGTTGCGGCCAAGATCTGCAAGACCTCGGCGTCATCCTCCACCAACAGAATGTTTTCCGATCCCCTCAGGAGCCTGGGGAGGGCGATCTCCGCCTTTTCCCACGGAGCGGTGCCTTCGTTTTTCGGCAGGAAGATCTTGAAACTGCTGCCTTTGCCGGCCTCGGACTCCACAACGATATGGCCGTCGTGCTGGGCGACGATGCCATGCACCGTGGCCAGGCCAAGCCCGGTGCCCTTGCCCACTTCCTTGGTGGTGAAAAAAGGATCAAAGACCATGGTGATTTTTTTCGCATCAATGCCGCAGCCCTGGTCGCTGACCGTGAGCACAACAAAGTCGCCATCAATCTTCCGTGAATCGACATCGTAGAGTGTCTGTCCGATTATCTTCTTGTTTTCCGCGCTGATCACGAGTTCGCCGCCGTTTTCCATGGCGTCCCTGGCATTGACCACCAGATTCATGAGCACCTGCTCCATCTGGCCGCGATCCGCCAAAACGGGCCATAATTTTTCCGGAAGGACGACAGAGAGGGTGATATCCTCCCGAATCAGTCGGCGCAGCATCTTGGAGAATTCCTGAATCGACTGCCCCAGATCAAGAGGCTGCATGTCGATTTTCTGCTTCCTGGAAAAGGAGAGGATGCGGCGGATCAGCTCCGCCGCCCGCTGGCTGCAGTTTTCGATGGTCTCAAATTTTGTGTGGAGCTCATGGTTTCCGGCGGTTTGCATCTTGCCGAGTTCGGCGGATACGATGATCGGGGTCAGAATGTTGTTCAGATCATGGGCGATGCCGCCGGACAGGGTTCCCAAGGCCTCCAGTTTCTGGGTCTGCCTGTACCGTTCCTCCAGCCGTTGCCGCTCGGCTTCGTTTTCCTTCCGGGCCGTGATATCCCGGTCGATGCCGCGATAGCCGCACACCTGGCCCTGGGCATCGAACACCGGCATGCCGCTGGACTCCACGGTGATCAACCGGCCCTCCTTGGTGAGACAGCGCCGCTCCACCGCCTGGCATCGTTCGGCCGAGTCCACGCAGGAGGAAAAGATCTGCCGGAACTGATCCCGGCTTTCAGGCTCGGAGAGCACCTCGAAAAAGATTTTGCCCGCCAGTTCCTCGGGGCCATATCCGTAAAGATCCCGGCTCACCGGAGAACAGTAGGAGAAACGTCCTTCGCGGTCCACTTCCCAGACAAAATCGCTGGTCGTCTCCACCAGGGAGCGGAAGCGGTGCTCCGAGGCGATCAGATCCTTGCGCTGCTGTTCCGCTAGCCGGGCGAGATGCCACTTGGCCGTGAGCGAGAGGGCAAGCTGCCTGAGTTCATCGGGGTCGAAGGGCTTGCGCAGAAAAAGCAGTTTTTCCGACGAGCCCACGGCCCGGACAATCTCCTCGATGCTGTGATCGGAGTAGGCCGTGACAATGACCAGCTCGATCTCCGGATCCAGGGCGCGGATTCGTTTTGCCGTCTCCATGCCGTCCCAGCCGGGCGGCATCCGGACATCGACAAAGGCCAGGGCAAAGGGCTCTTTCCTGCGTATCGCCTCCTCCACCATGCCGAAACCTTCCTGACCCTGGGCTGCGAAGGAAAGGGAGAAATCAGCGGCCGCCGGATCATCGTCCATCCCGGGGGAGAGCAGGCGGTTTATTTTTTCGGCGGATGCTCCGGAAGATGCCGTTTCCGGAGTCAAAACCAGCCGATACGCCTTCCAGACATCCAGATCATCGTCGATTACCAGAATACGCCTGGGTTGCTGCTTCATATCCCTTGTCATTGCCTTGTTCCGCTCCTTTTTCCGCGCCACATCCTCTGTATCGCAATCTTGATGAATTCGTAATAACTCATTTTTTAACGCAGAGGCGCAAAGTAGCAAAGTTTTCATCCTTTTGTTTCAGCATGTTGCCTTTGCGCCTCTGCGTCTTGGCGTTACGTTTTTTAGTTGTACACGATCATCAATCTTCATTCGTTTCTACTCCGCATTCCGCCGCCCCGGCGACGCTGCGGGCAACAGCACACTGAAGCGCGCTCCTTTTCCCGGTCCTTCACTTTTCGCCTCGATAAAACCGTTATTGGCAATCATGTAGTTGGCGCAGGCATGCAACCCGAATCCGCTGCCCCGCGCCTTGGTGGAATAACCGAAGCTGAAGAAGCGTTTTCTTTCCTCCTCCGTGAACCCGCACCCCGTATCCGTTACGGAAAAAAGAACGAGAAGCTGTCCGTGGTCCTCCCGGGTCTCCGTGGTGATGGCCAATTCCCGCTCTTTGCCGACGCAGCCATCCATGGCCTCATAGCCGTTTTTGATCAGATTGACCAGAACCTGGAGAAGCTTCGCCTCTTCCGCCTTTACCGGCGGCACCTCTCCAAGGCGCATTTCGACGGTGATATGACGCTTGCCGATATCATCCGCCAGGATTTTCAGCGCATCCTTCACAAGGCGGTTGATATCGAGATTCTCGGAGTTGTCCATGAGCCTGGCATAGCGCATCTGCAGCCGGATGATGCTTTCTATGTGACGATGTTTCCCGATGATCGAGCGGAGTTCGTTGACGGCGCGGTCAAACTCCTCGGCGACCCCGGCGGGCAGATACCGGAGAATGTCGAGGCAATGCTCTTTCTCCGCCTGGGTAAGCGGCCGTTTCCCCTCAAGAAAATCGCGCAACGGCGCAACGGCTTCCTCCAACTTGGAACGAAGGGGGCTTTCGGCCAGATGGGTGCATAGCATCGTGGCTCCCACCTGAGCCGGAGTAATGGCGTTGCCGATGTTGTGCAGCACGCCCACCGCCATCTCCGCCATGCCCGCTTCGTGGGCCTGGCGGACCATGATCCCCTGCGCCTCCCGGAGTTCCTGGGTCCGCCCCTCCACCTTCCGCTCCAGGGAACGGGCGTACTCGTCAAGCTGTTGCCGCATCAGGCGCAATTTTTCGGTCATACTGTTGAACGAGGTAGCCAAGCCGCCGAATTCCTCGCAAACCATGCCCGGCAAGGCTATTTCCCGATCGAGATCCCCGGCCGCGACCTGCCGGACACCGTCATGCAGCACTCTGGTCGCCCGCACAAAGGAACGGGTCAGGAGGGTGACCATCGCCAGCCCCGCAAGAAAAAAAGCAAACAGGATATAGAGAAAATTGATGGTAACCTGTCGCATCTGCGCGGTCCATTCCGACTGCGCCCGGACGATTTCATCCTCCAGGGGTGCCAAGGTATAGCCGCAACGGATCACCCCCCAAAGCACGTCACCGCTGTAGACGGGAAAAACCGCCTCCAAAACCCTGCTGCCGCCGTCCTTTTCGTTTTCAGGCCAAAAATATTCCACCGGGACATTTCCGCTCGGCCGCTTCGCGGGAAACGTTTTCTCCATCAACAGACCGGCCTTGTCGTCAAGCTCGCCGGTCAGGCGGCTGCCGACCAGGTTGCCGTCGTTGTGCGCGATAACGGTCCGTGACCGGTCCATGATCATGCAGTAGAGGATTTCGGGATCGTCCCGGACCACCTCGGCAACCAGATTCTGCAAAAAGGTGAAATCAAAACCGGCCACGGCCTCTCTGGCGCTCATGGCCGTGTTCCGGACCAGGGAGGCGCTCCGAATGACCAGACCCTGCCGGATCATATTGATGTTGCGATCGAGCTGAATGTCGCGAAGCTGAACGGTTTCCCGGAGGATGAAATAGCTGAATGCCGGAAAGAGCACGCAGAGCAGAACCATGTTCATGCCCAGCAGGTATACGCTGATTGTCGGTCGTTTCCGCATGGTCTCTCTGCCGTGGTTCAGAAAACTGTTTTGCCCGTCATGGCCGCGGGGAGGACAACCGCTCTTCCCGGATTCCCGCCCCTTCCGCATGGCCCCCAGGCTGTAAAAAACAGGATTTCCAACCCGGCCCTTTCAGGGTAGCCGCGTGGAAAACGAAAAGGCAAGAAGAAATTGGCAAAAACAACCCCGCGCCGTCTCCGGCCTTTCAGCCGAAATGCTTGTCCACCGTGGCGATCCGGCTGTGAATGGGCGGAACAACCTCATCGTCGATCCAGACATCCAGAACAGTGGGGCGCCCCTCCGCAAGGATATCGGCGGCCAGCTCCGGGGTAAGCGGGTTGGTCCCATCGAGCCGGACCCCCCGGGCTCCCAGGCCTTCGGCTATCCGGACAAAATCCACCCGTTTGAAACGGGGCGGCAATCCGTCCGGGATCGGGGTCTTGAAAAGCCGCCGGCCATGGTGGACCATGCCCAGCATGGCATTGTTAAAGACCACCCAGATCACGGGAATATCGTTATCCACCGCAGTGGCAACTTCAAATCCGTTCATCAGAAAAGAACCGTCTCCGACCATGGCCACCACCGGCCGCTCCGGCACCGCCAGCTTGGCGCCCACCGGCGCCGCCACCGCGTAGCCCATGGAGCCGAAGCCCAGGGAGACATAAAAGCAGTAGGGCCGGTCAATGGTCATGTGCCGTATCGCCCAGGCCATGGAGGTGCCGATATCGGCAAAATAGACGGTATCGGCAGGGAAGGCGCGCTGCACGTCCAACACCAGCTTTTGCGGGTGGTAAAGGTTTTCCCGGCTGCTGAAGTCTTCCGGGATATCCTGGTGTTTCCGCCGCAGGACGGCGATGCCCTCCATCACCGAATTGCCCTGGACCGAGGAATACTGCTGCGAACGTTCTTCCACTATCGCCTTGCACAGCTCCTTGAGATTCACCCTGGCATCCCCCACCAACCCCACCGAGACGCAGTAATTCCTGCCGATTTTTCCCGGATCGATATCGATGTGGATCAGGTGCTCGGTGGGATGGATGCGGTCGTCCCAGCCGCTGGTCATCATCTCGGAGAAGCTGGTGCCCACCCCGAGCACCACATCCACCTCGTTGTCGATAATGTATTCCTTGGCCGCGGGGCTGCCGGCAAAGCCCAATACCCCAAGCGACAACGGATGCGATTCCGGAAAGACTCCTTTGGCCTTGGGCGAGGTGGCCACCGGCACCTGCAGGATCTGGGCAAGCTCGAGCAGTTCATTGGCGGCCCGGGAAAGCACGACTCCCCAACCGGCGATCACCACCGGCCGACGCGCCGCCACCAGATACTCGGCGGCCCGCTTGACGCTCTCCTCGTCAAAGAGCCGGCCCTCCATCTTGAGCGAGCAGAGCTGTTGCTGCTCCACTTCACGCTTCATTATGTCGGTGGGCAGGTTGAGATGGGTCGGGCCGGTGGGGCCGCTCATGGCGAGCCGGATCGCCTTTTGCAGCATGTACTGCGCGCGGTCTTCCGTGATCAGCATGCCGCTGTATTTGGTGAAATTCCGGAAGATGTTGGTGATGTTCACCCCCTCGGAGCCGGATTCCTGGATGGCCCCCTTGCCGAATACCGAGGTGGCCACCTGGCCGGTGAGGGCCAGGACCGGGATCTGATCGGCATGGGAAGAGGCCAGGCCGGTGATCAGATTCGAGGCGCCCGGGCCGGCCGTGGCGCAGCAGACGCCGAGCCGCCGGGAAACCCGGGCATAGCCGTCGGCCATGAAGGCGGCCCCTGCCTCATGCTTGGTGACGATGGGCCTCACCCCCTTCCCGTTGTGATGGATCGCGGTATTCAGATCCTCAATGGCCCCTCCCGGCACGCCAAAAATATATTCGACTCCGACATGGGACAACAGACCGATCATCAATTCCGCAGTATTCATACTCCTCCCCCCCAGGATGGATTTGCGCAACGGACGCGCCGCATCAATTGTGCGACACAAAAACCGCGAAACACCTTGCGGCTTTCCTCTATTTTCCAGTATGGAAATACCATGCTGCTACAGGCAATAAAGAAGAGTTGTCCACTCTTGTCGAGAGGAATAAAAAAATGCGCTTCGTTTTCATGCTGAAAATCTATCTGCGAATCCTCCGGGTGACCTGGCGGGTATACGGATTCGGCCCGGTTTTTCTTACCTGGCTTTTGGTCGAACCCGCGATGAAAATCCTCACCGCCCTGACCCTGGCCCTGGACCACCTCTTCTTCCCCGGCTTCCGCAAGGTCAGGGTGGAAAGGCCCATCTTCATCATCGGCCACCCCAGAAGCGGCACCACCTTTCTCCACCACCTGCTGAGCCAACACGAAGAGGCAGCTCCCTTCCACACCTGGCACCTCTTCTTCCCGGCCCTCACCGCCCGGTTCCTGTTCCGTCCCCTGGTAAACCTGCTGGTCGGGAAAGGCAAGGGAGAGGTGATGCCGGAATGGACCGGCCACCGCATGGCGCTGGACAAGACGGAGGAAGAGGAGATGCTCTTCCTGCACAACTACGACACCAATTTCATCTCCATCGGCATGCTCTCCTTTGACGAGCGGACCTACCCGGAGCTGCAATACCACGACCGCCAGCCGAGAGAGGCGCGTCTCCGCTCCATGCGCTTCCTGGACGGCTGCTTCCGGCGCCACCTTTACTCCACCGGCAAAAGCCGGATCATCGCCCAGACCCACTTCTCCACCTTCCGCCTCAAGACCATGCTGGAGTTCTACCCGGATGCCCGATTCATTTTCATCATGCGCAGCCCCCACCATGTGGTGCCGTCCTTTCTCTCCCTGCTGCACAACAGCATCGAGTTCCGCTGGGGCATCAAGCAGCTCCGGCCCGAGCTGCTGCAGCGCTACAACGAACACCGCTTTCAGGGCATGGTGGACCTGTACCGCTACTTTTACGAGATGGATACCCATGGCGAACTGCCGCCGGACCGGGTCATGGTCCTGCCCTACGACCTCCTGCGCAACGATCTGAACACCGCCTTTGCCCGGATCATGGAGTTCACCGGCCTCCCGGCGGGCGAGGGACTGCGGCGGGCGATACGGGAACGGGCCGAAAAACAGGGAACCTACCAGCGGAAACACAAGGTGAAGGAGCTGGCGGAGTTCGGCCTGAGCCGGGAGCGCATCAGCCGGGTATTCGCCTTTGTCTTTGCGCGCTACGGCATGGAGGACAAGGAGGAGTAATCACCTGATCGCGGGGAACAGCGCTCCCTGTACGGAAAAACCGCCATCAACATCCACCGTTGCGCCGGTTATCCATGCCGCCTGGTCCGACACCAGAAAAGCGGCGAGTGCGGCGATATCCTCCACCTCGCCCACCCGACCGAGCGGGTGCAGCTTGGTGAACTGTTCGGTGAGCATCCTGATATTTTCCTCCGTCTGCCGGGCCGAAAAGGTGTCGGTGCGCACAAAACCGGGGTTGAGCTGGTTGACCCGGATGCCGTCTCCAGCCCATTCGGCCGCCAGAACCCTGGTTGCCTGTCCGACAGCTCCCTTGAGAATGGCGTACAGCGGTATCCCGATCGTGTGCCGGTTGACCACGGCGGAACCGATATTCAGAACCGTTCCCCGTGCCTTTTTGAGATATGGGTGCGCAGCCATGGTCAACGCCAGCACGTTGGTGAGGTTGGCGGTCACCCCCGCCTGGAGCTGGGAATATTCCATGTCCTGCAGGGAGTGAGGAGCAATGGCGGGGCGGCTCAGGGCATTGTTGACCAGGATATCCATCCCGCCCGATGCGGTTGCCGCCGCCAGCACAGGGGAAATGGTGGCGGGGTCGTCAATGTCGAAGACACAGGCGGTTGCCCGCCCGCCGTGCTGCCGGATTTCCTCGCACACCTCCTCTGCCCGGCCGATTGCCCGGCTGGTGACGACAACCTGGGCGCCGAGCCGGGCAAACAGAACGGCGATGGCCTTGCCGATTCCACCCGAACTTCCGGTAACAATGGCTGTTTTATCCTTGAGTGTCATCATTCCCCTGTTCATCGCCCATGCGGAAGCACCCCGCTGCGGCGGGTTACCGTGGCCATGTGCCGGACGATATTGTTTTTGCTCATGTGTCTTGGTCTCGTAACATCTTCTCAGGCAGGGACAGGACGTGGCGGTTTGCCCTGGTAGTCGATGTCCTCGCAGTGCAGCGGAAAGAACGACTCCGGCGGCTGATCGGCCGCCTCGGCGTAGCAGGCGTGTACCCCCGAATTGACCCAACAACTCAAGAGACGGTACACCTCTTGCGCGGCAAACCCCTGATCCGCGAAAAAAGCAGCGCCATACCCCGCTAAATTCATGCTTTCGTCCCACTTCGCCTGCATGATTTTCTCAATTTCATAGGCCAGCGATACATGTTCCCCGTCTTCCAACCCTAATTTGGCCGCGGTTCTTGCCATTGCGGCAATGCGCTCATCTCCCGTCGCGACAGGCCGAGCGTAACCGGCAATAACCGGAATCCCACCATTGCGACGGTTGGGGTGGCAATCAACAATGCCCTCGGGCGAAAGACCTGCATTGTTATCTCGCAAGGCGCCGACGATGAAGTCGCAAGCGGTTGTCATGCATCCGGGCCCGTACATTTTGGCATCCGAAGCCAAGATTCCGGAACACACGGCAGCAACCGGAGAGGCCCGGAGGGTGCCGGCAAGACTCCCGATCTGATTACACCAAATACGGGAATCCGGCCAACTGAGACAGATGAACAATGCTTCCAGCCAGTCGGCAAAACTTCGTTCCACCATTCGCCCCACGGTGTTGAGCGTCAAAACCTGAAAAAAAGAAACCTCCCCGACAAAATCGTCCAGCATGGAGTAGCCATGGTTGTATACCGCTTCACCGATTATCCACCCACCTTTCCGAGTAAGGATTCGTCCCCGGCGCTGGTCCCAGAAAGAGGTTTCATTTCCTTGCTTCGGCAGCGATGACATAGTGCTCCTCATCCAAAAACGGCATGGCGGTAATGGGTTTGTCGGCAAGCTCCAGGCCATGGGCCAAGATGCCCGGAGCGCAGATCAATTGAAACAGTCCGGCTCCGGCCCAAGGAGAAAAGCCCAAATCCCGCATGCAGGCGGCAACAATCCCCGGCCCAAGCCAGCCCAGACCGTGGGGGGTCAAAGCCTCCACGAACGCCGTGCCCCAGGCCACGGTGTCGCCGTTCCCGGGCAGGGTGGCGAGCAAGTTCCCCATCTGTCGCGGCATGGGGTCGATCCCACCGAAGCGGCTGCCGAATCCGGGGGCGGGATGGAAGTCCCGCCCGTCGTCAGGCCGTGGGGCGGCAAGGCACTCCCGCGCCACCTCCGCAGGCAAACGTTCCAGGTTCGCCCCCAGAAAACGCATGGATGCCAGCACCTCCGCCCCGCCCAGATGCGCGCCGCCCAGCACCGAAAGACCAATGGGCAACAGGTGCTGGGTCCGGACCTTGCTCACCGCGGCGTTCATGGCCGCCCGGGTGGCGGGGTGGCGCGGACCGGGATTGATCATGGCGATGAGCAGGAACTCCAGCATCCTGGCCTGCTCCGGGGTTGGCAGCTCGCCCTGAAAGAGCAGAAAGAGAACCTCCGCAAAACTTCTCTTCTCGGCCAGCGCCAGGATGTCATAGCCGTGGCAGCGGCACTGTCCGGCCAGGTAAGGATTTTCCTCCGAAGGGATCTCCTGCCAGATTTCGGTTCGGGTGCGGCCGGCAAAGGTCATGTCCCGCTTGCGGACCTGCTGGGCCGGGTCTGTAGTCATCTTTTGTATCCCAATGCAGAGGGGTAACGCAGACGCCGACGGGGCTAGAACAGCTCCGCCAGCTCCTTTTCCACAGTATCAAAGAGGCCTGCCACGGCGGTCTTGGCCACGGCACTTTCACAAAAACCGGCACTCATGGTTATTGATCCGGCAAACCCGCTCAAGCCGATAACGAAAAACGGCGGGAAAACAAGGGGCGGGGCGAGAAAGGCATCCTCCGTTTTCGCCTCCCCGAAATCAACCTGTTCCCGGGAGATCTCCCCCATATTGGTGAGCCCCGGGGAAACCTCCGGGCCGCTCAAAAACCGGTTAAATCTGTTGAGCAGCTTGAATACCCATACAGCCCAGGGGTACGGCAACCTCCCCCCGAACATGAAAAACCGGCAATCCCCAAGCCCCAGGCAGTCCGCCTTCCGTTCCCGCATCCGGCCATGAACCAGTTGTATGGTGTCCGCAAGAGACATCCCCAGTTCCGTGCCGGCGTTCAGCTTGAACAGCCCCGAGAGATTGCATATCCCGCCGGCCTTATTGACGGGAAGATGCCGGCGCAAATCCACGGTTGTCCCCAGCCGCATGGGCACACCAGGGGCAGGCTGCAAAACAGCACGCAAGGCGCGGAAGACGGCGGCGGCCATAATATCGTTGATGGTCACCCCGTGGAGCTTGGCATATTGGCGAATGGCCGGAAAACGATCCGGGCCGACCAGCCGACGGATCACGAACATCCTCCCGGCGGCAGGGGCTTTCACAAACGGGTAACACCAATTTCCTCTCGGAACCAACTCGCTTTTCCAGTCCCGAAAGCCGCGGCGCAGAATTCTGAGCCTGTCCGGAAAGCTGAAATGCCGCCAGAGCTGTCTGGGGCTCCGGGTGCCGTTGCCGTTCACTTCCGGCCGGAAGTCCTGGTTCGCCGCAAGCCCTCGGTATATTTCGGCAAGCAAGCAGACGTAATCCTTTACCCCACCGGCGTCGGCCACCATATGATTCATTTTGACGCACAGTGTATCCGTTGTGGAACGGAATATCCGGACTTGCAGCAATGGATCTTCCAGGTGCGAAATCGGCGCGGCAAGGTAATTGCCGATCTCCAGGTCGATATTGTTTGCCCGCACAAGCCTGACGCATTCCCGCCAGTCAAGGTCATCCCGCTGTTCCCAATATTGCCGCCATTTCCCCTTTACAAAACGGCAGGCCAGAATTGGTTCAGCCTCCAGGGAGAGTTGGACGGCCCTTTGCATGCGCGCGACATCCAGAAAACGATCAAGGACGATGACGCAATGGAGCTGGACGTCGTTCGCCATGCGCATGAGAAACAGAACCTTGTCCAGCTTTTCGGCCTTAAAGCGTTGCGGTA
The DNA here is from genome assembly GCA_021811385.1 of Deltaproteobacteria bacterium. Taxonomy (GTDB): domain Bacteria; phylum Desulfobacterota; class Desulfobulbia; order Desulfobulbales; family Desulfurivibrionaceae; genus Thiovibrio. Next base: position 32,460 of record JAJZPC010000012.1, on the reverse strand, counting down.
TTTTTTTGGGGGGAGGATCTTTTCCCATATAACAAGTCCAGGAGGCAAAGTGGCGGACCTGTCAATTGCGACAGACCCGCCACTCTGCCGACAGCTTGGGGATATCTAAAACCGGTAGCTGATCTCCCCCCAGACGGCCCGGCCCTCGATGGGATAATCGTAGGGGATGTAGGCACCCTCGGGGGCGGCGGCCGAATAGGGGCTGGGAATCCTGCCCATCTCGTCGAAGAGGTTGCGGATGCCCACCGCCGTCTCCCAGTGGTTGGCAATGTTTTTGCGCCGCACCAGCAGGTTGACCAGCTCGTAGTCGGCAATATCGCCGCGCGGGTCGCCCTTGGCGCGGTGGCGCTCGCCGATCCAGTAGAACTGGCCATCCAGGGACCAGTCCGGCATGAAGCTCCAGCTCGGGTTCAGGGAAAACTGCATTGCCGGGGCGTCCGGCACCACCGCATCGGTCTTCTTGTTTTCCGAACGCTGGTAGGCAAAGTTGGCCCGCAGCCGGAGATCGTGGAGTAGCCGCCAGTCCAACTCCAGCTCAAAGCCACGGCCCTCCTGTTCGCCGTAGTTGGTAAATGCCTGGGGTAAGGGACCGGTAAGCTCGATGAGTTCCTTGGCCTCATAGTTGAACAGACTGAGGATCAACCGGAGATCCTTGGTGGGCTGGTAGTCAAAGGCCAGTTCTGTGGTTTCGATTTCCTCCGGGGCGAGATTGGGGTTGCCGGCGGACACTGTATTGTTCTTGACGTACTGTTCGCCGAAGGAGGGGGCGCGGAATGCCTGGCCGTACATGAGTTTGGTGGTGAGATCGTAACGGGTCTCCCAGACCAGGGCCACCCTGGGGTTGACGGTGGAGCCGAAGTCGGAGTATTCGTCATGGCGCGCTCCGGCGGTGAGGGTCCAGCTTTTTGCAAACTGCCACTCGTCCTGCACCAGCCCGTACCACAGGGTGCGGCTTGCCTCGTCGATGAAGATGTGGGCAGGGTCGGTCACATGCACCATCGTGCCAAAGGGGTCGGCTGCCGCCGCCGGGCCGAAATTCTTGTACTGGTCCCGGCCGAAGTCGTAGGACTTGGCGCCACCGCCGATGCGGAGCTGATGATTGCGAAAGCCCTTGTACACGCCGCCCGCCTCCACGCCGCCGTCCTGGGAGGTACAGATGGGATTACCCAGCATATTGAGGAAACCGGCGGGGAAGAATTGGAGGAAAACATCCTGATTGATATAGGAGTAGTAGACCCGGCTCTCCAGATCCCAATTCTCCACCAGCTTGTCATTGTGATAGGTTAGGTCAACAAGCAGGGATTGTGTGTCGATATCGTTGTCGTAGGTGATGGCCTGGGAGCCGCCCGGGCCGAGGCTGGAATCCTGCAGGGTGCCATAGAGATGGAGGGTCCAGTTCTCCTTGCGCAGATTGAGGTGGCTGTCCAGTTGCTCGTTCCAGGTGTCCAAGTGGCCCGGGGCGTTGGAAAGGGCGCCGGCGCCGATGGCGTGGAGGTAATCCCGCTCGATGATCCGGTCCTTGTCGCCGCCGCTCCGGCGGGATTCCACGCCAAAGGCCACATCCCAGCCGCCGTATTGGCCGCCGTGCTGGGCCCAGAGATCAGAGGTGTCAAAGGAGCCGTAGCGCGCACCGGCCTGGGTGCCGTCGATCTCGAAGTTGTCCTTGGTGATGACGTTGACCGTGCCGGAAAAGGCGTCCGCCCCGTGCAGGGCCGAGCCCGGGCCCCGCACCACCTCGACACGGGAAATCATGGCCACCGGCATCTGGAAGTTCATGAAACGACTGCCCTGGTAGTTGGAGGTGAAGGGCACGCCGTTGACCAGCAACAGCACTTGGGGGTTGAGGCTGGTGTGCACCCCGCGGATCGACCAGATAGAGCCGAAATACCCGGTGCCGGACGGCTCCACATGCAGCCCCGGCACCACCTCCAGCACCTCGTCCAGGGTGGTGGCGCCCAAGCCTTTGATATCTTCCGCGGTGATGACCGAGGCCACGGAGGGGGCCAGATGCACCGGCTTGAGCGAGCCGGTGGCGGTGAGCAGCAGCCGGTCGGTGCGGTAGACATCCTCCTCCTGCGGTCCCTGGCCGAACATCTCCTCGAAGGCCTCGGCCTCTCCCTTGCCGGTGGAAGCCGGGGGGGAATCCGTTGCCGTGGCTGCGGTGGCGCAGGACAAACACAATAAAGCCGCTGCCGTCATAACCCGTTTTTTACGCATCCCTCTTCTCCCTTCCGCTGTTGAAAAAATGCCGAACAGGGCCGAACAGGGATTTTTTTCTCGGAAAAATCCCTGCTGATTCCCTCCAGCTTATGGGGGGAGGCAAAAAAAATCAAGGAAACATTCGGCGGAAAAAAGGAAAAAAACCTTTTGACTTCATCTGGTTAGCAGGATGCAAGAATATCCGGCAGCGCCGGTTTCCGCTCAACGGATAACGGCGGTGGCCATATCCAGCACCTGGGGCGAGACAGGCAACTCGATGCGCTCCGCTGTTTTTATATTGACGAAAAGCTGGGTGCCGATGGGCTCCATCACCCCGATTTCCCCGGGCTTCTGGCCGTGCAGCAGGATGTTGCGGGCCATGGCCGCAACCTGGCCCCCGATCTGGCCGAGGTCCGGGTTGACCGTAAGCGCCAGCCCCATCTTGGCCAGATTCTGAGTCTGTCCGACACAGAGGAGTTTCTCCTTCAGGCAGCGATCCTCAAGCCAGTCCATATTCTCCAGGGTGTAGACCACAGGGTCGTTCAGCAGCCAGAAGGCATCCACCCTGCCCGCGAGCCGTTTGAAGGCGCGCTGGAAATTTTCCGTCCGGTCAACGGGCTCGGCTACCAGCTCCAGACCGAGCAGGGCCGCCGCCTCCCTGGCCTGGGAGAGAATCGTTTCCGAAAGAGGGCTGTAGAGGAGGCCGATACGCCGCATGGTCGGCAGGAACATGGTCATATTGACAAACTGGGCGCCGGGTGAGATCTCGGCGGCGATCCCGGCAATATTGTTGCTGCCGTCCAGCAGCTTATAACGCTGCCAGTTCAAGACCATGGCGAAAAGAACCGGAATCTCCTGGCGATCCTGAGTCCAGAGCTTTGCCGCATAGGCGGCTTTGGCGCCCAGGGCGAAAATCAGGGATGGCCGGCAGGCAAAAAGCTTTTCCTTCAAGCCGGGATCATGGGCAATGTCGCCGTGCAGGTTGAAAACCTGCACCGGCATCCCTATTTCCTCGCTGAAGATGGTGACCTGCTGCCCATACGCCGCCTCGCTGTCCGAGAGCAGGATGGCGACCGGGCCGCCGGGCGCGGCAACAACCGGCGTCGCGCTGCCGACCCAAAGGGTGAGCGCCAGCAACAGGAGGAGCAATTTTTTGTGCATCGAGCTACTCAACATTGGGAATCCGCCATGTATCGATTTGCAGCATCTCCATGACACGTGCTGCTTTTCCGCCGTCTTTGCCTGCCAGGAGAACCTTTCGCATCCTTTCGACCTCTCCGGCCGGGACCGCGCCGTAGGTATAACAGAGAACCGGCAGGGGGAGGGGCTCCGAAACGGCAAGGATCTTGACCGTTTTGAGAAGACGGGGGTTGATATTGCCGATATGCTCAAGGTTGTCCTGGGAAACAAGCGCCGCCTTCACCTGCCGCAAGGCCAAGGCAAAGAGGGCGTCGGAATCCTTGGCAGTGGTGATGAAATTGAGTTCCTTGCCCCGGAGGCCGATGCGCTTGAAGATGGCTTCGTCCAGCACGGCAAGCCCGGCCTGTCCCACCGGGGTCATGGCAATGGTGGTGCCGGCCAGCTTTTCCGCTGTCAACGCCGAATCAGCGGCGACGAGGAGCACCTTGCGGTAGGTGGTCGCCCCTTGGCGGACCGGAATGAGAAACGGCTTGAAGCGTTTCTCATTGCCGTCCTGATGGAGGTACCATTCCGGCAGAAAAAGAAAAGCCGGGCTATCGTTCCGCACCTCGCGGTCAAAATCGTGGAACCGGGCAAACGGCTGAAAGGAAAAGGTAAAGCCCGAGGCGGACAAAAAAGAGTCCATGGCCTCCTTGAGGCCGGAAAGGTTGTTGTGAATGGAGTCGGGATTGAAATAAAGAAAATGGGAAGGAGGGGTGGCGCCCCCCGAGCGGAGCGGCGCGCAAACCGGCAACAACAGCATCAGCATGGCTGCTATATATTTACAAAGCCAGCGCATTCAGGGGCACCTTTGAAACAGGAAGAAATCATAGCCACGAATATAGCATATCCGCGGCCATCTCCCACCGTATTTTGATATTTTTTGCAATATCTCTTGCCGCGGGCGGGTGGGCTCGCCGTACCTACGCTATCCGCAGCAGCTTCAGCACAATAATCCCCACCTCGTACAGCATATAGAGGGGCACCCCCATGAGCAGCATATTGAACACATCGGGGGTCGGGGTGAGGAGGGCGGCGATGACGCTGATGACCAGGGCGGCGTAGCGGCGGTTTTTTTCAAAGAACGATCTGGGCAGGATTTTTATCTTGGCCATGAAGATCATGAAGATGGGCAGCTCGAAGATAAGACCGAAGGCGAGAACAAAGATGGAGACAAACGAGACGAACTCGCTGATGGAGATAACCGGCCTGAGCTGTTCCGTCTGGAAATCCAGGAGGAAATCGATGCCGAAAGGCAGGGTGATGAAATAGCAGAAGGCGGCGCCGCTGTAGAACAGGAAGCAGGAGAAAATCACGAACCAGAAGATAAGGGAGCGGGACAGGCTGAAGGGCTTGGCCAGGGCGCGCCAGAGAAAGTAGCTGAGCATGGGCATGATGGTGAAAAGCGTCATGGCCAGGGAAACGGTGACATGGGCGAGGAAGGGCTCCGCCACCGTGAAGAAAGCGAGTTTCTGGTGGAGATGGCCCTGGATTACGGTGAGCAGTTGGCGGGAGATGCTGTAGAAGCCAAGGCAGCCCAGAAGCAGGGCAAGCCCCATTGCCAGGGCGGCCCTCCGCAGGTCTTTGATGATGATGGCAAGGCGTTGGGTGGTGGTGTTCACGGGGGGCCTGGGCTATTGCGGGGTGTCGGGGTTGGTTGGGGGGCTGCCGTGGATCTCTTTGTCCAGCCGTTTGAAAAAGATCTCCATGAACTCATGCCGCTCGGCAGCCAACCGTTTCCCTTCCGGGGTGAGCATCTTGTCCTTGATCTTGCAGAGTTTTACCAGGAATTCCCGATAGGCCGTGTCTTCGGTGGAGTAGGATCTGGTTTTCGTCACGTCCACCCCCCGGTTGTGCAGCCGGGCTCCGACCTGGCCGGCAAAGAGAAAGGCGCGGCCGATGCCGATGGCGCCGATGGAGTCGAGCTTGTCCGCGTCAAAAAGGATCTTGGCTTCCAGGGTTTCCGGAATCTTGTTGTTGCGGTAGCGGTGCGCTTCGATGCAGTGCAGGATCGCCTCCTGCATCTCCAGGGAAAACCCCAAGCCGGTGAGAATGGCGCGGGACATCTCCGCACCCTTGGTGGCATGGCAGATCTTGCCCTGGGACAGCATCTCGTGGCTGCGGCCGATATCGTGGAGCAGGGCCGCGGCGCTCAAGATATCCAGGCGGGCGTTCATCAGCCGGCCGATGTGGAGGGCCAGGTTGTGCACCCGTTCGGTATGGTCCGGGCCATGGCAGCCGCCTTCGGCCTGGCAGTATTCGTGGGAAATGGCCAGCAGCCGCTCGGTGAGCTCCCGGCCCAGGGGGGGCTCGCCTTGAAGTTGCCCGGTCGAGAGGCTGTTCTGCCGGTTGTCAGCGTTTGGGGAGGACATGGTCCAACCATCTGATGCCGAGACGGAGCAGGGCGAGGTCTTGTGCGGCAAGCTCCTGGAGCTCGCTTTCCGTGATGGGGAACGGCAGGGCAAGCGTGGCGTCGAGAAGCTGTTGTCGCAAGGTATCCAGGCTGTACAGGGAGAGAAAGATTTCCAGCTCCCGCGGCCCTGGCTGCTGCCCATCCTTGAGGCCGGGATGTTGGAGAATGGCCAGCAGCTCATCGTTCATGGCGTTGTAGAAGGACAGATCCTGGTCCTTCTGCCAGGCGGTGATGTCCTGCCGGTTGCCTTCGCTGAATCCCTTGCAGTGGGGTTCGGTGAGGAGGACATGCATCTCGTGCCGGTCGCCGTTCGGGGTGGTGAAGGCGCCGCGCCCCAGGGGATAGGTCCGGCAGGCGCCGGGCCGGTCCGCATAGACGCTGCAACCGGAGGCGGTGACAAAAGGGCAGCTGGCCCGGCCGTCATCCACCATGCAGAGGAAAACCTGGGGAAAGGCACATCCCTCGGTCTGCTCGACCACGGCGTACTGATCGAGAAAGGCGGAGGGGGCAAGGCCCAGATGTTTGCTCAACCGGAGCACGTCGTAGGGGCTGAGGGCCAGATCCAGCTGCCGGCAGCAGTCGGTGAAGCAGGCAACGCCGGGATGGCAGCTGAACCGGAAGGTCTCGTCCGGGGTCAGGGGCCGGACATGCTCTGGGGCGAGATCTGGTCGCATGGCCTACGCGGTCTTGCCCCGGTGCCAGAGGGTGAGCAGGGGGCTGGCCACGAAGACCGAGGAGTAGGTGCCCACCATGACCCCCACCAGCAGGGCAAAGGAAAAATCGTGGATCACCGAGCCGCCCAGGGCGTAGAGGGCCACCAGGACCATGAACACGGTGAGCGAGGTGACGATGGAGCGGCTCAGCACCTCGTTGGTGCTGGTGTTGATCGTGGCGTCGGTGATGTTCTCCGGATCTTCGCTCTTGTGCAGGTTTTCGCGGATCCGGTCGAAGATGATGACCGTGTCGTTCAAGGAGTACCCGGCCAGGGTCAGCAGCGCGGTGATGGTGAGCAGGGTGATCTCCATGTTGAGCAGCCAGACGAGGCCGAGCACCGCCAGAACGTCATGGAGGGTGGCCAGGGTGGCGGCAATGCCGAAACGCAGATCAAAGCGGAAGCCCAGGTAGACGACCACCCCCAGCAGGGAGATGACCACGGCCAGCAACGCCTTGGATCGCAGGGTATCGCTCACCGAGGAGCCGATCTCCGACTGATTTTCCACGGTGAAGTGCTTGTCGGGGAAATCGGTGTTCAGCTGGGCGGTGACCGTCTCGGAGACGTGGCCCACCACCTTTTCGCTGTTCTTTATCTTGACGATCAGCCGGTTTTCGCCCTCGACCTTTTGCAGCTCGACGCCTTCAAGATCGCCCTTTGCCAGGGCGGAGCGCACCTCGCCCAGGGAGAAGGGCTGGGTGGACTGATACTGGAGCAGGGTGCCGCCGGAAAAATCCACCCCCATGTTGGCCTGGCCGCGCATGATCTGGACAAAGGCCAGGCAGCCGATGAGCGCGCAGGTGCCGGAGATGGCGAAGGTCAGGTTCTTGATCCGCATGTAGTCAAGATTCGGGTTCTTGAGAAAGAGCATGAAGGAAAGCTTCTTGAGTTTGCGCTTGCCCTGCATGGAGTCGTAGAACAGCCGGGAGGCGAAGAGGGTGGAGAAGAGGTTGAAGATGATGCCCAGCGACAGGGTGACGGCAAAGCCTTTGATCGGACCGGTGCCGAAGAGGAACAGGGCCAGGGCGGTGATCAGGGTGGTCACATGGGCGTCGATGACGGTCCAGAACGCCTTGGCGAAACCGGCTTCGACCCCGGAGCGCACGGATTTTCCCAGGGCGAATTCCTCACGCATCCTCTCGAAGATGACGATGTTCGAGTCCACCGCCATGCCGACGGAAAGGATGATGCCGGCAATGCCCGGCAGGGTCAGGGTGCCGCCCATCATCGCCAGCCCGGCAAAGAGCAGGAGGATGTTCAGAACCATGCAGAGGTTGGCGATGACCCCGGAAAGCCGGTAGTACACGGCCATGAACAGCACCACCAGGATGGTGCCGAACAGGCCGCTCATCAACCCTTTGTTGATGGAATCCTGGCCCAGGGAGGCGCCCACCGTGAGGTTCTGGACGATTTCCACCGGAGCGGGCAGGGCGCCGATCCGCAGAACGATGGCCAGGTCGGTCGCTTCCTCGTAGCTGAAGCTGCCGGAGATCTGGGCGCTGCCGCCGAGGATCTTTTCCCGGATCACCGGGGCGGAGCGGACCACCTCATCGAGGACGATGGCGAAGCGTTTGCCCACGCTTCTTTCCGTGACCTGGCCGAAAACCGCGCCGCCACGACCGGTAAGGTCGAGGCCCACGTAGGGTTCGTTGAAGTTGCCGCCCACCCGGACCTGGGCATCCTTGACCATGTCGCCGGTCATCAGCACCTGGCTCTTGAGCAGAATGGGCGATTTGATTTCCTTCTTGGTGACCTTGTCCACATCCTTTTCAAAATAGATCTCGGTCCCTGCCGGGAGCCTGCTCTGCAAGGCGAGATTGAGCTGTTTCCTGCTGCCGCCCTCCTGCCACTGCCCGGTCTGGATGGCTTGGGAGATGAGCTGCCCCAGGTTGATGCCCGGCGTGTCGTCCACCAGCTTGAATTCGAGCTGAGCGGTGCGGCCGATGAGGTTCAGGGCGCGCTGCGGATCCTTGACCCCGGGGAGCTGAATGACGATTTCATCCGCTCCTTGGCGGACAATGGCCGGCTCGGCCACGCCGAACTGGTCGATCCGGTTGCGGAGAATCTCCAGGGATTGATCCACGGCCTTGTTATTGATGAAATCGATCTTTGCCTGTTTCAGGCTGACGATGATCCGGGGGAAGGAGCCCTGGTCGGTCTGGAAATCGCCGTCAAGATCGGGAAAGTCCTTGGTGATGGTCTGCTTGACCGTCTCCAGGGCGGTGGTGTTGGGCAGGGTCAGGATGATCTTGCGTGCGTCGCCGGAAGCGGTGCGGACCACGGTGATCTTTTTTTCGGCCAGGGCTTCCTTGAGATCCTGGACCGAGAGATCCAGATTGTTTTCAATGGCCTTTTTGAGGTCCACCTTGAGAACCAGATGCATGCCGCCCTGGAGATCCAGGCCCAGCTTCAAACCTGCCGGAGCGAGGTATTTCTGCCACCAGGCCGGAACCTTGGTGAAGGAGGGAGCAACGGTCATGCCGGCAAAGATGGTGACACAGAGCAGGAGGGTGATTTTCCAGCGCAAGGAACTCGACATAAACTCTCCATGATGCGGGTTAATGTGCAACCTGACAACAACACTCCTAGGCTTCCTGAAAGAAGGCCCCGGGGCATGGCATTTCCTCGATTTTTCCGTCAAATCTGGGGCGCCATGATTCGGTGCGAGATTATACTCCCCTTTTGCCAGAAGTCAAATTGCAAAAAAGGATGTTTGGGTTCATGCATTCGGCCGAATTCGCAGGTGTATTTTTTCGCCTGCCTTTTTCCGTGAGAAAAATCCTGGGGCAAGAAAAGGCTATGCTATAATATGCAAGAAAAGGATCCTTTTTGACTGACGCGGCACAGGAGGAATATGGGCAGAAAGATTCTCGTTGTCGATAACCATCCCATGGTGCTCAAGCTCATTGCCAACCTGTTGGAAAAGGGCGGGCATGAGGTGCGTACCGCCGAGGATGGCCTGAGCGCCCTGGACATCCTGAAGTCCTACGCGCCGGACATCATTTTCGTCGATCTGGTGATGCCCAACATCAGCGGCGAAAAGCTGTGCCGGATCATCCGGAACATGCCCCATCTCCAGGGGGTATTTCTTGTCATTCTCTCGGCCATCGCCGCCGAGGAAGAACTCGATTTCGAGGCCCTGGGGGCGGATTCCTGCATCGCCAAGGGAAGCATGACCAATCTGGCCAGGCATGTGGCCAGGGTTCTTGAACTGGCGAGTTCCGCGGGCGGTCAGGAAAAGTCTCGGGATATCCTCGGGCTTGATGAGGTGGCGACCCGCGAGATCACCAGGGAGCTGCTCTCTTCCCGGAAACATTTTGAAGTAATCCTTCGGAACATGTCCGAGGGGATTCTTGAGTTTGCCGCGAACAGGAAGGTTGTTTTCGCAAACCCCGCCGCCCTCGCCCTGGTGGGTATCCCGGAAGAGATACTGCTGGGGTCGGAGTTCACCGAGATTTTTTGCGGACATTCCCTTGAAGCCGTATCCGCGTTATTGAAAGATCCGGGGGAGAGTCCCCAGAAAATTTCGGAGGAGGCGCCGGTTCTCCTCAACGGCCGTCAGGTTTCCCTCCAGTTTTTGCCTGTTACAGGAGAGGGCGGCGCTTCCACCATTGTCATCATCCATGATGTTACCACCCGGAAGCAGGCAGAGGAGAAGATCAGCGAGCAGAACAAGTTTTTGAATAAACTCATCGAGTCGCTGCCCCATCCTTTTTTCGTGGTTGAGGCCGAGGGGTATCAGGTGTTGCTTGCCAACTCTTCCGCGCAGCGTCATCTGATCGGTCTGGCCGACTATCCGAGGCAGGTTCCCGGAGAGGTTTCATGCAAGGCGCCGCCGCCATACGCGCCCCTTGACCGGGTGCGGCAGGGCAAGGACTCCTTTCTCACGGAATATGTCGAACCGGAAAAGGACGGCCAGGAAACAACGCACGAGATCCATGCGCATCCCATCTTTGATAAGAAGGGGAAGGTCACGCAGATTATCGAATACCGCCTGGATATCACCGAGCGGAAAAAGGCGGAGCAGGCTCTGCGTGATTCGAGGGATGAGTTGGAAAAGGCCCTGGACAATCTGCGGGTTGCCCAGCAGGTTGCCATCCGCCAGGAAAAGCTGGCTTCCATCGGCACCTTGGCCTCGGGGGTGGCCCACGAGATCTTGAATCCCCTCAATATCATCGGCACCCTGGCCCAGGTCATGCAGCTTGAGAAGATCCCCGCAAGCATGCGGAAAAATCTCGATGAAATGCTGGCCCAGATCAAGCGCGCCACCAAGATCACCAACAGTCTCAGAACATTTTCCCACCAGCATGCCTTCGAGGTCCGGATGGTCGATGTCCATGCGCTGTTTGACAAAACCGCCGCCCTGCTCGAACATGACCTGAATCTGGACAATGTGCGGGTGGAGCGGCATTACGCCCATGACCTTCCCCGCATCGAGGCGGATGAGGATCAGCTGGCCCAGGTGTTTCTCAATCTGGTGAGCAATGCCCGTGACGCCATGGTTTCCGGGGAAAAACGGATTATTATCGAAACCAAGGCAAAGGATGCCGGGGTTGAAATCCGGTTCGGCGATACCGGCGACGGTATTGATCCGATGGAGCTTGACAAGATATTCGACCCGTTTTTCACCACCAAGGATCCCGGCCGTGGTACCGGTCTTGGCCTGTGGATTGTTTATTCGATAATTGAAAACCATTGTGGTACCATTCGGGTCGAGTCGGAGAAGGGGAAGGGTGCGGAGTTTGTGATCTTTCTGCCGACGCATCTGCCCGGCCGGGGGGAATGTCCCCCGGCGGTTGAAAAATAGAGTCGTGCCATCGGGGATCCGGGGGGATCATGGATGAAGAAAAAAATTAAAATCCTTATCGTGGATGACGAATACGCCTTTTGCCGGTCATTGAAGATATTTCTCGAGAAGATCGGATTTGAAACGTTCATCGCCACAAACGGCGAACATGCCCTGGATATCGTCAGGGAGGAAAAACCGGCCATCATGACCCTTGATATCCGAATGCCGGGGCTCAACGGTTATGATATCCTCCAGAAGGTCAAGAGGCTGCATCCCGACCTGTTCATCGTCGTCGTCACCGCCATCGATGTGCCGAATATGGAGGAGATGCTTGACCACAGCGGAGCCCATGCGCTCCTGCACAAGCCCATCGATCTGCAAAAGCTTTCCGACACGCTCTACGGATTTGTCGGGCATCTCCTGTAACCGTTCCGGGAGAGGAGGACAGGGCGGAACGTGGCTCCGGCGGATGAAAAACAGGATTGCACCATGAGGAATATGGATGAAGAAAAAAATAAAAATCCTGATTGTGGATGATGAAAGCGCCATCTGCATGCTGCTGAAGCGTTATCTGGAAAAGTTGGGATTTGAGACGTTCGTCGCCTCCGATGGTGAACAGGCCCTTGATATCCTCAAGGAAGAAAAGCCGGCCATCATGACTCTTGATATCCGAATGCCGGGAATCAACGGCTATGAGGTCTTGCAGAAAGTCAAGAGAAGGTATCCCGAACTGTTCATCATCGTTGTCACCGGCATCGATGTGCCGAATATGGAAGAGATGCTTGAACACAGCGGGGCCCATGCGCTTTTGCAAAAACCCATCGACTTGGAGAAACTTTCCGATATCATCTGCGGGTTTGTCGGCATCTGCTGCAAGCCGCTTTTGGACACGGAAAAAGGGGATGGTTGACGTCGACAACGGGGGGAAATTGCTCGTTTTCTGGACAGCTGTTGCCTACTGTCTGATCGGCATTGAAATCATCATCATGATTTCTCCCTTTGCCCTGTATTTCTATTCGGTGTACGGGCCCGTGCTCCGGTTCCTCGCCGCAAGCCCTTTCACCAGTTGGTCCACGGAACTTTTTCTGCCGCATCTGGTTTTTCCCGACGATCCCCTGGTCAGGGGGATCTCCCTGTTGCAGGTGCTCATGGTTGTCGGGCTGCTGCTTTTTGCCCTGGCGGCCCTTCCTTTGTACTATGGGCGTTTCACCGGCAAGGGGGTGGTGGCCCGCAGTTTTTACGGCAGAATCCGCCATCCGCAATACCTGTTCCTCGCCATCTCCGGGTTTGGCCTGATGCTGTACTGGCCGCGGTTCATCATCCTGATCATGTATATCACCATGCTCTTTGTCTATTACGCCCTGGCCCGCAATGAAGAGTGGCGGATGCGCCAGGAGCAGCCCGAGGCCTATGCGCGCTACATGGCCAACACCCCCATGTTCCTGCCCGGCGAGCCGGGGGGACGGCTGTTTCGGCTGTTTTTCGGCCGGATCCGGCCAAAATGGCTGGGGATTGTCGCGGCCTACTGTCTGACCGTGACCATGGCCGTGCTGTTGGCTTTTGCCTTGCGCAGCTATACGGTGCGGACCCTGCCCATGGTCAAGGCTCCGGATTCCCGGCAAATTGTTTCCGTGTTTCCCCGCCCGGACCGGGAGATTCTGGCGGTGTATCAGGCGGCCCTCGACTCGGCCCAGGTGCGGGAGGCCCTGCAAGGCAAGGGGGCCAACGCGGTCTACCTGCTGCCGGGGGATTTCTTTTTGAATGCCCTGCTCACCGAGGAGGACCGGCGCTTTTCCGATCACATGCTGGAGCGGTTTCCCGAGATTCTCGAATGGCACCAGCATCGGTTCAGCGGCGGACTGGGGAGGTTCTTCCGGATTTTTTATAATTTTGTCCGGACCTGGGGTTCGGTGGAAACCGATTATGAGGTCGAGCGGCTTATTTTCATGCGGGTGGATGATGCCACCGGCCAGCCCGTGTCTCCGGCGGAGATTTTCAAGATCGGCCTGAAGCGAAGACCGGTTCTGCTCGTTGACCTGCAGGCTTCCGGCCATGCGGTCCGGTCCGTGGTAGTGACCACGGACAACCACAAATGGGGCCTCATGCCCATGCCCACCTTTTAAGAGGAAGCGTGTCAATGATCTGTTTTTTTGCAAGCCCGCGTCCGCGTTGTATCGGTTGTGTTTTCTTTTCCCTTGTCCTGCTCTGGACAATCCTTCTTGTCTCCCCCCTGGCGGGGCAGGCCGCTCCTCCACGGAAAAAAACCCAGGAGTTGGTGTTTCTCAGCTGGCCCGATTACATGGATCCGAAGTTGATCAAGAAATTCGAGAAACAGCATGGGGTCAAGATCCGTCAGGTGTATTACGAAACCGAGGAGGAGCAGGAGCGATTGCTCTCGCTGACCAACGGCAAGGGATACGACGTGGTTCTGGTGAGCATGATCAACGGCCTGTCGTATCTGAACCGCAAATGGCTGGCCCCGGTGGACACCGCCAGCGTGCCGAACCTCAGACATATCGACCCCGCCTGGGCCCGGGTGGCCCCGGAGCTGATGAAGCATGCGGTTCCCTTTTCCTGGGGCACCATGGGGATCGTCTACCGGAAGGATCTGGTCAAGGGCGAGGTGCGCGGCTGGAAGGATCTGCTCATGCCCCGGGAAGGATTGCGCGGCAAGATCCTCATGATCAAGGATCGGCGTGACGCCATGGTGCCCGCCCTGAAGATGCTGGGCTATTCGGTGAACAGCGCCGGCATGGAAGAACTGGATGCCGTGGAAAAGGCGATGCTTGCCCAGAAGCCTTTTGTGAAAAAATACGGGTACCCCGCCCTGGATAAAAAATCCCAGCTGGTGAAGGGGAATATCTGGATGGCCATGGTCTATAGCGGTGATGCCGTGACACTCCAGGAACTCGACGGAAACATCGCCTTTGTCTTTCCCGAGGAAGGAACCAGCCTCTGGCTGGATAACCTGGTGGTCATGGATTCTTCCCCGAAAAAAGCTCTGGCCCTGGCCTTTATCAATTTTCTCAACGAACCGGAAAACGGTGCGCAACTTGCCGGGTATATCTTCCAAGCCACCCCGAACCTGGCGGCGAAAAAACTGCTTCCCCCGGAACATCTGCACAACACCATCATCTGGCCCGATGAAAAGACCATGGCCCGCTCCGAGCCATACGCTCCGCTGCCGCCGCGGGCCGAGAAGCGGTATAATTCCATTTTTTTGAAGGCCTCGGCAGGACTCCGCTAGGGTTCCATTTTTATGAAACTTCGAACCAAAATCAGTCTGCTCCTCATTCCTCTCATTGTCCTCCCTTTTCTGGGGATAGGCGTGTTTGTTTCGGCCAGGCTTTCCGACTATGCGCGAAAAACAGCCTTTTCCCAGGCGGACGCGCTTCTTGGCCAGGTGAAAAACAATGTAACTTCCTACTTGGGGATTTCCCAGGCCAATCTCGAGCTTTTTTCCCGTTCCGACCTGCTCAAGAGCTACATCATGATTCCCGACGAGCAGACCCGTTACGCCATTTTCCAGAATCCGCTCCTCACCCAGTTTGCCAAGTACATGGAGGTCTATCCGGAATATTATGAAATGCGGGTGCTCTTGCCCGATGGCTATGAGGATGCGCGGGTTGTCCACGGCGAGGTGGCAAATGCCACCGAGGAAGAGAGCGGTTCCGCCTGGTTCCGGCGTTTGCGTGAAAGCGGGGAGGACTCTTTTTTTCAGTTGGCGGTCAATGCGGACAACAAAAAGCCGGTGGCCTATTTTTCGAAAAAGCTTGTCTATGCAAACGACGCGGAGCAGGGGGCTCTGTCGGACCCGTTGCTGAAAGGCTATCTGGTTCTCACCATCGAGCCGAATTTTTTGGCCAAGCCGGTGCAGGAAACAAAAATCGGCGCGACCGGGCGGATGTTTTTTGTGAACGGGACCGGGCAGGTTCTTTTCAGGAGGGGCGGGGATGGTCTGCCGGAAACCCTGCCCCTCGCCCTGTTGGGCGCCTTGCGGCAAAACCAGGCGCGGTTTCTCTTTTCCAGCGCATTGTCCGAGCCCTCCTATTGCAAACTCAGTCAGGTGGCGCCGGATCTCTGGTTGGGAGCGGTGTTGCCGGAGAAGGATCTGCTGGCTGCCGGGCGAAATCTCCAGCTGCTCATCCTCTGTCTCACCCTGGGGATTGTCCTGCTGCTTTCCCTTGTCCTGTTTTTCGGTCTCAAGCGTTTTTTTGTCGATCCGCTTTCTTGGCTGGTTGCCTCAAGCCGGAGGGTCGGCAAGGGTGAGCTGAAAAAGATCGAGATGCAGGGGGAACGGAGCGATGAAATCGGTGAGCTGCTCCACACCTTCAACACCATGGTGGATGATCTGAGCGTATCGCGCCGGGATCTGCTTGATCAGCAGGAATTGCTGGAACAACGGGTCCGGGAGCGCACCGAACATCTGGTTGAGGTCAACCGGGAGCTTGAGGTTGCCCGCCGTGAGGCAGAACAGGCCAACCACCTGAAAAGTGAGTTCCTGGCCAATATGAGCCATGAGATCCGCACCCCCATGAACGGGGTGATCGGCATGACCCAGCTTCTGCTCAGCACCGCCTTGAGCAAGGAGCAGACCGAATACGCCGAAACCGTCTATTCCTCGGCCGAGGCCCTGCTGCATATCATCAACGATATCCTTGATTTTTCAAAGATCGAGGCAGGCAAGCTGGAGCTTGAATCCATCGAGTTCAGGCTGCGGGATCTGGCCGAGGATATCGCGGAGATGTTTGCCCATGCCGCCCATGCCAAACGACTCGATATCCTGGCCTATGTGGCCCTCGATCTGCCCCGGGTTGTGGTGGGTGATCCGACCCGGCTGCGGCAGGTGATTACCAACCTGGTGGGCAACGCCCTTAAATTTACCGCCAGGGGTTCGGTGCGCATCAAGATTACCAGGGCTCTCGATGTGGCTGCCGCTGTGCCGGGGACGATGCCGATCCGGGTGGAGGTGGTGGATACCGGCATCGGCATTGCCGGGGAGGCGCAGGCAAGGTTGTTTCAGTCGTTCACCCAGCTTGACGGCTCCTACACCCGGCAATACGGCGGCACCGGCCTGGGGCTGGCCATCTGCAAGCAGCTGGTGGAGATGATGCACGGCGCCCTGCGGGTGGAAAGCGAACCCGGGCAAGGCAGCAGTTTTCAATTTGTCCTGGCGCTTGCTCCCGGAGTTGGGGATACGGCTGCCAACCCTTGGGGCGAGACCATGGCGGCCTTGCAGGGGAAAAGGATCCTGCTGGTTGTCGGGGAAGGGGGGTGCCGGCAGTTGCTCGCCGTCATGCTCGCCGAACTGAATCTGGAGGTCCGCACGGCGGAGAACGGGGTCGGCGCCTTGGCCCTGTGCAATGAAGAGCGGGAAGCCGGGCGTCCCTTCGATTGTGTCCTGGCCGAGGCGGAGATGGACGGCCTGGATGGCTGGGAGTTGGCCAAGGAATTGCAAAAACAGGCGAAGGGGAAAACCCCCGTGGCCCTGATGCTGAATGCGGTTGACCAACGGGAAAGCGCAGGGCAATGGAGGGCGGACCTTGGCGAATATCTGCTGCCCAAACCCATCAAGCTGGAACGGCTGATCAAGGTGCTGGCCAAGATGGTCGGGGTGGCGGTGTCTCCAGAGGGAGAGTCGCGGCAAGCCCCGATTTCGTGGGGCGAGGGCGATGATACCCTGCCGGCGCTCACCATCCTGGTGGCGGAGGACAATCTGGTCAATCAGCGGCTGGCCGTGCGGATGCTTGAGAAAAAAGGCCATGCCGTGCGCGTCGCCAACAATGGCAAGGAGGCGGTTGCCGCCTTTGAGCGGGAACATTTCGATCTCATTCTCATGGATATCCAGATGCCGGAGATGGATGGTTTTGCCGCCACCGGTCTCATCCGCTCGCTGGAAAAAAACAACGGCGGGCATATGCCGATTATCGCCCTTACCGCCCATGCCATCCAAGGGTACAAGGAGCAATGCCTGGCCGCGGGCATGGATGACTACTGCGTGAAACCGGTTCAGGCCAAAAACCTCTTTCAGACCATGGCCGGGGTTTTGCAAAAACACAAGGGATAGGGAGCGGGCCGACCCCTCCCAGCCCTGTCGCGCTTCGATTATTTAGTTGAGTAATTTTCCGCTTTCCTATAATTGTAGAACATATCTTTCACCTCTTTCATCTTGGGCAGCACCCCCGACACACTGGAGCCGTTACATGAGCCAAGCCGCTGGTTACAAGACCGACATTCTTCTGCAATCCGGGACAAACGAGCTGGAAATCATCACCCTTTTTCTCCAGTGGCATGACCAAACCACCGATTCCATCAGCAGAACCGCCTACGGCATCAATGCCGCCAAGGTCCGTGAGTTGGTGGCCATGCCTGAAAGCCTGACCGAAATCCCGGAGAGCGTCGCGGCCATGAAAGGCGTCTTCCTGCTGCGGGACCGCACCATCCCCCTGGTCGATCTCTGCGAATGGTTTGGCTACGAGCCGGACCTTTCCCCGGAGGCACGAGCCAAATGGGTGGTCATCGTCACCGAGATCAACGGCAAGTTTTTCGGTTTTATCGCCCACGGGGTGGACAAGGTCTACCGGGTCAGCTGGACGGCAATCCTGCCGCCGCCGCCGATCATCTCCCATTACAGCAGCCTCACCGGGGTGTGCCTGGTGGATGGCAATATCATCCAGATGGTTGATTTCGAGAGCATCATCGCCTCCATCGATCCCAGCATGGTTATTGATTCCGAGGCCCATGCCATCTCGGCGCGTCCTGATGCGGATCAGGTGGACAAGGCCGTGGTCATTGCCGACGATTCGCGGATCATTCAGGACCAGATCCGTAAAACCTTGGAAAAGGCAGGGTACAGGGTTGTCGCTCATTCGGACGGACAGGATGCCTGGGAATACTTGGAAAAATTGAGAAGCAACGGCACGGTGCACGATGAGGTGTTGGCCGTGATCAGCGATATCGAAATGCCGCGGATGGACGGGCATAATCTCTGTAAACGGATCAAGGAAAACAGCGGGTACGACGGCATCCCCGTCATGCTTTTTTCTTCGTTGGTCAACGATCTGGCCCTGCATAAGGGAGAGGCCGTGGGCGCCGACGACCAGATTTCAAAGCCCGAGCTTGGGCAGCTTGTCACCCGGCTGCAGGATTGTTTCCGGCGCTTGGCGGCCTGATAGCCGCTGTCTTGTGAGTGCCGCTTTTTTTCAGATACCCTCTGTTGCACCCTCTCTCGTAGCACCATTGCATCGCGCGGGATAAGATCATGAAGAGCGCCATGCATATCTATCGGTCCAACAGGGTTGAGACCCTGTTGGACTCATTGGCGGATGTTTTGCGCACGCCGCTTTCCTCGCCGTTGGCCCCGGAATGCATCGTCGTGCAAAGCAAGGGCATGGCGACCTGGCTTGCCATGCAGCTTTCCGGCAGGTTCGGGGTGTGGGCCAATCCGGATTTTCCCCACCCCCGGCAGTTTGTCCAACGGGTGCTGCGGGCAACCCTGGGGGAAGAGGGCGACCAGGTGCAGCGGTATAGCCGGGAAAGGCTTGCCTTTGTGATCTGCGCTCTTCTCGAGGATTGCCGCAACGATCCTGATTTTTCCCCTCTCACCTCCTACCTTTCCGATGGCCCGTTGAGCAAGAAGCTCCAGCTGGCCAGGCAGATCGCCCATCTCTTTGATCAGTATGCAGTGTACCGCCCCGAGATGATCCTTGCCTGGGAGGAAGGAGAGAACCGACCCTTTGCCCATGCTCTGGAGGAGGATCTCTGGCAGCCCAAGCTCTGGCGTCTGCTGGTGGAACATCTGGGCTGCTGCTCACCGGCCCGGCTCATGCAGCGAGCCAGGCAGGCGCTGGCCGCAGGCGCCATCCCCTTTCCCCATCTCCTGCCCGCCAGGGTTTCCCTGTTCGGCATCGACACCCTGCCCACCATCTATCTCGGCATCATGGGGGAATTGGCGCAAATCCTGCCGGTGCATTTTCATCTTTTCTCCCCTGCGGAGGGATACTTTGCCGACATCCGTTCCCAGGGAGAGGCGCACCGCGCCCTGGCCCGGTTGCCTGTCGGCCTGGACCCAGCGGACCTCTATCTGGATATCGGCCATCCGCTTCTTGCCTCCATGGGCGGTATGGCCCGTGATTTTCAGGAGGTTCTTGAAGGTTCGGTTCCCTATGTCGAGGCGGGGGAACAGTACCGTGAGCATGGAGCGCCGCGCACCATGCTGGAGGTGCTGCAGAACGACATCCTCCTTCTGCGCCACCGCACTCCGGCGGGCGGCAACGCCTCTCCTCGGACCCTGGCCGCGGACGATGCTTCCATCTGCATCCATGCCTGCCACAGCCGTCTCCGCGAGGTCGAGGTGTTGCAGGATCAAGTGCTGGCCCTGCTCCAGGACGATCCGGCCCTTGCTCCCCGCGACATCCTGGTCATGCTGCCCGATGTTTCGGCCTACGCCCCACTCATCGAGGCGGTGTTCGGCCTTTCCCCGGAGGACAAACGCTGTATCCCCTACCGGATCGCGGACCGCTCCCTGTTGAGCGGCGCCCCGCTCATCGATGTCTTCTTCCGTTTCCTCCAGATGGCCCCCGGCAGAATGTCGGTTTCGGAGGTTTTGGAGCTGCTGGCCTGCGAGGCGATCCAGCAGAATCACGGGATTACCCCGGATGACCTGCCCAAAATCAGGCTTTGGGTGGAAAAGGCCGGGATCAGGTGGGGGGTTGACGAGCTGCACCGGGAATCGCTGCAGCAGCCCAAAGAGCGGCAGAACACCTGGCGTTTCGGCTTTGACCGGCTGGCCCTGGGCTATGCCGTGCGGGCGGATGGGGCCTTTCTGGGCGAGGTTCTTCCCTATGAGGAGATCGAGGGCCAAGCAGCGGAGCTTGCCGGCCGGTTCATGAATTTTTGCGAAACCCTGTTTGCCGGGGCCGACAAGCTCTCCTTGGCCAGGGAGATGCCGGAGTGGCAGCGGGTTCTCAACGATCTGCTGGCAGCGCTTTTTTGGGAGGATTCTCCCCAGGCCTGGCAAGTGCAGAAGATACGGGACGGTTTGGCCCAGATCGCCCTTGAGGCGGAGGATGCCGGGTTCAGCCAGCCGCTCGATCTGAACGGCATCATCATTCTCCTCAAGGAGAAACTGTCCGGCCAGGCAACGGCCCAGGGCTTTCTCGAGGGCGGCCTTACCTTCTGCGGCATGCTGCCCATGCGCTCGATCCCCTTCAAGGTTATCTGTCTGTTGGGCATGAATGACGGGGATTTCCCCCGGGTGGAACACCCGCAGAGTTTTGATCTCATCGCCCGCCACCCGCAGCGGGGCGACCGGGCCAAGCGCAACGATGACCGGTATGTCTTTCTCGAAGCCTTGCTTGCCAGCCGCGAGAGGTTCCTGATTTTTTATCTGGGCAACAACCTGCGGGACGGCAAACCGCTTCCCCCTGCCGTGGTGGTTGAGGAGCTGGTGGATTGCCTGGCGGAGAGCTTCAGCCTTGGGCCTGCCCCCTTGGGCCCCGGCGGCGCGGATTGTTTTGCCGCACACCGCAAAAGGCTGGAGGAGCGGCTTGTGGTCCACCATCCCCTCCAGCCCTTCAGCCGGAGATATTTTTCCGGAACGGATGCACGATTGTGCAGTTTTGGCGCGGAATACTGCCGGGCTGCCCAGGCAAAAGAGGCAGGCGCCCATTCCAGCCATGCCTTTTTGCCGGAGCCTTTGCCGCCGGCCGAATTCCGCCCGGCCTCGGTCTCCCTTTCGGAGTTGTCCCGCTATCTGCAGCATCCGGTTCGCTGGTTTCTCGAAAACCGGCTCGGCCTTTTCCTGCAGGAAAAAGGCCGGGAGATGCAGGACCGTGAGCCCATCCATCTTGATGGCCTGGAAAAATATCAGCTGAGCCGCGATCTGCTGGCCATGAAAGGGGAAGGACTGTCCAGGCCGGAAATGCTTTTGGCGCGCTGGCGGGGGGAGGGGCGGGTTCCCCTGGGCCAGGGGGCGCAGACGGTGTTTGCCGAGATCCGGGAGACGGTGCGACCCATTGTGGAGCAGCTCCTTGCCTATGAGACAGGGGATGTGCTTCCTCCTCTGCGCCTCGAAATCGCGCTTTCCCCGGAGATAACCCTGCACGGCGAGCTGGGCAACAGATATCCCGGAGGGTATCTCCATTGGACCAACAGCCTGCTCCATGGCCGGATACTGCTGCCGGTCTGGCTGGAGCATCTTTTCCTCTCCGTTGTTGCACCCGAGGATCAGCGGAGTGAAACCATCGTCATCGGCAGGGGAAGCGACAAGGGGTCTGCCCAGGTGCTTCGTTTCTCAACGGTTCCCGAGGCAAAAAGCATGCTGCTGGATTTTGCCACCCTGTTTGCAGGCGGCCTCAATGCGCCGCTGCCCTTTTTCCCCAAAAGCGGACTCGTCTTTGCCCGGACCATGGCCTCGGACAAGGGAACCGAGCAGGAGCGGCGGATGAGCGCCTTTGCCAAGGCCGGGGAGGAATACCTCGGCAACGATTTCGCGCCCGGCGAGGGGGATGACCCATACTGCCGCCAGCTTTTTGGCGACACTCTGCCGGTTGCTCCAAGCTATGCCCTGTATCGGGAAGGCAATTCCCCCTCCTTTGGTGAGCTTGCCACCCGCATCTTCACGCCCATGCTCAGACACATGGAGGAACTATGAGCAGGGGGTTTGATCCGCTTCTGGTGGCCAATACCGGCGTCCAGCTCATCGAGGCCAGCGCCGGGACGGGCAAGACCTATTCCATCACCTCCCTCTACCTGCGGTTGTTGCTGGAACACCGGCTGACCGTGGAGCAGATCCTGGTGGTCACCTTCACCGAGGCGGCAACAGCGGAATTGCATGAGCGGATCAGGGCGCGGCTGCGTTCGGCCTTGCAGGCCTTTGAGGACCAACAAGGCGGGGATGACCCTTTTTTGTCTCAACTTCTTGCACGCAGCCCAGATTCCGAGGCGGATCGCCGTCTCCTCGCCCGGGCCCTAAGCGACATTGACAAGGCTGCGGTCTCCACAATCCATGGCTTTGCCCATCGGGTTTTGCAGCAACATGCCCTGGAGACCGGTCTGCTCTTTGAACTTGAGCTCACCGGCGCCACCGAGGTTTTGGCGCGGGAGATCTCCGATGATTACTGGAGCCGGTTTTTCTACGACCTCGATCATCGGCTGGCGAGCCTGGTCAGGCAAGGCGTTTCTCCGGGCCAGCTGCGCGGTTTGACCCAGGAGGCGATCCGGCACTCCGATTTTGCCATTACCGGCGAAATCCCGGCAGAGGATGGAATCCCGGCCCTGGTGCGGGAATATTGCTACCTCTATGGTGAGGTCCGGGTGTGCTGGCAGGAGCAGCATGAGGCCCTGGTCCGATACTTTGCCCAGGCAGAGGGGCTGACCGCTTCCTTTAAAACCCTGCTGGAGCATGGTTTGCTGGATCGGATTGATGCTTTTTTCAATCTGGCTGAGCCGGCTGCCTTTGCTCTACCAAACCAGGCGGAGCTGCTGGCCGAAGAGAATATCTTTCAGCCGGAGGGCAAGGTGTTCACGCCAACGGCCCTGAAAAAAGGGTTGGCACAACCCAATCCCTTTTTCGCCTCTTGGGGCGGATTGGTTGCCAGGGGTGCGGCCCTGGCTGTCGGCAGCCAGGCGCTCTTCCTGGCCGGGGCGGCGCACTATATCCGGGCCGAGCTGCCCAAACGTCTGCTGGCCGGGCAGCAGCAATCCTTTGACCAGCTCCTCACCGGGCTGGACCGGGCTTTGCAAAGCGGCCATGGGCTTGCTCAGCGGATCAGGGCCCGTTTTCCGGTGGCGCTCATCGATGAGTTTCAGGATACCGACCCCATCCAGTACCGGATCTTCCGGACCATCTACGGGACGGGCGGTAAGGAGGCCCTTTTCCTGATCGGCGATCCCAAGCAGGCCATCTATGGTTTTCGGGGCGCGGATATTTATGCCTATCTTGAGGCCGCCAGCCAGTCGGCGTCCGAAAAGCACACCATGACCACCAACTGGCGGGCCGACCGGAAGATGGTGGCGGCGCTGAACGCTCTCTTCGGCCCGCTGGTCCAGCCTTTTGGCGATGCTCGCATCAGCTACGCCCAGGTTGCCGCCCGTCCTGGCGCGGAAGATCTCTGGCATTCCCCAAGTTTGGGTTCGGAGCCCCTCCAGTTCCTCACCCTGCCCGAGGGGTTCTGCCCAAGCAGGGGGGGGCGGCTGGTCAAGAAACAGCTTGTGCCCCTGATCCCGGACCTGGTTGCCGGAGATATCGCCGCGCTGCTGGCCGGGGATGCACAAATCGGCGACCGGGGTGTCCGGGCCGGGGATATTGCCGTGCTGGTCCGCACCAACACCCAGGCGGCGGAAATCCAAGCATCCTTGCGGGGCAGGGGCATCAACGGGGTGCTCCAGAGCAAGGCCAGTGTCTGGCAAAGCACCGAGGCGCAAGAATGCCTGCGGTTGCTTGCGGCGGTGGCCGAACCGGGCAATGAGCAGCTGCTCCGCAAGGCTCTTGCCACTCGAATGCTTGGCTTTACTGCTCTTGATCTCGAACGGCTCAACCGGGCGGAAGCCGAACTGCATGCACTCATGGGGCGGTTTTCTTCCTGGCAGGGGATCTGGCAGAAAAACGGGGTCATGCGGATGCTGATGTGTGCCTGGCAGGAGCAGTCCGTTACCGGCCGGCTGCTTTTGCTGGCAGACGGTGAGCGGAGCCTGACCAACCTGCGTCATCTTGCCGAGCTGCTCCAGGAGGCGGAGAGCCGGAACCATCTCAGCCCTGCCATGCTGGTGGATTGGTTCAGCCGGACCCTTGCCGCAAGTGAGAGCGGAGAGGAGGCCGAGCTGCGCCTGGAAAGCGACGAGGATGCGGTGCAGCTGGTCACCATCCACCGTAGCAAGGGGCTTGAATATCCCATAGTCTATTGCCCCTATCTCTTCCTTGGCGGCGGGAGCGCAAACAGGCAGCCCTTTGTCTCCCTCCATGATCCCAAGGCCGGCTGGCAGGGCAGGATCGTCCTCTTTCCCGATGATGAGGCCCGCACTCTGGCCGCAACCGAGCGTTTTGCCGAAGAGCTGCGCCTTGCTTACGTGGCCGTGACCCGGGCCCGGCACAGCTGTCATCTCCTCTGGGCCCCGGCCTCCGGGTACGACGGCAGCTCTCTGGCCTGGCTCCTGCACGGGGATCAGTCCAGCACTGGAGAATCCGGCGGCCCGGAAACGTTGCCGCAGCGCCTCAAGGGGCACACCGGTCAGGCGCTGCTGGCCATGCTTGAGGAACGCGCCCGTGCAAGCCAAGGCTGGCAGGTCCGGCCGCTGCGCATGGTTCCGGTTCCGGCCGACGAAGCGGCCAAGCCGGATATCCCTCCGCCCCTGGCCTGCCGGGTTCCGGGCCGCATACTTAAACAGGTTTGGCGGATCGGCAGTTTCTCCCACCTCACCGCCCAGTCCGGCCATGACTTTGGGGAACGGGAGCCGGAAACCTGGGCAGAGGGTTCGGCGCCGTCTCTGGATCTGGAGATTCCTTCCGCCTCCCAGCTTCCGCTGGCCCAGTTTCCCAAGGGGCCGGTGGCCGGGAATTTCTTTCACTCGCTCTTTGAAAGAATTTCTTTTCAGACGGCGAGCCCCGCGCAGGTGCGGGAGCAGGTGCGGGAACAGCTCATGTTTTACGGCTATCCCGAACTGTGGCTCGCCCCGGTCTGCCGGGCCTTTGGCGAGGTTCTCAAAACCTCCCTGCGGGCAAGGGATGGTTTTTGTCTTGCGGATATCGGCGACGATCAGCGACTCATCGAGATGCCCTTCACCTTTCCGGTGGGGCCAGGGTTGGGCGAGGACGCCAGCCTGTCCGCCGAACTCCTGGCCCAGCCGTTTCTCGACCATCCCCAGGGGATTCCCGCCGGGTATGCCGAGGCCTTGCGCTCCTTGCGTTTCATCCCCCTGCGCGGTTATCTCAAGGGGTTTATGGATCTGGTCTGTGTGCATGAGGGCAAATGGTATCTGTTCGACTACAAGAGCAACCATCTCGGCGCCAGCCGGGATGATTATGCCAAGGCAAATTTGCCCGCGGCCATGGCCGACCATCACTATTTTCTCCAATACCACATCTACACCGTGGCCCTGCACCGCTACCTGAGCAGCCGCTTGCCCGGCTATGAGTACGACCGGGATTTCGGCGGGGTTTTTTATCTCTTTTTCAAAGGGATGCACCCGGACTCCGGGCCGGAATCCGGGGTGTTTGCCGACCTGCCACCCCTGGCCCGCATCGAACAGCTCTCGGCGATATTTGAGAACCTGGCAGGGGAGGGCGTATGATCAGGGAGATTGAACAGCTCATTGCCAGCGGAACCCTGGATCAGTTCGACCGCTATTTTGCCGGAACCCTCCAGCGGGTTGCCCCCACCGCTACCCCCCGCGCCCTTGTCCTCGCCGCCCTTGCCCGCAAGGCCGTGGCTAATGGCCACGTCTGCCTCGATCTCAAGCGGCTGATAAGTGGAACTTCCTGCCCAAGCCCCCAAAGTTCCCCCCCCCCCTCTTCGCTTGCAGAGCTGATCGCCGAGCTTCAGAAAAGCCCCCTGGTGAGCCATGATGGCACTCTGGCCCCGCTGGTACTGGAAGAATCTCGCCTCTATCTGCAACGCTACTGGCGGTACGAGGAGGAGCTGGTCCAAGAGATTCGTACCAGGGCCGCACACCCGGTACCGGTGCGGGACGACCTGCTCGCCTCCTGCCTCTCCCAACTCTTCACCAACACGGAACTGGATGGTCAACAACGCGAGGCCTGCGCCGGAATTTTCCATGAGCGTCTGGGCCTGATCACCGGCGGGCCCGGCACCGGCAAAACCACGCTGGTTGCCAAGTATCTGGCCCTGCTCCTGCTCTATGCCAAGGCGTCAGGAGAACCGTTGCCGCGCATCCTGCTCCTTGCCCCCACCGGCAAGGCAGCGGCCCGGCTCACCGAATCCCTGCAGAAAAAGACCGGGGAGTCGTCTTTGCCGCAGAAGCTGGTTGCGGCCCTGCCCACCCAGGCAACGACCATCCATCGCGCTCTGGGCTACCGGGCCGAGCATCCGACCACCTTCCGCCATAACCGGGAGAATCCCTTGTCCTGCGAGGTTGTGGTGGTGGATGAGGCCTCCATGATCGACGTGGCCCTCATGGCCAAGCTCTTTGCGGCGGTGGAGCCCACGGCACGGCTGGTTCTGCTCGGCGACAAGGATCAGCTTGCCTCGGTGGAGGCAGGGTCCATCCTGGGGGATATCTGCGGCGCGGTCCTGGACAATGGTGCCGGGTCTGAAAAAAATCCCCTGGCCCGGTGCGTGATCCGGCTTACGGAGAGCTTCCGTTTCTCCCCGCACAAGGGGATCGGCGCCCTGGCTTCTGCGATACACGCGGGAAAGGCGGAGGAGGTAGTTTCCCTGTGTCAGCAGGGATCGGCAGAGGTCAGCCTGTTGCCTCCTCTTGTGCAGGGTGATCCGAGCCATCCCCTGGCGGAGATAATCCTGGCCGGATACCGTCCATTTCTGGAGGCTGCCGATCCCCATGCGGCCCTGGCGCTGTTTGAACAATTCCGGCTGCTCTGCGCCCACCGGCTGGGGCCGATGGGGGTATCCTCCCTGAACCGCTATGCGGAAAAGGTTCTGGCCCGCCATTGGCTGATCGAGCCGAACACCCCGTGGTACAAGGGGCGGCCGGTGCTCATTCAGGCCAACTCCTACCCGTTGCGGCTTTTTAACGGCGAGACCGGCATCCTCTGGCCTAGGGAAGACGGCGAAGGACTCAAGGCCTTTTTCTTTTCGGAAAACCGGGAGGGGGTTCGCTCCTATTCCCTGCGCCAGTTGCCTGCGCACGAAACCGCCTTTGCCATGACCATCCACAAAAGCCAGGGCTCTGAATTTGACCGGATTGCCCTGGTTCTGCCCGGAGAGGATTCGGCCCTGTTGACCAGGGAACTGTTGTACACCGGGATCAGCCGGGCCCGGCGTCAGGTTGCCTTGGTTGGAAGGCCTCAGGAGATTGAGGCGGCGGTGGGCAGGAGGGTGGAGCGGGCTTCGGGACTTGGAGAAAAATTGACAGCCTGAATGGGGTGTCAGGCTGAGATTGCGGAAGTGGATAAGCGTTTTGGAGAATTCGCTGAATTCCGTATAGTATGTCCAGAATGAACATCAAAGGAATGAAGAGATGAGTGCTGAGTACCAAAAAATTAAAAAGCTTCTCGATATCCCAAAGGCTGGTCGCTGGTTGGTCAAAGATAGCGACGACGACTTCTTTTCAGACGTGCTTAATTTCGCGGATGTTGCTGCGAAGCTGCCGGAGTATCTTGAGCAAAGAAAACACCGAATACTTCAAATCGATGCATATCCATGGATATCTGACTACGTCCCAAAAGCTAGCGGGATGGTTCGGGAGGCAGTTTGGTTGCATCCGGCACACAGGTTGCTTTATTTGGCAACGCTTCACTATCTTCTTCCAAAGCTAGACCATCATCTCCCGCCAGAGGTTTATTCGTATCGGCTGGATTCTGAGAATCCTGACAGTTATCCATTCCCCAATCGTATTGATCGTTGGAAGTCATTCCATAACGACTTCAGGTTGGCTTGCCTAGAAGATCAAACTGGGGCGGTTCTAATTGCCGATATCGCTAGTTTCTACGACCACATCCGCGTTGAGGAACTCGCCTCAAGAATAAAGGCAATGCTAGGTGCCGGCATGACCGATGAAGACAGGATCATAGTGGATTTCCTGCAATCGTTAATGCGCCAGTGGAGTACGGATGGATATGGAATACCGCAGAACTTAGATCCGAGCAGCTTTTACGGATCGCTGTTTCTGTCGGGGGTAGATCATGAAATGATCTCAAAGAGGTACCGTTACTTTCGATATGTCGATGATATTCGGATATGTGCAAGGAACAAGAAACAGGCATTGCGGGCTCTGCATGACCTCCAGGCTGCGCTTGGGCACTACCGGTTGTTTCTGGCTAGCGACAAAACGAAGATAGTATTGAAAGGGACGCCTGAATTCGAAGAATTGGTTGACGTTACGGACGATGCTCAGCTTTCTGCTGTAGAGGACGTAATTGCGAGAGCTTCGAAGGATGAAATGCAGAAAGTAATCCCTGAGGTATTTCAGCGCCTGACATTGCATGCTTCCCCTAAAGGGGATGACAGAAAGTTTAGGGCCTATGCCAACAGGCTTCTTCAGATATCTGATTTTGTTGATTTCAAAGATCAGATACTTGAACAATTGGTTCCATTTGTTGTGAGGAGAATGGAGACACATCCAAACCGAAGCGATACCTGGACAAGGCTTCTTCATGCGGCCCCGGACGGCACATGGATTGATATGGCTCAGAAGCTTCTTTTGGGAGACCCATCTGTATACAACTGGCAGAGGTTCTATGTCTGGAAGTTACTTACGGCGCGGAGTTCAGTTACTCCAGACATACTAAATGCGGCGCTGAGCACAATAACGGCTTCTGTATCTGAGTTGGAATCCGCGCAGGCAATTGTTTGCTACGGAAAACATGCAAACAATCAGCAACGTGAGATGTTGTTTGTTCAGTATTTTTCCGCGCAAAGATCCTACCCCGTTCAGAGGGCAATTTTGATTGCGATACAGGAGCTACAGCAAGAACTCCGCGGAAAGCTCTATAAAAGAGCGTTGTTAACATGCTCTGAGCACGCACAACTCGTCGAATACATTGAGGGGTTAGATGGTCCAAAGTATGGAATCATAACGCGCACTCCTCGGCAGCTTCCGGAACAACCGAGAGTGGTTGAGCCGGGAATACAGCGTGGAATTGGTAAGGCTAATGGGCAAGTTGTTCATTATCGGCTATCAAGAAAGGATTACGACTATGAATGACACTCAGCAATTTGAGAAGCACGGCGATTTCCAATCGGGATAGCCACCGAAACGTCAGAAATCGCCCGGAAATATTCGGGATCATGCCCAACAGGAGGATTTCGTAAATGATGTTTTTTTCCGATCAGAACAGGCTTGCCGCTGCCCGCAGACTCTTTGTGCATATCGGAGAGTTGATAGATGCCCGTTTCTCCGTGCGCCTGTGGGACGGCACGATGATACCGCTGGGCAAGGATGTTGCTGCCGATTTCTTTATCGCCGTTAACGAGCCTGGCGTTATCGGGTCGCTTCTGCGGCGGCCGACCTACGAAAACCTCCTGCACCATTATGCCAATGATCATCTGGAAATTCACGGCGACCTGATTGATTTTGTTGCCCTTGCCCGGGAAAAACGGCCCAAGGACAAATTGAAGAAGCTGAACCGGCTTCTTCTGTTCAGGTTGGCCCTGCCGCTTCTCTTGACCTTTGGCCGGAAGGCAGCGGTTCACCATGAATACCGGAATGACGAGGTGGGACGGCGGGAGTCGCGGCGGGACAACAAGGAATTCATCCAATTTCATTACGACATCAGCAACGATTTCTATGGGCTATTCCTCGGCGAGGAAAGGCTCTATTCGTGCGGCTATTTCAGGCATCCGGACAATTCCCTGGACCAGGCCCAGCAGGATAAGCTGGAGATGATCTGCCGGAAACTGCGTCTGCAGGAAGGGGAAAAACTGCTCGACATCGGCTGCGGCTGGGGAGGCCTTATCTGTTATGCCGCGAAAAACTATGGCGTCAAGGCGCATGGGATCACCCTGTCCCAAAAGCAGCTGGAATATGCCCAGGAAAAAATAAAGCGGCTCGGCCTTACGGATCGGGTCACGGTCGAACTCCGGGATTATGCGACGGTTCAGGGCACCTATGATAAGATTTCCAGCATCGGCATGTTCGAGCACATCGGGATCGCCAACATGCCGAAGTATTTCCGCAAAATTAATTCGCTCCTGCGGGACCGGGGCATTCTCTTAAACCATGGGATCTCCCGCCAAGCCAAACCCAATCGTCGCGCGGTTCGCAAGATCAGCCCGGAGCGCCGCCTGCTTCTGAAATATATCTTTCCGGGAAGCGAGCTGGACAGTGTGGGGCACACGACCGACATGCTTGAACTTTGCGGCTTCGAGGTGCACGATGTCGAGGCCTGGCGGGAGCACTATGCCCTGACCGCCAGGCATTGGTACCGGGGGCTCATGGCCAGAAAAGAAAAGGCGCTCGATTTCGTGGGGTTGGAGAAATTTAAAATGTGGTCGCTCTATCTGGCCGGAGTCTCCATCGGCTTTGCGGACGGCTCGATGCACATCTGTCAGGTGGTTGCCACCAAGCACGCATCCAAAGGCCCCTCCGGTCTGCCGCTTACCAGGGAAGACTTGTACCGATGACCGATCTTTTTCAGAGGAGGCCGATCTCGCCGAGCATCCCCTTGGCTGCGGCAAACAGCCCATCCTTGCCCGATTCGCTTCTCGCCTCGACGTAAAAGCGCACCTTGGGTTCGGTGCCCGAGGGCCGGATCATCAGCCAGCTGTTGTCTTCCAGAATCATCTTTCTGCCGTCAATGGAGATTACCTCGGTAATCTTCTTTGGTTCTCCACCAATATCAAGCACGGTTCCGATTGCATATTTTTCCAGCTTGGCCAGGGTGTCCAGCAGCGCTTTTCCCTGCTGGCTCACCTCGACCCCGCCCCTGGCAGGGTAGTATTGGCCGTACTCCGCTTGAATCTCTCTTAGATAGTCGCCAAGGTTCTTTTTCAGGGTGAGCATCATGTCCAGGGCGAGAAGCAGGCCGATGTAGGCGTCTTTTTCCGGCGTGTGGCCGATGACCGAGATGCCGTCGGACTCCTCGAAGCAGACCAGGGCCTTGCCGATGACCGGTTTGAACTCCTTGAAACCGACCCGTGGTTCAAAAATCTCCTCGTGCAGCCCCTTGGCAATGGCGTTGGCGAAATTGCTGGTCGCCACGGTCTTGGCCACCAGGCCGCGCTTGCCCTTTTTTTCATGCAGATAATGAAAGGCCATGGCCCCGAACAGGTTCATGTCGATCTCGATCTTGCCGTCACTGAAACGGATGCGGTCGGCGTCCGGGTCGATGATGACCCCGAGCTTGAGCGGCTCCGGCCTTTGTTGCAAGGTGGCCAGCACCTGCTGCATGTTCTGCGAGGAGGGCTCCGGCGCGACCCCGCCGAAGGTGGGGTCTGCCTGGTCCCGCAAGAGAATGAGCCGCTCCGAGGGCGTATCGCCGAACAAGGAGCGCATGTGCACCCGGCTGGCGCCGTGGACGCAGTCAACCGCAACCACGCAATCCGAGGCGCCATGAAAGGTTGCCATTATGCCGGGGTAATCCAGGCCGTGCAGGGAAGCACCCCTGGCGACCAGCGCCTGCCAGCAGGCAAGGGCGTCGCATTGCTTTACCAGGGATCTATCCGGGGCCAGCACCGGGGCTTTCCCCCCGGCGATGAGCTGCCTCCCGTTTTCCGTGATGCGGCTGGTGATCTCCGAGGCGGCCGGACCGGCATCGGCGGCATTGAACTTGAACCCGGCATATTCCAGCGGGTTATGGCTGGGGGTGAGATTTATGGAAAAGGCTGCCTTTACAATGAGCACCGCGGCGGAAAGGGTGCCGGTGGTCGCTTCATGGGCATAGTGCACGAAGATGCCGTTGCTGGTCAGCACCTCGATAACCCGTTGGGCCAGGAGACTGCCGCCGAAGCGGTTGTCAAAGCCGACCACGGCGCCCCGTTGTTGCGCCTCGCTGAAACTGCGCACGCCCAGGGCGGCGGCCAGGGAATCGTCCCGATCAAGCTCGCGGTACATGGCAACAATGGCCTGGGTAACCAGGGCCACGGAATGCAGGGAGAAATCCTTGCCGATGATCCCCCGCCAGCCCGAGGTGCCGAAGGATAGCTCTTTGGTCGGGGGATTGGTGTTGGTTCGTATCTCATCTTCCACCAAACCATATGCCTTGGCGATGGCGTCGCTTGCCAGCCTGAAGTCCGGGGAGCCCGGAGGAGCACTGTTTTTCAAGCCCACCAGTTTTTTGATGAGCCCGAAGTAATCGCTGGCCGCATGGTTGTTGGCAGAGAGATGTTCAGCAAAAAGGAGTTCGATATTTTGATTGATCATGTGATGCCTTTGCATACAGAGGATAGAGAGGAAAGGAACAAAAAAATACAGACATGGATACATTATGATATACTATTGCATATGTGCTGAGCAACGGGTCATTTTTTTGGAGTTTGCTCAGGTTTCGATTGACCCGCAAGGCAAGATTCGCTATACATTGCTGGCGTGATG